>JAHECN010000081.1 GCA_024641735.1 Gemmatimonadota bacterium | reverse complement strand
GCGGGCTATTCCGATCAGTACTACAATCGCGCCCAGACGGTGCGCAAACTGATCGCGGATGACTTCGCCACGGTCTTCGCCGACGGTGTCGATCTGCTCTTCACGCCGACGACACCGACGCCAGCCTTCAAGGCGGGTGAAAAGACGGCAGATCCGGTCCAGATGTACCTGGCCGACGTCTTTGTGGCTCCCGCATCACTCGCTGGCGTGCCGGCGATGTCGGTGCCCATCGGACGCGATCACGGTCTGCCCCTGGGTGGTCAACTGATCGGCAAGATTTTCGACGAGGCGACCATGCTCGCCGTCGCGTCGGTGCTGGAAGCGTCAGTTGACGCCGTCGCGGAGGTGCGCTGATGACATGGGAAACCGTGATCGGACTCGAGATTCATGTGCAGCCCGCCACTCGCTCCAAGATGTTCTGCGGCTGTGCCACGACCTACGGCGATGCACCCAACACGCATGTCTGCCCGGTCTGCCTCGGACTCCCGGGCGCGCTTCCGGTGCCGAATGCCGAGGCGGTCCGCCTCGGCGTGCTTGGCGCGCTGGCGTTGGGGTGCAGCATTCGAGAGGTGAGTGTCTTCGCGCGCAAGAATTATTTCTATCCGGACCTGCCGAAGGGCTACCAGATCTCACAGTTCGACAAGCCGTTGGCGGAGCACGGCTTGGTGATGATCGATTCGCCGGAACGTGGCGCGATTCCGATTTCGATCACGCGACTCCACCTCGAGGAAGACGCCGGGAAGTCGATGCACGACCGGATCCCTGGCATGACGGCCGTTGACTTGAATCGATCCGGGACGCCGCTCGCCGAAATCGTCAGTGGGCCCGATATGCGCTCTCCAGGTGAGGCCCGCGCCTACCTCACGACTGTCCGCCAGCTCTTGATCTACGCGGGTGTGAGCGAGTGCTCGATGGAAAAGGGGTCGTTGCGAGTGGACGCGAATCTGTCGGTCCGCCGCCCCGGGGATCCACTGGGCACCAAGACCGAAGTCAAGAACATGAATTCGTTCGCCAATGTCGAGCGTGCGCTGGAGGCTGAACGGATCCGCCAGATCGCGTTGCTCGAGAGCGGTGGGCAGGTGACCCAGGTCACGCTGACCTTCAATGCGGCGACCGGTGAAGTGAAGCCGCTACGCAGCAAGGAAGACAGCCACGACTATCGCTACTTCCCTGACCCCGACCTTCCACCGCTGGTGCTGGAAAGCAAGTGGGTTGCGGCGCAGCGCGACGCGTTGCCCGAATTGCCCGCCGCGCGTCGCGCCCGCTACGAAGGGACACTCGGCCTCTCGACGTATGACAGCTCCACCATCATCCAGGAGCCGGAGGTCGCGGCGTACTTCGAAGCCGTCGTCGCGGCGGGCGTTGAGGCCAAGACGGCCGCCAATTGGGTGCTTGGAGAGGCGATCTCCGGATGGAACGCCAACGGGACCTTCGCCGTTGCGCCGAATCGACTCGCGGCGCTCGCCGCGATGGTGGAAGACGCCACGGTTTCCCTTCAGGCCGCGAAGCGCATCTTCGGGGAGCTCGCCGAGGGCAGCGAGACCCCGCGCGCCGTGGCAGACCGCCTTGGGCTGGTTCAGGTCCGTGATACGGGTGCGCTGGAGGAGTGGGTGGCTGAAGTGCTCGCCGCACACCCTGACGAAGTGGCGCGGTATCGCGGTGGCGACCAGAAGTTGATCGGCTTCTTTGTCGGACAGGTGATGAAACGCAGCAAGGGGAAGGCGGACCCCAAGGGTATTCAACCGATTCTGGTGGCGAGGTTGGCAGAATGACGACGGCAAAGACGGTCGAGGAAATCCGGGCGGAGTTCCCGGCACTGGCACGACGGCACGCAGATTTCCCGGTGGCCTACTTCGATGGTCCCGGCGGAACGCAGGTGCCGGAAGCCGTGGTGGAGGCGATCACCGAGTACCTCTTCCATCACAACGCAAATACACACTGGGCCTACCCCACTTCGGTGGAAACCGACGCGTTGTTGCTCGAGGCGCGCCGGACGTACGCGGCGTTCTTCGGTGGGGCAGAGAACGAGGTCGTCTTCGGCAACAATATGACGACACTCACTTTCCACGTCGCGCGCGCCCTCGCCCGCGGGTGGAGTGCGGGTGACGAAATCATCGTCACGGAACTCGATCACCATGCCAACCTCGCGCCGTGGCAGGCGGTGGCGCAGGAACGTGGGCTCGTCCTGAAGATGCTGCCGTTCAGCACCGAGACTTGGCAGCTCGATGTCGCTGCGCTGCCGGCGCTGCTTTCACCCAAGACGCGATTGATTGCGGTCGGTGCGGCGTCGAATGCGCTCGGCACCATCACCGACATCGCGCCGATCGCACGACTCGCGAAGGATGCCGGGGCGTTGGTGTACGTGGACGGGGTCCACCTCGCCCCGCACCATTTGCCGGATCCGAAGTCGATCGGTGCGGACTTTTTTGTGTGCAGCTCCTACAAGTTCTACGGGCCGCATGTTGGCGTCCTGTGGGGCCGACACCCGCTGCTCAGCACCATGGATGTCCCGAAACTGGAGCCGTCACCGAATACGGCCCCCGAACGACTTGAAACGGGCACGCAGAACCATGAGGGGATCGTTGGAGCGGCGGCTGCGGTCCAGTGGATTGCCGGTCTCGCCGGCAGCGAAGGGAGCCTCCGCGCGCGCCTGGTCCGCAGTTATGACCTGCTCAACCGCCGCGAGCGCGAACTCTTCGCCCGCCTCTGGGAAGGCCTCGGCGTCATTCCTGGTGTCCGTCGGCTCGGGCTGCCTCCAGGCGGCCCTCGCACGGCGACCATCGCCTTCACCGTCGATGGCGTCCCTTCTGAATCCGTGGCGCGTCAACTCGCGGAGGTGGGATGCTTCATCTCGAATGGCGACTTCTATGCGACGACGGTCGCGCGCCGACTCGGATTGGAGAAGGAGGGCATGGTGCGCGTTGGGGCCGCCGCCTACACCACTAGCGCAGAAATCGATCGCATCATTGCCGGAGTGGCAGCGCTCCAGCAGTAGCGCGGGAGCGTCGGCGGGTCAGGGCGTCGGGGCGGGGAGTCGGAACTGCGCATCAGCCAGCGCAGTCAGCCACTCCTGGTCCCGACGCCCTCTGCCATTCATCGCCTCCCGTCGAACGTCTTTGCTCCGGAGGATGGCTCCTTCCCCGTTGGGGTCCAGACTCAGGATCTCGTCTGCCTCATTGCGGAGCACGGCGCGGATATTCGTCGTAGCCTGATCGAGGTGCGCACCGATGAGCTCTTCCGAAAGATCCCACCGACTTTGATCGCTTGCCACCTGCATCCCGAGTTGCCAAGGGCGCGAATCCGCAACGCGGACGAGGCCGCGGAAGAGTCTCCGGTTGGTGGCGACCGAGAAGATCGTCGGTGAAAGAATGCGCTCGAGGTGCGCATCGGCCGCCCGGTGGTCGAGGCGAATCAACTCCCGCGCCGCCTTCGGGACGGCGTCGCCGAGGACGGTCTCGGCCCGGCTTTCCCAATAGGTATGCCCCATGGTCCGGGTACTACTGGTAAGCACCAGCTGGCGGGGGACGTAGTAGTTATGGGCAACAATATCCGCGGCGAGGTGCGAGAGATAACCATACCCAAATGCCCGCAATGCGTCGGTCGGCGCGAGGTCGTGGACTTCCTGGCCCACATGCCATGCGTGACAATGCCGATCCGCCGGCGCGAACTTCTTCGCCATCGTCGTGTCGGCGGCGATGTTGCCGTAGAGGTAGTCGTAGGGGAAGGCGCGGAGGAGGTCGGCGACGGCGGTCGGCAACAGGTGCAGCGAGGAGAGGATCCGCTCCCCCAGCACCACGTGGGTCCCCGGGGTCCAGGCGTACGCGGCATCGGGGAAACAGAGGGCGGCGAGCGCGACAAGCGCGAACGCCACGGCGAACTTCATCGCCGACTCCGCTTCCGTTTCCGAGGGAGGACGAGGTGTCGTAGCTGGCCGAGCATGCCCGCTCCAGTGCGTGCCGTCTGGAGCATGGTGGTGACGTCGAGTGCCGTCTCCTGCACCTCTTGCTGGACCACCTCGACGACCGCCTCGAAATCCGCGAGGCGGCGCTGGGCACGTCGCACCCCGCGGTTCAGATCTTTCCGGAACTGATGCGACGTGTGCACCAGTTCAGCGACCTCGTGCTTTGCCATCTCGGCGATCTCGGCCCCGTCGGTGCCAAAGCGCGCAAGCGCTCGGAGCGTCGGGGTGAGTTCGGTCCGGAGCTCGGCCAATTCGCTTGCCAGTGCGTCACTTCTGGTCGTCGCTTCGCGCAGTGCCAGCAGCATCATCGCGGCCGCGCCGATGGCGCAGAGGGCGAGGATGAGCAAGGATAGGGCAATCGTGGGTCCGATCCAGCCGGGCATACGGCACACTCCACTCCAAGGAAACGCGTCCCCGAAATCTAATGCAGGACAGCGCGAACGCTTGCGACCGCCCCGTTCCTCAACGAGCTTTGCGTATGGCCCCTCGATTCGTAGTGCGCGGTGGTCGTCCCCTCGCCGGGACGATCCGACCTGCAGGGAACAAGAATGCCGCGTTGCCGGTGATTGCCGCGACCCTGCTTGCTGATGGTCCGGTACATCTCGACAACATCCCCCGGATCCGTGACGTGGAGACCCTCCTCGAGCTGATTGCCGACCTCGGTGCGGTCGTTTCGTGGACCGGCCCGAACGCGGTCACCGTGGACGCACGGCCGGTCCGACCCAAGCCGCTCGACCCCGTGCTCTGTACCAAGATTCGCGCCTCGATTCTGCTGGCAGGTCCACTGCTCGCGCGGTTCGGGTCGGTCGTGCTGCCGCCCCCAGGGGGAGACGTGATCGGCCGCCGGCGGGTCGACACGCACTTTCTGGCCCTGGAGCGGCTCGGAGCACAGGTCGACGTGGGCGATCGGTTCGAGATCTCTGCCAAGCGGCTCGTTGGCGCCGACATCTTCCTCGATGAGCCGAGTGTGACCGGAACCGAGAACGCCCTGATGGCCGCGGTCATGGCCAAGGGGCGGACCACCCTCCGGAACGCCGCAGCAGAGCCGCATGTGCAGGACACGGCGCGGATCTTGGTGGCCATGGGCGCCAAGATCGAAGGCATCGGGAGCAATACCTACGTCATCGACGGTGGCGAGCCACTTGGCGGTTGTAGCTATCGCATCGGCCCCGACCATATCGAGATCGGCTCCTTCATCGGGTTGGCGGCCGTCACGAACGGGGCCATCACCATCGACGGGGTGCGTGGGGATGACCTGCGTTCGACCCTGCTCGGCTTCGAGCGACTGGGGATTCATCCGCGCCTCGACGGCGACAAGCTCATCGTAGACGCCGGCCAGGAGCGGCGCGTGCGGCCGGATCTTGGCGGGCACGTCCCGAAGGTGGAGGATGGTCCGTGGCCCGCATTTCCTGCGGACGTCATGTCAATCGCGATCGTCGCGGCGACCCAGTGTGAAGGGATGGTCCTGATCCATGAAAAGATGTTCGAGTCGCGGCTCTTTTTCGTGGACAAGCTGATCGGCATGGGTGCGCGCATTGTGCTCTGCGATCCGCACCGCGCCGTGATCAGCGGGCCTTCGCCGCTCCGTGGGGGGAAGGTCGAGTCGCCGGACATCCGCGCGGGTATGGCCATGGTCATTGCGGCCCTGGCGGCCGAGGGCGAGAGTGTCATCCACAACATTGGACAGATCGAGCGGGGCTACGAACAGATCGACACGCGCCTGCGCGCCCTCGGAGCAGATATCGAGCGTGTTGAGGGCTGAGGAGAGGGTTCCCGGGGAAGTGCCGCTCTGGCGCGTTCCCGGCTGGCGTGAGCGTTTCGGGGTCGAGGCGGGGATCACGGGCCGTGGGGACGACCCCATGGCCCCCTTCGATCTGGGGCTCTGGACCGATCGTCCCGTTGGCATGGTGATGCAACGGTGGCGTGCCGTGCGCGCGGCATTCCCGGCGTGCCCCGGTCTGGTCTTGGCGCACCAAGTCCACGGCAACACGGTCCTCTGGCACCAGGCCAACCCTGGGGGGTGGTTACTCCTTGAGGGCGCCGATGGGCATGCCACTGCCTCGCGTGGCCTCCTGCTGGCGGTCACGGTCGCGGATTGCGTCCCGGTGTACTTGGTCGCCCCGTCCCACGGGGCGATCGCCCTGCTGCACGCCGGGTGGCGTGGCACCGCCGCGGGGATTCTGGCGAATGGTCTGGACCTCCTGCAGCGTGAGACGGGGGCGACCCCCTCCGACGTCATCATGCATGCCGGAGTGGCGATTTCGGGCCCCTGCTACGAGGTCGGGGCCGAGGTGATGACCGGGGTTGGGAGGGCGGCCGAAGGGGAAGGGCCGTGGCACCTCGACATCCGCGAGGTCCTGCTCGCCCAGGCCGCCCGATTGGGGGTCGCCGAGGCCACCGCCAGCAGCCACTGCACGGCACGACAGCGGTCCGACTTCTTCTCGCATCGAGCGTCTGGCGGGCTGGATGGTCGGCAAGTGGCTTACTTGGCAATGCCTTGACCCTTGCCGAGCCCTGCCTGTAAGGGTATTTTTGGGTGCTGGGGGTACTTTCGTGCTGTTGGCGAGGTGTCGGGTATCCCCCGACTTTTTTATTTCCCCCAACCCGGCGGATGTCGCGGTGACGCCACCACTCTTGCTCCCTGAGACGCTTCGCGATCTGATCGCGGACATGGGCTTTGAGTTGGTGGACCTGCGGGTCGGCGGTTCGGCGTCCCGTCGAACGGTCCGACTGCGGATCGACATCCCGGGTGGTGGTGGTCCTGGCAGAGGCGTGACCAGCGACGATTGTCAGCGAGTCTCTCGATCGCTCGAAGAGCAACTCGAGGCCGCAGGCGCTGTGGGCCCGCAGTGGGAGCTCGAAGTCTCCTCACCGGGTATCGAACGGCCGGTGCGCTTTGCCGAACACTGGCTGCGCTATGTCGGACGCGAGGTACGGGTGAAGGCGGCGGGACTTCGGGGTGCGCGGACGGCGCGGATCCTCGCGATGCCGGACGCCGCACATGTGATGTTGCAGGATGGCGAGGAGACCTTCTCCCTCGCTCTTGATCAGATAAAGGAAGCCACCCTCGTGGTGGACTGGTCCAAGCTAGGCAACCAGGCAGCAGGAGAGTCTTGATGGCGACGTCCGCCGATATGGTCTCGGCCTTTCGTGAATTGACAAACAGCAAGCAGCTCGAGCACGGCGACTTGATCGACCTGCTGCGAGACGGCATTCACGCGGCCTTGATGAAGAAGTACGGTGCCAATGTGCGCTTCGAACTCGAAGTGGATGAAGAGCAGGGGGCACTGGTCGTGACCCGCCTTCGTCAGGTCGTCGATGTCGTGGACGACGCGAGCGCGCAGGTCTCCCTGTTGGAGGCGCGGTACGCAGACCCCGAGTTCCAAGTCGGCGATGTCCTGGAGGAACAAGTTCCCTTCGAGGCGTTCGGTCGGCTCGCGGTGCAGGCGGCCAAGCAGCGGATCATCCAGCGCGTCCGCGAAGGCGAGCGCAATCGGATTCGGGACGAGTTCACCCATAAGGTGGGTGAGCTCCTCTCCGGCGAAATCCAGCAGGTCGAGCGCGGCAAATTCGTGATCATGCTCAATCGCTTCCGGGAAGCGGAAGCCATTGTGCCGTATCGCGAACAGAATCATCGCGAGCAGTTCCATCAGGGCGACACCATGCGCGCAGTGCTCAAGCGCCTGGAGGAGACACCGAAGGGACCGCGGTTGATTCTGTCGCGGGGCGACCCGCTCTTCGTGAAGGCCCTCTTCAAGCTCGAAGTCCCGGAGATTCAGCAACAGATCGTCGAGATCCGCGGGATTGCTCGCGAAGTCGGGAGTCGGACCAAGGTTGCCGTCATCTCGCGCGACGACGCCATCGATCCGGTGGGCGCCTGCGTTGGCCTGAAGGGGTCGCGGGTCCAGGCCGTGGTCAATGAGCTCGGCGGCGAGCGGATCGATATCGTGCCCTGGTCCCCGGATCCCGAGCGCTTCGCACGGCTGGCGCTGGCGCCGGCACGAGTCGCCAAGGTGTTCTCGGATCCTGCGACCAAGACGATTCAGGCCGTGGTGGATGAGGATCAGCTCTCGCTCGCCATCGGCCGGAATGGACAGAATGTCCGTCTCGCGTCGGAGTTGACGGGTTGGAAGATCGACCTCTATTCCAGCAGGGAATGGCTGGAGCGCGGCGGCGAGGGCCCGTTGTTCGGGCTTGGGCTCGAGGAAGACAACGAGCCGCGTGTGCCGTTGGCACAGCTCGAGGGCCTCAGCCCGGAATTGGTCGCGATTCTCGATGTGGCAGGCTACACGGCGCTGAACGATGTCATTGATCTCGAGGCGGAAGACATTGCCAAGATTCCGGGGATGACGACGTCGACCGCCGAGGAACTGTTGCGCTTCGTGACCGAATTGACGGAAGACGAGCCGGAGGCGGAAGCCACCGCAGCAGCCGAGGAGTCAGCGCCACCAGCCAGCGAGACTGAGGGTGGCGCAACTCCCGCCTGATCCCATGGCGCGACTCCTGGGCCTGATTGGCCTGGGAGTCCGTGGTGGCGGGGTGAGTATCGGAGTGGACGGTACGCGGGCGTTGCTCAAGCGGCAGGAATGTCTGCTGGTAGTGGTGGCGTCAGACGCGACCGAGCGAGTGCAGGAAAAGGTGGTGCGGTTGGCCCGCGGAACAGGGGTTCGGGTCGTGGAAGGACCCACGGCAGATGCCCTTGGCGCCCGATTGGGTCGCCCCGCAACAATGGTGGTGGGTGTGCAAGATCGGGCGCTGGCGTCGGGAATGCTCGACGTGATTGCGACCCGCGACGGGACCTGACGGAGGCTAGTGAGTGGTCAAGAGCAGAGTGCACGATCTCGCCGCGGAGTTTGGCGTACCGGTCGAGCAGGTCATGGGGATGCTGCGCGAAATGAACATCTTCGTGCGGAGTCACTTGTCTGCGCTCGAACCCGATCAGGTCGCCGCGGCGCGTGTGCGTTGGGAACGGGACAAGCGGAAGGCTGATGCACCGGCGCCCAAGAAGGGGCGGCGCAAGAAGGCGGAGGAGACTCCTGCCGCAGAGCCCGTCGCGACGGCACCGGTGCGGCGTCGTCGCACGGCAGCCGATGTCGCCGAGGCCGAGGCAAAGGCCGCCCACGAGGCCGAGGCCGAGGCTGCCCGGGATGGCACGGCCATCCTGGAGAATCTCTCGCTCGAGACGCCCGCCGAGGAAGCGAAGCCGACCCTCTCGCTCGAGGAGCGTGCCAAGCTCCTCTTCAAGGATTTGCCAGACTCCGTGGTCGAGGCCGTTGCGGCATCGCCGGGCGAGGATGGCGACGCGACCGACGAAGCCTCCAAGCCGAAGCCAAAGGCCAGGGCGAAAGCCAAGCCCACGACTGAGACGCCGGAGACCGAAGAGGGTGGGTCCGAGACCACGGCCGCCGTCACGCCAGCGGCCTCAGGCGCCACGGAGGCGCCCGCGGCAAAGGCACCACTCCCGCCGATGCCGCCGCGTCCCAAGCCATCGCGTCCCACGGAGCCGACCGCTGCCAGCGGGGCTCCGGCCGCGCCCAGCAAGCCGTTCATCCCGCCGCGGGTGCAGCGCCCTCCCGCGCGGCCGAGCAGTGGCGGCCGTCCGCGCCCGGTCTTCTCCTCGAGTTCGCCACCGCCGCCGCGCGGTGGTCCGCCGAGCCATACCGGCAATGCCGGGAGCACGGCACCCCGCACCTTCGGGCCGGATGCGGCGCCGGGGGGTGGTCGTCGGAAAGGTGGCGGCAAGAAGGGGAAGCGCAGCTTCGTCGATCAAGATGCGGTGCAAGCGAACATCCTGAAGACGCTGCATGGGATGAAGGGGCCTGCCCCACGCCGGAAGTCGCGCTCGAATGAGCCCAGCTATCGCGATATCATCGCATCGCGGGTGGCCGAAGAGAAGGAACGCGAGAAGACGATCATCCGCGTCAACGAGTTCGTCTCGGTGAGCGAGCTCGCGGATGCCATGAAGATCCCGGCGAATCAGATTGTCGCGTTCGCCTTCAAGGAACTCGGCCTCATGGTGACGGTGAACCAGCGGCTCGACTTCGACCAGATCGAATTGATCGCGTCGGAATTCGGCTTCGAGGCGATCCGTGAAGAGGAGTATCACGCCGAGATCGAAGTGCCAGAAGAGGAAGAGACCGGCACCCCGACGCCACGTCCGGCCGTCGTGACCATCATGGGTCACGTCGACCACGGCAAGACGTCGTTGCTCGACTACATCCGCAAGGAAAATGTCGTGGCGGGCGAGGCCGGCGGCATCACCCAGCACATCGGTGCCTATCACATCGACCTCGGCGGCAAGTCGATCACCTTCCTCGACACGCCGGGACATCAGGCCTTTACCGCCATGCGTGCCCGTGGGGCGCAGGTGACGGACATCGTCGTGCTCGTCGTGGCGGCGGACGACCAGGTCATGCCGCAGACGATCGAGGCCATCTCGCATGCCAAGAACGCCGGCGTGCCGATGATCGTGGCGGTCAACAAGATCGATCTCCCTTCGGCCAACCCGGACAAGGTCAAGCAGGACTTGTTGCAGCACAGCGTGGTGCTTGAAGAGTTCGGTGGCACGGTGCTGCACTCGATGATCTCGGCCAAGAAGGGCACCGGGATTCCTGGGCTGCTCGACCAGATCCTGTTGCAGGCAGAAATCCTCGAGCTCAAGGCCAACGCCGAAGCGCGGGCGCAGGGAACGGTGATCGAAGCAACTCTCGACGCGGGCAAGGGTCCGCTCGCGACGGTGCTCGTCCAGAAGGGCACGCTGCGTGTCGGCGATGACTTCATCTGCGGCAAGTATTCCGGGCGTGTCCGCGCCCTCTTTGACGAGCGCGGCAAGACCGTGAAGGAAGCGGGTCCTTCGATCCCAGTGCAGATTCTCGGATTCGAAGGCGTCCCGGCAGCCGGCGACACCTTCGTCGCCATGAGTGATGCCACCGAAGCGCGTGACATTGCCCAGAAGCGGCAGCGGCTCGAGCGCGAAGCACAAAATCGACGCTCCGCGCGTGGTGGAACGCTCGAGGATATCTCGCGGGCGCTCAAGGATGGAGAAGTCACCCAGCTGCGGATCATCATCAAGGCCGACCAGGGTGGTCCGTCCGAAGCACTCGCCGACTCCCTCGCCCAACTCGGCACCAGCGAAGTGCGCGTGGATGTCGTGCACCGTGGCGTGGGACAGATCAGCGAGAGCGACGTGCTCCTGGCGAAGGCGTCCGGCGCCATCATTCTCGGGTTCCATGTCCGTCCTGACGCCAATGCGCGGTCGGCGGCGGAGCGTGAAGGCGTGGATATCCGGACCTATCGGGTCATCTATGAGGCCGTGGAGGATGTCCGCAACGCACTCGAAGGCCTCCTGAAGCCGGAAGAGAAGGAGACGATCTTCGGGGAAGCCGAAGTGATGGAAGTCTTCAAGGTGAGTCGCGTCGGCACCATCGCGGGTTCGATGGTCCGCAGCGGCGTGATTCCGAAGACGGCACTCGCGCGCGTCGTGCGCGATGGTGTCA
>JAHECN010000080.1 GCA_024641735.1 Gemmatimonadota bacterium | reverse complement strand
GGTTTCCAAACCCATCGCTCGGAAGAAGGTGCAGGCCATCGCACCTCCGACCACAATGTGATCGACCTTGGGAAGCAGCGCCTCGATCAAATCGATCTTCCCCGAGATTTTCGATCCGCCGAGAATCGCGACGAAGGGGCGAACCGGGTGATCGACGGTCTCGCCGAGAAACTGGAGCTCCTTTTCCATCAAGAATCCGGAGACCGCAGGCTTCAACAGGTGCGCCAGCCCTTCCGTACTCGCGTGTGCGCGGTGCGCGGAGCCAAACGCGTCATTCACGTACATCGTCCCGAGCGCGGCGAATTGTGCTGCCAAGGCGGGATCGTTCTGCTCCTCGCCGGGATAGAACCGCGTGTTCTCCGCCAAGGCCACGCCGCCTCTCGGCATGTGACGCACGGTGGCGGCGGCATCGGCGCTGGTGGGATCTTCGAGAAACGTCACCGGAAGACCGAGATGCGCCTCGAGCGCCCGTGCCACCGGCCGGAGCGAATACTTGGGGTCTGGCCCGCCTTTCGGGCGTCCCAGATGGGAGAGCAAGACCACGCGGGCGCCCTTCTCCCGCAGGTACCGGATGGTCGGGAGGGATGCACGGATGCGAGTGTCATCCCCCACCACGCCATCGGTGATGGGGACGTTGAGATCTACCCGCACGACGACGCGCTGTCCTTCCAGGTGCGCGCCGTCGAGACCCGCGAGGGTCCGCTTGCTCACAATTGGGCGCCCATGTAGCGGATCATGTCGACGCACCGTGACGAGTAGCCCATCTCGTTGTCATACCACGACGAGACATGCACCAGCGTGTTGTCGAGCACCGCAGTGGACATCGCGTCAACCGTACTCGACATCTGGTTGCCGATGTAATCCACCGACACGAGCGGCTCATCACTCACCGCGAGCACACCCTTCAGGGCGCCGGCCGCCGCCGCGCGGAATGCGGCGTTGACCGCCTCGACCGTCGTGCCCTTCTCGACGGTACACACCAAGTCGACGAGGGAGACGTCGGCCGTCGGCACGCGGAGGGAGACGCCATCCAAGAGGCCCTTCACTTCCGGAATGACCAACGCGGTGGCCTTGGCGGCCCCCGTGCTCGTCGGAATGATCGACATCGCCGCCGCCCTCGCCCGACGGAGGTCCTTGTGCGGCAGGTCGAGGATGTTCTGGTCGTTGGTGTAGCTGTGCACGGTGGTCATGTAGCCACGGACAAATCCGAATTCCTCACGGATCACCTTGACGACCGGCACCAGGCAGTTCGTCGTGCAGGACGCATTGGAGATGACATGGTGCTTGGCCGGGTCATAGTCGAGGTGATTCACACCGTAGACGAACGTCTTGTCTTCGCCCTTGGCGGGCGCGGAGATGATCACCTTCTTGGCGCCACCGGCGATGTGCAGAGCAGCCTTGTCTCGATCGGTGAAATGCCCCGTGGACTCGAGTACGATGTCGACCCCGAGCTCACCCCACGGGAGCTTTGCCGGATCGCGCTCAGAGAACACCTTCATCAGATCGCCGCCGACATTGAGCCCACCATCCACCGCGCTGACCTCGTACGGGAATCGCCCGTGCACCGAGTCATACTTGAGCAAGTGGGCCAGCGTCTTGGTGTCGGTGAGGTCGTTCACTGCCACAAAATCGATATCGGTGATCCCAGCAGCCTTGGCGGCCCGAACCACATTCCGACCGATGCGGCCGAAGCCGTTGATGCCTACGCGGATGCTCATACCAACTCCTCAGTCACACGGAAGTGAATCAATGTTCCCAATCGGGCAGCGCTCCCAGCCAGCGGTGGCTCGGCGCGCGCGAATGTAATGGCCTGCACCTCTGGGGCGCCTGCGTCGAGCAATGCCCCTGCTGCCGAAAGTAATGTCGCCCCGGTCGTGAAGACATCATCGACCAGAATTGCAGGCCGATCGCTGGCCGCGGCGGCAAATGCGTCCGCCAGGTTGGCGAGACGCCCCTCCGGAGTCAAACGCGTCTGGGTCGGCGTTTCCCGGACCCGACCCAAGCGATCCGAGCGGCATGGGAGCCCGGTCTGCATCGACAGCGCAGCGGCCAGACGCTCTGCTTGATTGTAACCTCGCCGTCGACGACGCCCTGCGGCGAGCGGGATGGGGATGAGATCCGCGTCGCTGGCCCGATCGACCAGCGGCGCCATCCGGGCCGCGAAGGAGTCGGCCAGCCGCCACCAGCCGAGGTACTTGAATCGGTGTACCAACGGCCGGACACGCGCATCGAGCTGGACCGCCGAACGGACCGGACCGAATCCGGCCGGCCACTCCGCGCAGACTCGGCAGGCCAATCCGAGGGGTTGGGGCTCGCCGCAGAGGCTGCAGATCGGGGCGGGAATGGCGCGCCACTGCATCCGGCACGCTGCGCAGACAAGCGGCTCGCCAACCTCGTGGTGCCGTTGCTGGCAGACGAGACATTCTGCTGGGAGCATCCGCTGTTCCCAGCGGACGAGGCCGTCAGTCCAGGAGCCCATCAAGCGCGGCACGCATGACCTCGAGGGGCGGCGTCACACCCGGAAACCAGAGATCCCACGACGCCGCGCCCTGTGCGACCAGCATGCGACGGCCGTCCATGGCTCGGAGGCCGCGCCGCAGACACTCGGCGACCCACGGCGTGATGCCGTTGGCGACGTAGGTCAGGTCGAGCGCCGCCTGCAGGTGCGGGTACTGGGCGACATCCAGGGGTGACGCGTCGGCCGCGGCCAGCCCCAAGGGCGTCGCGTTGACCACGACCTCACACTCGTCGGGGTGTGCAATCGCCACGCCGAAGCCGCGCACCCAGTCCGCAAACTCCATCTCCCGACTCTCCACGCGCGATCGAATCGCGAGCTTCGCCCCACGCTCGCGCGCCGCCGCCACCACGGCACGCGCGCTGCCACCTGTCCCAAGGAGGTACCAGGCCGTGTTCGGCGCGTTCAACGCGTCGAGGGAAGCGAGCACGCCGTCGACGTCGGTGTTCCGGAACGTGAGTCCGTCCTCCCCGAGTCCAAACGTGTTGGCCACGCCGATTTCCTCGACACGGGAACCGCGTGCCCCTGGGATCGTGGCGGCAGGATGCTTGTGCGGAATCGTGATGTTCCCGCCTCCGCCGTTCGCCGTCAGGGTGGCAATGAGCGCGGGGAGATCCTCGGGACTGCAACGGAGCGCCACGTACACGGCGTCGAGGCCAGCAGCGACAAACCCTGCATTCTGAAATCTTGGAGAAAGGGAATGGGCGACCGGATCTCCCAGGAGCGCAAAGAGCCGGGTACTCGAGGACTGCCTCACCGTGCGCCCTCCTGCTCCAGACGCGCGACCACTTTCGCGAGCAAGGCGTCGAGCATCTCCGCCGTTTCACGATATCGTGCCACATCGCCACCAATCGGATCCGCGACATCTCGCGGGAACTCCGTGGCCTCCGCGAAGTCGACGAGTGTGTGCACCTTTCCTCCGCCACCGAGCGTCACAACGTCCACCGCATGCCGCCGGCTCATCGTCAGGATGAGATCGGCTTGTCCCAGCAGGCCCGGGCTCAGTTGGCGCGCCCGATGCCCCGACAGGTCAAGTCCGCGCTCCAAGGCGATCAGGAACGACCCCTCACTTGCCGGCGCGCCTTCCCACGCTGCAGTACCAGCGGAATGCACGTGCACCCCACTCAGGGTTGGATGATCCGCGAGTCGGGCCCGGAGCATGACCTCGGCGAGCGGTGACCGGCAGCTGTTCCCGGTACAGACGAGCAGCAAATCCTTCATGGGGCCAGCGCGCCGACCCGACGCCGCAACTCTGCCAGGGGAATGGCCCCCTCGCGGACCAAGCTCGGGAGACTACCGGTGCAGTCCACCAGCGTGGACGGCGGGACGTTACCGAGCACTCCACCATCGAGCACCATGAGAGCAGCCGTGGAGACCGCTTGCGGGAACAGGTTCATGATGGCCTCGGCACCCGGTGCTGTGGCACCGCCGGGGAGATTCGCCGACGTTGAGGTCAGCGCTTGCCCGGTCACGTCCAGGAGTGCTCCGATACCGGCGTGCGAGGTCCACCGCACCGCGATGCCACCACCGGTTCCGCGGAGCCGGTCAGGGAGTCTCCCCTCGGCACCTCGGAGCACCAACGTCAGCGGGCCCGGCCAAAACTCCCGTGCCAGCGCCGTACCACTGGGGCCCAGTACGAGTCCGTACTCCTCAAGCATGGACGTCCCCGAAATCAGCAGCAGAAACGGCTTGCGCGGAGCACGTCCCTTGAGCGCCGCCAGGCGATCAAGCGCACGCTCGGTTGGTGCGCTGCCGAGTCCGTAGACGGTCTCGGTCGGATATGCCAGCAAGCCGTCCGCAGCGAGATGGGCCGCGACGGTCGGGATCGCCGCTTCAATTTCGTCCGGGAGCGTGAAGGGGATTCTCATTGCCGTTGCACGATCCATTCGGCGAACTCAAGATCGTCACGCGTGGTGATCTTGAGATTGCGTGCGGTCCCCGGCAACAACTCCACCACCGCGCCCAGCATCTCCGCCAGCATCGCGTCGTCAGTCGGGACAAGCTCTGGCGCCGCGGCGGCAGCATGCGCGCGTTCGAGCAATCCCCGAGGGAACGCCTGCGGGGTCTGTGCACGCCACAGTCCTGCACGCGGTACCGTCCCGAGGACGCGCCCAAAATCGTCGGCCCGCTTCAGTGTCTCGGCGAGTGGAACGGCAGGAAGGGCGACATGCCCGAGTCTCGCGGCGGCAATGCCGCCATCGATCGCATCGCGCGGCGGGAACGGTCTGGCACCATCATGCACGAGGACCACCGAACAGGAGGTCGGCATCACCGCCAAGCCGGCACGGACGGAATCCACGCGAGCCGCCCCGCCAGCGACCAACGCCAGGGAGTCACCGACCAATCCAGCGAGCCACTCCGGCGGATTGGCCACATCCTCGGCGGGCAACACCAACACGACGTGGGCAACCTCGGGATGCGACACGAAGGGACGGATCGCATGGAGTAGGACCGGGTGACCGGCCAACGGGAGATACTGCTTGGGAACCTCTCCCCCCATGCGCTGGCCGCGACCGGCCGCCACGACGATCACGCCGACGTCACGCGACAAGGGTACGCACCAATTGGTCTACGTGGTCGAGGCCGCGATGCTTGATCCCCGCGACTTGCGCCGTGGCGCGGTCCGAGCCGAAAGCCTGCGTAAAGCCCAATCGTGCAGCTTCGGCCAGTCGCCGATCCAATCCGCCAATCGGCCGGATTTCGCCCCCCAAGCCGAGCTCGCCGACATAGAGGGCGTTCGGTGGGGTTGCGCGATCGCGCATGGAAGAAAGGAGGGCTGCGGCCACGGCGAGATCTGCTCCTGGTTCACTGAGTCGCACCCCGGCCGTCACTTGGACAAAGACGTCGAGTGTCGCGAAGGATGCATTGGCTCGCCGCTCCAGAATGGCGAGAATTACCGCGAGACGGCGTGGATCAATGCCGGTGGCCACCCGCTGGGGCGTACCGTAGCCCGATGGGGCGGCCAAGGCCTGAATTTCCACCAGCACCGGGCGCGTCCCTTCCATCAACGCAGTCACCGCACTCCCCGGACTCCCTTCGGCACGGGCCGCCAGAAAGACGGCCGATGGGTTCGCCACGGCCACCAATCCACGGCTCGTCATTTCGAAAACGCCGAGTTCATCGACGGAACCGAATCGATTCTTGGTCGCCCGGAGGAGCCGATAGTCGAGCGAGGCCTCTCCCTCGAAATAGAGCACGGTATCGACGATGTGTTCGAGCGTCTTCGGTCCGGCAATCGCGCCGCCCTTGGTGACGTGACCCACCACGATCACCGCGATGCCGTTGTCCTTCGCGAAGCGCATCAGCAGGCCGGCGCACTCGCGAACCTGACCGACGTTGCCAGGGGCGCTCTCCAAGGCATCGGTGTACACGGTCTGAATGGAGTCAAGGACCAAGACGGCGGCATCCACCGACCGCGCGGCGTGCAGCACGGCCTCAAGGCGTGTCTCGCCGAGGACCTGCAAGTCTCCACTCGAATCGCCGAGCCGATCCGCGCGAAGTCGCAGCTGCTCCGCGGATTCTTCGCCGCTCGCGTACAAGACCGTCCGTCCGGCAGCCTCCAGACGGGCTGCCGCTTGCATCAGCAGCGTGGATTTGCCGATGCCGGGTTCGCCGCCGATCAGCGTCATCGATCCGGGCACGATGCCGCCCCCGAGGACGAAGTCCAGTTCGGGCATCCCAGTCGCCCACCGCTCGAGGCGCGACCCGGTCACATCACGGAGCCGCACCACCGGACTCGACGTCGCCACCGCACTCCCGCCGCGCGCGGGCGTCTTCGCAATCGGTTCTTCCCCGACCGTGTTCCATTCGTCACATCCTTCACACCGCCCGACCCACTTCGGATGGTCGTGGCCGCATTCCACGCAACGCCAGACCGCGCGAGCTTTTGCCACTACTGATTCCGCGACGACATGTTGTCGAATCGCGTGAATTGCTTGTGGAAGAAGAGGTCAAGGCCACCCGTTGGACCATTCCGGTGCTTGGCCACGATGAGCTCCGCCTTGCCATCAATCGGCTCGCCCTTCTGCTCTGCCTCTTCGCGTTGGTCGCGGTACATCTCGGGACGGTGAATGAAGAGCACAACGTCCGCATCCTGCTCGATGGCGCCGGAATCTCGCAGGTCGGAGAGCACCGGGCGACGATCGCCGCCGCGCTGTTCCGAGGCACGCGAGAGCTGGGAGAGCGCCACCACCGGCACTTCCAGTTCGCGCGCGAGTTGTTTCAGCGAGCGCGAAATATCCGAGATTTCCTGCACACGATTGTTGGAATATTCCGGGGAACGCATCAGCTGGAGGTAATCCACGACGACCATCTTGAGGTCATTGTCGGCCTTCAATCGCCGAGCCTTGGAACGCATCTCGAGCAGGGTCAGCGCCGGCGTATCGTCGATCCAAATCGGGCAGCTCTGGAGAATACCGGCGGCGCGTGCGAGTCGCGTGAAGTCGTTGTCCCGGAGCATCCCGCGACGCACCGCCTGGGAATCGACCCGCGCCTCGGCGCAGAGCATCCGTTGGACCAGCGCATCCTTGGACATTTCGAGCGAGAAGATGGCGACGCCATGCCCTTCGATCCCGGCATGGGTGGCAATGTTCAGACAGAGTGCGGTCTTCCCCATCGAGGGACGTGCGGCAACAATGACAAGCTCGGACGGCTGGAATCCTGTGGTCATTTCGTCCAGATCCGCGAAGCCGCTCGGCACCCCCGTGATTGGCGTCCCGCTCTTCTGCAACGCCTCGATCTTCTCCATCGAGGGCCAGAGCATCTCCTTGATGCGCGTGAACCCCGCTTCACGCCGCTGCTGGCCGATCGTGAAGATCTTCCCTTCCGCCTGATCGAGCAGCTCCGCGGCAGTCGACTTGCCATCGTAGGTGTCGGTAATGATCTGCGTCGCCGCTTCAATCAGTCGGCGTTGAATCGTCTTTTCACGCAGGATTCGCGTGTGGAACTCGATATTCGCGGCCGTCGGAACGGCATTGACCAACTCATCGAGGTAGCTGATCCCCCCGGCTTGCTCGAGATCTCCCCGGCGGAGGAGTTCATCGCGCACCGTGACGTAATCGACCACCATCCGCTGTTCCACCAGAGCACGGAGGGCGCGGAAGAGGCGTCGGTGTCCCTCGCGATGGAATTGCAGATCGTCGAGGAGCTCGGCACCGCGCAGCGCTGCCTCGCCATCGATCAGCATGGCGCCGAGGACGGCTTGTTCGGCTTCCTGGCTCCAGGGCACGTGGCGGCCCTGGAAGACGTCAGGAGTCGAGTTCGAGGAGTTGTCTGGCGATTCTGACATCATCCCAGGCGGGTCGTTTCCAGTTCGGGTTCCGCAACAACGCTGCGGGATGGTAGGTGACGATCAGCGGAATGCCGTCCCATGAATGGACGCGCAAACGGAGATCGCCGAGAGTTTTTTTGACGCCAAGCAGGGATTCTGCCGCGGTCCCTCCGAGCGCCAGCAAGACCTTTGGGCGGACCAACGCAATCTGGCGATGCAAGTACGGCAGGCACGCGGCCCGCTCATCCGGAAGTGGTGCCCGATTTCTCGGCGGGCGGCACTTCACGATATTCGCAATGTAGACCTCTGGCCGCGGGACTTCGATACTCTCCAGAATCTTGTTGAGGAGATCCCCCGCACGACCCACAAAGGGCTGCCCCGAGAGATCCTCACTTTCGCCTGGTCCTTCGCCGACGCACATCAACTTGGCCGCAGGATTTCCCTCGCCGGGCACAGTGTTGGTCCGGCCTTCGCAGAGCGGACAACCCCGGCACGACGCGATCTCGGTTGCCACAGCGTCCAGACTCGCCCAGACGGCCCCACGCGCCACGGAGTCCGCCGGTGGGACGATCGTGAGTCCCGGCCCGGGGATGGGTGGGGCATCCTTCCGCCACATGGCATTGGGGTCCCCAAAGGGTCGCACGATTTTCGGTTTTGTCGAGGCCTCGATGGCCGGCATCGCCGGTGGTTCGACTGGGGCAGCGGGGGGCGGCGTCCGGCGCTTGCCCCCAGACCCGAGGGCCGCCTTCACATCCATCGGGGCGTCGAAGATCACTTCGTCGCCGCCGAGGTCACGCTGCAGCTGAAACCACTCCCGTCGGACGTCAGCCACGATACACCTCGATCGCATCGAGGATTACATCGGCGACTTCGGCTTTGCTCCGGAGCGAGACGTGCTGCTCGCCACCGCGGCAATCGAGGATGGTGACGGAGTTGGTGTCGACATCGAATCCTGCACCGGCTTCGAGTGCGTCATTGACGACAATCAGATCCAACTGCTTTCGCGACAGCTTGCCGCGTCCCTTCTCCACCGCCGCACCGGTTTCCAGCGCGAAGCCGACCACCGTGAGTCCCGCGTGCCGCTGGCCAACGGTGGCGAGCAGAATGTCCTCAGTGGATTCGAAGCCGAGCGTGAAGCCGCCCTCAGAACGCGGCAACTTGCTGTCCCGCACCGTCGCGGGACGGTAGTCCGACGGCGCCGCCGCCATGACCAGCACATCACTCGTCGGAAGCTGCGCTTCGACGGCGTGCATGAGATCGGCGGTGGTCTCGACGCCGCGCAGCGTCACCCCAATCGGGGGTCGTTCGGAGGACGGCCCGGAGATCAGCGTGACCTCGGCACCGCGCCGCCAGGCGGCCTCCGCAATCCGATACCCCATCTTGCCGCTCGACCGATTGGTGATGAAGCGCACGGGATCAATCGCCTCGCGGGTCGGACCGGCAGTCACCAGCACTTTCAAGCCAGACAGCGGTCCGGGGCCGGCGACGATCCGCTCCGCATGCGCCACGATCTCTTCCGGCTCCGCCATCCGTCCCGGACGATCCGAAGGCCCCTCCGCGAGTGCGCCCACGGCAGGACCAACCTGATGCCAGCCTCGGCCACGCAGGAGCGCGAGGTTGGAGGTCGTCGATTCGTCGGCGTACATCTCGTCGTTCATGGCTGGGGCGAGCAGCACCGGGCCCTTCGCCGCGAGCAACAGGGCGGTCAGCAGGTCATCGGCCATCCCCATCGCGGCGCGGGCGATCAGATGCGCCGTTGCGGGAGCCACGATGACCAGATCGGCCTCATCGCCGAGCGTCACATGGTCAAGCGCCCCGTCGCGCTCCCAGAGGGATGTGCGGACGGGGCGCCTGGTGACGGCTTCAAACGTGGCGGCGCCAATGAACTCGCGTGCACCACGGGTCAGGAGAACATCGACCAACGCACCACGTGACGTCAGGTCACGGGCCAATACGACGGACTTGTAGGCCGCGATTCCCCCAGTCACGCCGAGGACGATGCGACGGCCCCGCCACATCTCAGGCCTCGGTGCGGCGCCGGCGCAGCTCGCGGAAGGTGAGTTCCCCCGTGGTGAGCTTCTGGAGCGACAGCGTCGTCAACTTCTTGACCCCGTCCCGCAACTCCCACTGGGCGACCACTTCACGCGGAAACTCATTCAGGTAACGCGCAAACTTGGCGGCGACCAGGATGCCCCGGTACTTCGAGCCAGTCTCACGAGCAACTTCCTGCGGCGTAAAAATCTCCATGACATCCTCTCCAGTCAGCGATTGGCGTTCGAGCGCGCGAGCTCGGCCGCGACCTCGGCGCGGAGTCGGTCCAACAGAATGGCGACATCCCGTTGGCGACTCGTGCGTCGAGCTTCTGCATCGAGGATCGCGTGCGCGGTGCGCACGGCCTCGTCCAACTCGTCGTTGACGACGACGTAATCATACTCCACAGCGGCGGAGAGCTCTTCCAGTGCCTTGCTGAGCCGACCCGCCACCACCCCTTCGTCTTCGGTTCCCCGCGCCCGAAGTCGGGCGGCCAAACTCGCCCCACTCGGCGGGATCACGAAGATCAAGACCGCATCCGGGAAGCGCTGGCGGACCAGCCGCGCCCCGACCACTTCCACATCCAACAAGACATGCTGGCCGCCCTGCGTCACCCGGCGGACCTCGGTCGTCAGCGTCCCGTACCGGTGCCCGTTGTACTCCGCATGTTCCAGAAAGTCGCCGGCAACGACGCGCCGCTCGAACTCTTCCGGAGTCAGGAAGTAATAGGCCCCACCATCCACTTCTCCCGGACGCGGACTCCGCGTCGTCGCGGAAACCGAATATCCGCAGTCGCGCCGCTCGGCCAAGAGCCGCTTCGCGATGGAAGATTTTCCTCCGCCGGACGGAGACGAGAGGACGACCACCAATGGCGTCATTCCAGATTCTCCAACTGCTCGCGAATCTTCTCCAACTCACCCTTCATGCCGACCACCTCGTGCGCGATCGCGGCGTCGTTCGCCTTCGAGCCGATCGTATTGACTTCGCGCCCCAATTCCTGCGCGAGGAAACCCAACCGCTTGCCGACCGGCAGTCCGTCCATCAACGCGTCGCCGGCAGCCGCCACGTGGGCCCGGAGCCGCACCAACTCCTCCGTGATGTCCACCCGGTCCGCCAGCACGGCAATCTCTTGCGCGATCCGCTGCTCGTCGGCGCTGATCCCATCAAGCAAGGCAGTCACGCTCTGCCGCAGTCGATCCCGTTCGCGCTGCACACGCGCTGGAGCCTGTGCCTCCACGCGCGCGGCCGCGGCCTCCACGGACGCGAGACGCTGCCGGATTTCGTCGGCCAGCACCTTGCCCTCCCGTGCGCGCGCCTCGCGAGTCTCAGTCGCGGCGGCGGCGACAACCTCGGCGATCGCGCTGAACGGCAAGGCCGCCCCTTCCCCTTCCCGTCGCAACCCCAGCACATCGGCCTGGCGCGCCACCATCTCGACCGTCACATCGCCACCCAGCGCAAACCGATCCCGAAGTTCCCGAAGCGACTCGACCACGGCCTGCGCCCGGTTCCAATCCACCCCGGCGATCGAGGCCGCGTCCTCCACCCAACGCACCGTGGCCGTGACATGGCCTCGATCGAAGGCTGCCTTGAGCGCCTCACGCAACTCGGATTCGACCGCCCCAAGCTCACTCGGGAGCCGGGCCGCCAGATTGAACC
>JAHECN010000218.1 GCA_024641735.1 Gemmatimonadota bacterium | reverse complement strand
GCCGCAACCAAGTCCAGCGCCACCGCTCCCGCAGAGAATGCCTCACGAAGTAGCATGCCCGAAGCCTAAACGCTCCCGGTCTCGGTTCCAATCCGGATGCGGGCATACCCTCCCGAGCATCGGCCCTCCTCCCTAGATTACCGGGATGCAGTTTCCCTATCCGACCGGCCCGCACCCGGTCCCGCTCTTTCTGGCGCCGATGGCAGGCGTCTCCGAACCCCCGTTCCGCCGGATCTCTCGGCGGCTGGGGGCCGACGTCGTGCTGACCGAGTTCCTGAACGCCGAGGCGATACGACGCCGGATCTCCGCAACGCTTGAAGGGTGCGAGTTCGACGAGGTGGAGCGGCCGATCGGAATTCAGATCTACGGAGCCCACGCCGACGCGATGGCCACGGCAGCGGCGCTCGTCACCGAGCACTATCAGCCCGACTTCATTGACATCAATTTCGGCTGCCCTGTGAAGAAGGTGGTGCAGCGGAATGGCGGGTCGGGGTGTCTGCGCGACATGGCACTTGTGGACGAGATTATCTCGGCGTGCGTCGCCGCGACGCACTTGCCGGTGACGGTCAAGACGCGCAGTGGCTGGTCGGAGGAGTCGCGTGACCCCGTCGGCATTGCGTTGCGGATGCAGGACGCCGGCGCCAAGGCGTTCACGCTGCATGCCCGGACACGGACGCAGATGTTCACGGGCAAGGCGAACTGGGATGACATCGCCTGCGTAGTGGAAGCGCTTGACGTGCCTGTCATCGGCAACGGCGATGTGAACACGGCAGAGGATGCCCTCCGGATGCATGAGCACACCGGGTGTGCCGGGATCATGGTGGGGCGCGGCTCCTTCGGGAATCCTTGGCTCTTCCGCGAGGCGCGCGCCCTGCTGAACGGTGAAGAGAAGCCCGCCGCCCCCGAGCCGGCCGAGAAGTTTGCGGTCGCGATGGAACATGCCAAGTTGGCGCTGCGGTTGCAGGGGAATACCCGGCATACCATGATCGAATTCCGGAAGCACTTCGGCTGGTACACCAAGGGACTGCACTCGGCGACGGCACTTCGGGGCAAGCTCTTTCAGGTGGAGACCATGGCGGAAGCCGAGGCGATCTTCGCGGACTATCTCGAGCGCGAAGCGCTGGCGCCCGCGGCGTGACGCTCCACCGGGTCGTCGAGTCCGAGACGTTTACCTGGTTGGATGTTGTTGCCCCCTCCCGGCTCGACCTGCAGGAGCTGGCGCGGCTCTATGATCTCGAGCCCACGGTGGTCGAGGACTGTCTCGATCCGGAGCACCTGCCGAAGCACGAAAAGTTCGGCGACGCCACTTTTCTGATCTTCCGCACGCACGACGATTCCGCCCCAGAAGATGCCTCGTCCATTCAGGAGCAGACGCGAAAAGTCGCGATGTTCTTCCGGCCAGGCTTCGCGCTCACGGTCCATCGGGTGGACTTGCACGAAGTCCGCTCGCTCCGCGAACGCTTCCACGGCAGTGCCGAGCCATGCACGCTCTCCTTGCTCCTCTTCGGGCTTGGAAACAACGTGTTGCTCTCCTACGAGAAGCCCCTTGAGCAGGCAGAGCTCACGCTCGATGCCTTTGAGGAGGCGCTGTTCGGTGGTGGCGCGCCGCCCTCGCTCGAGAAGGCGCACGATCTGAAGCGCCGGGTTTCGCTGATGCGGCGAATCCTGTGGCAGACGGGCCAGGTCGTCAACAAGCTCGTCCCCCCAGCGGAGCGGATTGAGCCGCTTTATCAGGACGTGCGGGAGTCGGTCGATGCGCTATTGTTCATGGCGGATCAGCTGTTGGACGAGGCGAACAACCTGCAACAGGTCCACCTCGCGGTGGCCTCCCATCGCAACAACGAAGTGATGCGCGTCCTCACCGTCTTCTCGGCGTTCTTCCTCCCACTCACCTTCATCGTCGGCGTGTACGGGATGAATTTCCTGTTCATGCCAGAACTCTCCCGCCCGTGGGGCTATCCGGCGGTTCTTGCGCTGATGGTCGCCGTCTCGGCTGGGATCTTTGTCTGGTTCCGGCGGCGGGGCTGGCTGGGAGGGTAGCTTGTCCCGAAGCTCCGCTTCGGTTACTCTTCGGGTACGGGGGCGATCGGCTTCGACGGGTTGAGAGAAGGCATCGCCGCGTGCCCAGGTCCGGGGTCCTGGATAATCCCTTCGGAAAAAACACAATTGCCAACAATGATCTGGCGATGGCCGCGTAAGCTGAGCTTTAAGTAGTTCGCTTCACGTGCCTCCAAGATGGAAGCCTGACCGGGGCGTCCTGATTGGAATCGAAAATCCGGAATAGTGACTGGCGGTGCTCCGACGCCGGAAGCGAGTGGTCAGGAGATCAACGTTGGGAAGGTCGGCTCGGCATCGGCCCAACGCCAAGCAAGAAGCGGAGCCTACGCACGTAGACGCGGTCCCGGAATTTGATTCGGACCAGGGTTCGATTCCCTGCGCCTCCATCACGAAGCACACCGCACGATCGGGAACGGCGAACGGGGAAACCCCGCTCGCCGTTTTCCATTGTGCCACGTCCCGTTCCCTTTGGTTCCTGGAGTCTGCAGATGACCGCACCGCGCGCCGCGCGACGCCCCACGACGGTGACTCGCCATGGCGAGACCTTCCACGATGACTTCGCCTGGCTACGGGAAAAAGATGACCCGGAAGTGCGTGCCTACCTCGAGGCCGAGAACGCATGGGCAGAGCAGTGGTTTGCTCCGACCGCTGAGCTGCAGGAGACGCTGTACCGGGAGATGGTCGGGCGCATCAAGGAGACCGACCTCTCCGTCCCCTATCGGAAGGGGGCGTGGTGGTACTTCGTCCGGACGGAGGAGGGGAAGCAGTATCCCATCTACTGTCGACGTGCCGAGGGTGCCCCAGAGGGCCAGGAAGAGGTAATGATCGACCTGAACCTGCTCGCCGAGGGGAAGAGCTTCATGTCCGTCGGGGATATGGCGGTGAGTGACGACGGCACGCTGTTGGCCTACAGCACGGACGATACGGGCTATCGACAGTACACCCTCGTTATCAAGGATCTGGCGACGGGGGAGCATCGCGCCATGCGTCGCGAGCGCGTGACCTCCGTCGCG
>JAHECN010000217.1 GCA_024641735.1 Gemmatimonadota bacterium | reverse complement strand
GGTGGTCAATCAGTATTTCGAAATCGATCACTACCAGCCACTGTTGTTCATCGTCGATGATTTCGATCATCTCTTTGCGGAAGTGGAGCGCCTGATCACCTGGGTCCGCGAAGGAAAGCTCGATCACGTCTCGCCCGGCGAGCCTGCAATCAGTGAGGCAGACTTGCGCTCATTTCTGGTCGCTGCGCGCGCGGCGTGAATTGCTGCAGGGCGTGATACGGATATCGTCGTACTGATCCGGGATGGTGCGGTGCTGCCGCCCATCCCCGACCGCTTCTCTGAACTGTGACTTGGAGTCCTGCATGACTGCCACTATTCCATCGCCTGCTCCGTCCGAGACCCACGACGCCTTTCCGATCAATGGCACCGACTACATCGAGTTCTGGGTCGGCAATGCCAAGCAATCTGCACACTACTATCGCGCCGCCTTCGGCTTTGAACTGGTCGGGTATCGTGGCCCGGAGACAGGCGTGCGGGATCGTGCGTCCTACTTGCTGCAGCAGGACAAGGTCCGGCTCGTCCTCACGTCACCGCTGAGCCCCGACGGCGTGATCGCGGAGCATGTGCGCCGGCATGGCGATGGCGTCCGGGACATGGCATTCTGGGTGGAGGATGCGCGTGCCGCCTACGCGGCGGCGATGGAGCGGGGCGCGACGTCGGTGATGGAGCCCACGGTGGTGTCGGATGCCGATGGGGAGGTCGTGCTCGCCGCGATCGGCACCTACGGGGACACGATCCACTCGATCGTGGAGCGTCGCAACTACCGCGGCCTCTTCCTCCCGGGGTTCCGCGCCACCAGCTCGCCCTATCATCCGACGAGCACCGGCCTCAAGTATGTCGATCACTGCGTCGGCAACGTCGAGCTCGGCAAGATGAACGAGTGGGTCGGTTTCTACGAACGCGTGCTCGGCTTCACCAACATCTTGACCTTCGACGACAAGACGATCTCGACCGAATACTCCGCCTTGATGTCCAAGGTGATGAGCAACGGCAACGGGCGCATCAAGTTCCCGATCAACGAGCCGGCACAGGGGAAGAAGAAGTCGCAAATCGAGGAGTACCTCGACTTCTATCACGGACCGGGCGTGCAGCATATCGCGATCGCGACCGATGACATCATTGGTACGGTGCGCGAGCTGAAGGCGCGTGGCGTGGAGTTCCTCTCGGTGCCGTTGACCTACTACGAGACGGTGCTCGACCGTGTCGGCAAGATTGACGAGGACATCGCCCCGCTGGCGGAACTCGGGATTCTTGTCGATCGCGATGATGAGGGATACTTGCTGCAGATCTTCACCAAGCCGGTGCAGGATCGTCCGACGCTCTTCTATGAGATCATCCAACGCAAGGGTGCCAAGAGCTTCGGCGCCGGAAACTTCAAGGCGCTCTTCGAAGCGATCGAACGGGAACAGGACGCGCGGGGGAACTTGTAAGATGCCGATCTATCACTTGATGGGAGAAGTTCCGCGGAAGCGCCATATCGTGTTCCGGCGACCCGATGGCGGCCTGTACGCCGAGGAGTTGATGGGACACGAAGGATTTGTCGGAACGTCCGCACTCCTCTACCACATTCATCCGCCCACCACGGTGCTCTCCGCGCGACGTCTGCGCACGATCACCTGGGAAGCGGACACCGAGACCTCGTTGCGGCACCGGCATTGGCGAACCGCGCAGGCGCCAAAGGGTGGCTCGGTGGTGCTCGACCGTGTGCCGATGCTGTTCAACAATGACATCGCCATGCTCTGGTCCGAGCCCGATGCCAAGGAGGAGCCCTTCTATCGCAACTCGCAGGCGGACGAAGTGGTCTACGTCGCCGAAGGCGAAGGAGTCCTCGCGTCGGTGTTCGGCATCCTCCCTGTCAAGCCGGGGGACTACGTCGTCATTCACCGCAACATCACACACCAGTGGCGGTTCGATCGGAGCAAGGGCGCGCCGAAGTTGCTGGTGATGGAAAGCGCGGGGCATGTGCGGTTCCCGACGCGGTATCGCAACGATGTCGGGCAGTTGCTGGAGGGTGCGCCCTACTCGGAGCGTGACATTCGCCGTCCGACGCATCTCGAGCCCGTGGACGAGCGCGGCGAATTTGCGATCGTGGTGAAGCAATACAACGCCTTGAATGAACTGATGCTGGATCACCACCCCTTCGACGTCGTCGGCTGGGACGGCCATTTTTATCCTTGGGCCTTCAACATCCACGATTTCGAGCCGATCGTTGGCCGGATCCATCAGCCGCCCCCGGTGCACCAGACCTTCCAGGGTGACGGTTTCGTCATCTGCTCCTTCTGTCCGCGCCCGTACGACTTCGACCCACAGGCGATCCCGGCGCCGTACAATCACAGCAATGTGGATTCGGATGAGGTCCTCTTCTACGCCTCGAGCGAGTTCATGAGCCGGAAGGGGATCGAGTACGGCAGCATGACCCACCACCCGGACGGGCTGCCGCATGGGCCGCACCCGGGGCGGGCGGAGGCGAGCATTGGGGCGACGCACACGGACGAATTGGCGGTGATGATGGACTCTTTCCGGCCGCTGACGATCGCAAAAGCAGCGTTGCCGTTCGAGGATCTCAGCTACCATCGCTCTTGGGTCGACCAGCAGCACGGCGGCTTCAACCCGCCGACGAGCTGAGGCAGGGAGGTGCCGCCGTTGTACTACGCCATCACTGAAGGAATCCGAGTCACCGTCACGCCGCGCTACATCGCGGAGCAGTCTCGGCCGGCTCTGGGCCACTTCGTCTTCGCCTATCGCGTTCGGCTGGAAAACGTGGGGGACCGACCCGCTCAGCTCTTGGCCCGTCGTTGGTTGATTCATGACGAGGCAGGACAGGACAGTGAAGTGGCTGGGGAGGGTGTCGTCGGCGAGCAGCCGACGCTCCTCCCAGGCGGTGTGTACACCTATCAGTCATCAGCGGTCTTGCGGGCACCGCGCGGCTGGATGGAGGGCGAGTATCATTTCGTGCGTCCGGATGGGATGGCGTTTGATGCGACGATCCCGCGGTTCGTCCTGGATGCGGATGGCGTGACGCGGCCCTAGGGTCGACGGAGAACAGAGAACAGAGAACAGAGCACCACCGCGATGCTCTGGCGTCCCGTTCTCCG
>JAHECN010000216.1 GCA_024641735.1 Gemmatimonadota bacterium | reverse complement strand
CGCTTCGTCCGCTATCTCGCCTTGGCGCAACTCGGCATGCTCCTCCCCGTCCCTCCGAGCACCTACTTCATCGTCGGGGTGATCGTGCTCGGCTTCTTCCTCTTCAAGGTCTGGCAACAGCGGACACGCGAGACCGCCGCATGAAGCGCGCGATCCTGCTGCTGATCGATGGTCTCCGCGCCGATGTCGCCGAACGGGCGATCGCAGACGGCTTGCTCCCCCACATGGCCGCGCTCACCGCACCTGGCGCGCGGCAACGGGCAGCCACCGCGTTCCCCTCGACGACCTCCGTGGCGTATCTGCCCTTCCTGACCGGCGCGCTGCCAGGACGTTGCAACATCCCCTCGATCCGCTGGCTGGATCGCACTGCGTACTCCGGGCGGTGGTGGACTGAGCGCGACGCGGTGCGCAGTTACTGCGGATGGCAAGCGGGACATCTCAATCGTGATATCGCGCCCGACGTGACCACCATTTTCGAGTTGGTCCCGGAGAGCATCGCGATCTTCTCGATGATCACCCGCGGCCTCGACCCGGATGCGGATCGGATTCAGGGCGCGCGGAAATGGTGGGGCACCGTGTCGCACTACACGGAGAACCATCAACCCGGCGACGACGCCGTCGCCAAGGAACTGCTCGCCCAAGCAGGCGGCGATTGGCGCTTTTGCTTCGCACAATTCCCTGCGGTGGACGGACACACCCACGCCGCCACGCCGGAGAGCGCTCGCGTACTCGACTCGCTGCAACAGGTCGATCGCACCATCGGCGAACTGGTGGCACGACTCACGGAGCTCGGCCGCCTCGATGAGACGCTCATCATGATCGTAAGCGATCACGGCGCGGCCCCCGTCCACAGCCACCTCGATCTCGCAACGTGGTTCCGTGATCGCGGCGCACGGACGCTCGCGCACCCGGTGCTCTGGACGCGCGACCCGCACCTTGCCGTGATGGTCGCAGGAAACGCGCAAGCCGCGCTCTACGCCTCGCCGAACACGCCGCGTGCCGAGCGGCATCCGATTTCCACGCTGCGGGCACCGGGCGCGCTCGGACTCCCTGACGACGCGATCGCCGCACTCCTCGGAGAGGAGGCCATCGCCCTCGTGGCAGGGGAAGAGATCGGCGGGGGAGTACGCGTTGCCTCGCGCGAGGGTGAAGCCGTGCTGCATCAGCGTGGCGAGGCGATTTCCTATCAGCGGGAGAGTGGCGACCCACTGCAGATCGGAGCCGACACGACCCACAATCACCGGGAGTGGCTCGCGCGGACGATCGACGGCGCCTTTCCCGATGCACCGGTCGCCCTACTGGACCAGTTCCGCGCGCCGCGCACCGGTGACTTGGTGATCGCGGCCGCCGACGGCTACGACTTCCGCAAGGCCTGGGAATACCCGGAGCACAAGTCTGGCCATGGCTCGCTCACGCCCGCGCACATGCTGACCCCGGCGTGGTGCAATCGCGCACTGCCCGATGGGCCGCTGCGCACCGCCGATCTCTTTCCGGTCCTCTGCGCCTGGCTCGGCGTCGAGGCAGCGCCCATCCTGCCGCTCAGCTAACCCGTCCAACCTCGGCCAGTACTGCCTCGCGCAACGCACCTGCGAGACCGGTGCAGTGGTCCACCGGTGCATCAGGATCTGCCAGGTACGGGGACATCACCACCGCACGCAAGACCACCAACCCGTGCGAACGCCACTCCGCCTCGTCGATGCCAAGCGCGGGAAGCAAGGGCATCACGATCCCATCCGCCGCCGGCGAATGCAGCCGCGTGCGGGTGATGAAGTACGGAGGATCGCCTTCACCGGGTGATAGGCGGCGATAGACCGCTTCGTTCAGTGCGTTGATCGCCTCGGCACCGGATCGATCCGGATGCAGCATCACCCAGTTCACCACGCCGAGATCGGGCGCGGGAAGCGCCACCACCGTGCACGGTGCAAGCGGGGCCCCCTGCAGTGTCGCGTGGAGGCGGTGTGCCCCGACGACACAGCATTCAATCAGCGCACCATACCCACGCGCATCGAGTGGCACGACCCGATGCGACAGCCAGACCGCGGCGGCCGCGGCTCCCGGCTTCGACCCTTCCAGAATCCATCGCCCGAGGAACCGGTCGTCGTCGCCGGCATCACGCGGCGATTGCGCGAGGTAGGGCGGATCGATCGCGACCAGCGAACGCGCGCGCCGATCACGCAGCAAGAACGCACCCGCCGGATACGGAATGAAGCCCAACTTGTGCGGATCGATGGTGATGGAATCCACATTCTCGAGCGCCGTCATCGCCGCCACCCAGGCGTCCGTGGGCCAGGCGATGCCTGTCGATTCGCGAATCGCCGCACCGGTGCGCCTTGCTCCCGCGGCATCACGGGTGACGGCCGCGGCGTAGCCACCATAACAGGCGTCGGCATGCCAGTGAAACGTCATCCCGAGTTCATCCGCGGCGCGGCGACGGACCGCGGCGACCTGATCAAGGCGATCGACCGCCCCTTCTTCCGTGCTGCCACAGACACTCACGACCGCGAGGACCGCCGTCCGCGTACGCGCGCACTCTTGCAGCATCTCCCAGAGGGCGTCCGGATCCATCCGGGCATGCGCATCGACGGGCACCGCGCGCATGCATCGACCGCCGATCCCCAGCGCTCTGGTAATCTTCTCCCACGAGTAGTGCGCAGTGGAGGCCACCAGCACGACGCCCGCGGGCAGTGCATCGCCATACGCGCGCGCCAACTGGGTGGTGTAGTCCTGATACCCGATGGCGGCCAACGAGTGGGCCTGCAGCGCGGCGCTCGCCTCGGCGTCCGGCAGCGCACGGTGAAACTCCCGATCCGCGTCGAGGACGGCGGTCGGTTCAATATTGAGCAGGGACCAGAGCGAGAGATCTCGCGCATCGACGCGCGATCCGTTGGGGAGCGCAAAGGTCAACGTGGCGCCGCGTTCCGCTGCGGCGAGCGCGAGCGCCACCGCGTGATAGCGCACGCTCCGCGCGATCCACAGCGCCTCGAAGTTGGCGACCGTACCACCCGAGGTGAGGTGGCCCCACGCCTGATGCGGCGGGTACCCCACCATCGCAGCCAGTTGTTCCGACACTTCCATCTCGAGGCGCGAAGTGACCGGA
>JAHECN010000079.1 GCA_024641735.1 Gemmatimonadota bacterium | reverse complement strand
GAGGAGTCCTTTGCGCTGGTCACGACGACACTCCCGCGCGCCTCGATCCGCTCCCCGTTCTTGTAATAGGTGAGAGTGTCTGCCGTGATCGCGAAGTCGTCGTCGCGATAGTAGGCCTTCTCTATCAGGCGCAGGTAGTCCCCACTGATCGACTCCAGCGAGTCTCCGCCGAGGCGAACGCGCTGGCCGATACAGCGGAGTCGGACGTCGCCGCCAGCGTAGTAGTTAATGTTGCCGGGAAATTGCTCAATCGAGACGCCATCCCGCGTCAGCGCACGCTCAAATTCAACGAGGCAGCGTCGTGTCGACTGCGCCGCGGCAGGTGTGGCCGCCACGAGCAGGAGCGCAAGGCCGAGAAGAAGGGACCGCCTCATGGCGACTTCCCCTTGCTCGTGTCCTGCCCGGGCAAGAGGAACCCCTTCCCCCGCATCCGCCCGCCCGGCCGTTGGGCACGGACCCGCTTGAAATCCGGGTCCGCCACGAACGCCGCCCCGGAGCTGTTCCCGTCGGGCGACGTGAAGGTGTATGCGGTGTCGGAATAGATCTCGTTCTGAAATTTGTCGTAAACCAGGTGCTCGCTCTTCAGGATGCCGCCGTTGGTGGCCGTGGCCACCACCTTGCCGCGCGCGTCGAGCGTCTGGTCCCGTTGATTGAACGTCCCGCTGTCGGCCGTGACCACCGACGTCTCCTTGCCCGTCGCCCGGTCAAAGAAGGTCACGCGCAGCTTCTTGAGGTCGTCCATCTGTCGGGCGTTGTAGACCCAGGCGGAGTCCGCCTCCACGCGTGAGAGCCTCACGCCGTCGTGCGTGATGGAGAAGACCATCCCTTCCATGATCTGATCGGCGCTGTCGCCTGCCGCCGTGACGGGCGGCGCAATGCCGGGGTCGCCGCATGCGACCAACGCAATGGTGAGTCCGAGGATCAGATGACGCATTAGACGACCCCCGCACGCAACAAGTCATGGAGATGGGCCACACCGACCACCGCGGCGTCGGCGTCGAGAACGGGCAGGGCGACAATGCCGTGACGTTCCATCAGGCCGACGGCCGTGGCAGCCAGGTCATCAGCCGCGGCAGTGCGTGGTGTGGACGTCATCACGTCTCCCGCCGGAATGCCTAGGAAGTCGGGGGTCCGTTCGGCCACTCGGGTCAGATCGCCGGTGCTGATCACGCCGAGCAGCCTCCCGTCGGCCGCGATCAGCGACAGGCCACGGCCACGCGAAAGCGCCACGACCACTTCGCGCATCGGGGCGTCCGGTGTGAGCATCCGTTCGACCGGCACCATTATGTCGCGGACACGCAGGAGGAGGCGACGGCCAAGCCTGCCCCCGGGATGCAGGGCGGCAAAATCTTCCCGTCCGAATCCCTTCCGTTCCAGGAGCGCAATGGCCAACGCATCACCGATCGCCATTGCAACGGCGGTGCTCGTCGTCGGGGCCAAGTCGTGCGGACAGGCCTCTTCTTTGACACTGCCGTCCAACGCAACCGTCGCGGCGCGACCGAGGGTGGAATCCATCGCCCCGACAATCGCAATCAACGGCACCGCCCTCCGAGAGAGTTCGGCGAGCAGTCCCACGAGCTCATCGGTCTCGCCACTCTTGCTGAGGACAATGGCCACAGTATCGGCTCCCACCACCCCGAGGTCGCCATGGAGTGACTCGATCGGGTGGAGATAGCTGGCCGGTGTGCCGGTCGAGGTCATCGTCGCCGCAATCTTCTGCGCGACGACACCGGACTTGCCGATGCCACTGACGATCACCCGGCCGCCTGCCGCGAGCAACGCCACGGCGCGCTCAAATCGCGCGTCGAGCTGCGCACCGGCCGTCAGGACGGCCTCTCCCTCAAGCCGCATCGTGCGACGACCCGCGTCAAGCGTCGCGCTCATTCCGATCGCTCCGTCCGGCCGAGGTAGCGGTCGACTGCCGCCTCATACTCGCCTCGGCTCTGCAACAACCGCTCGATGACTTCGCGCACGGCACCATGCCCACCCGACGCAATCGTCACGTGCTTGGCCAGTCCCTTGATGTGGTCCCGAGCATTGGCAACTGCGATCGGCAGGCCAGCGCGCTCAAAGACCGGCAAGTCCGCCAGGTCATCTCCGACGAAGGCGAGCTGCTCCCACGTGAGTCCCTTGCGATCCAACAACGCCTGAATCGCAGGGACCTTGCCGTCCGGGGCGACCTGCAGCACGTCCGCGATCTTCAACTCGGCGGCGCGGTACGACGTGGCCTCGGAATGACGGCCGCTGATCAGGGCGACCTCGATCCCGCTGCCGCGCAGCATGGCGATACCGAGCCCGTCCTGAATGTCGAAGCGCTTGAACTCGACGCGCGCGTCCGCGACCGCCCCCACGAAGATCGCGTTGTCCGTGAGGACGCCATCAACGTCGAGACCGAGGAGTTTGATCTTGCGGGACGCAGCCATGTCAAACATGCGGCGCCTCGCGCGCGGCGTGCCAGATCGCCATGGTGCGACCGAGGAGGGCGTCGAGCTTGTCGAGCGGCCACTGCGTCGCCGCATCGGAGAGGGCATTGCTCGGGTCGGGATGGGTCTCGATGAAGAAGCCGTCGACACCGGCAGCGGCAGCAGCGGCGAGCAGCGTCGGGATGTGCTCGCGCAATCCGCCGCTGGCACCACCAGCGGCTTGTCCTGGCTGCTGCACCGAATGGGTCGCATCGAAAATGATTGGGGCGTGGGTCGCCGCGCGCATTCTGCCGAAGCCGCGGAAGTCCACGACCAAATCACCATATCCGAAGAAGGTGCCGCGTTCGGTGACCGCCACCTCGGTACTTCCTGCGCTCCGCACCTTGGCGACCGCACCTGCCATCGCCTCGGGTTGCATCCATTGTCCCTTCTTGACGTTCACGGCCTTCCCGGTCGCGCCGGCGGCGACGAGCAAGTCGGTCTGTCGGGAGAGGAACGCCGGGATCTGGAGGATGTCGACGACGTCCGCGGCGGCACATGCTTGCGACGCTTCGTGGATGTCCGTCAGGAGCGACAGCCCGGTCGCCTTCCGCACGCGCACCAGTGCTTCGAGTCCTTCGTCCATTCCCGGCCCGCGCGGCGAGTCGCCCCGTGCGCGGTTGGCCTTGTCGAACGACGCCTTGAAGCAGACGCGGAGCCCGTGCTTTGCCCCGAGGCGAGCGAGCGTTTCCGCGATGCGGAGCATGGTGTCATCCGCTTCCACTACGCATGGCCCGGCGAGCAGGAAGGGTGAACCAGAGAAGCTCCACGGCGTGTTCACGACGCGGTGCTTCCTTGCTGCTTGGCCAAGGATGCGCCGACAAACGCCGCGAAGAGCGGGTGCGGCCTGGTCGGGCGCGACTTGAGTTCAGGGTGGAATTGGCAGCCGACGAACCAGGGATGATCCCCAAGCTCGATCATCTCGACCAATCCTCCATCGGGGGACTGTCCAGAGAGGATCATCCCATTCTCGGTCAACACATCGCGGTAGGCGTTGTTCACCTCCCAGCGATGACGATGGCGCTCCGAGATCTCCAGTGTGCCATACGCCTCCGCGGCGTGGCTCCCTTCCTTGAGTCGTGCGGCATAGGCGCCGAGTCGCATGGTGCCACCGAGATCGGTGACATCCCGCTGTGACTCCATGAGGGCGATCACCGGATTGCTGCAGTCCGGCTTGAATTCGGTCGAGGTCGTGCCATCCATGCCGGCCACGTTCCGTGCGAACTCGATGATGGCCACCTGCATACCGAGGCAGATGCCGAAGTACGGCAACTGGTTTTCTCGTGCCCAGTGGATCGCCTCGATCATTCCCTCGATGCCGCGCTCGCCGAAGCCGCCCGGCACGAGCAAGCCGTCAAACTCTTTGAGGATCTCACCTGCCGCCGCTTGCGACGTGAAGCGCTCGCTCCCAAGCCAATGGATCGAGACGCCACAGTTGTGGGGGATCCCGCCGTGCAGCAGCGCTTCGCCGACGGATTTGTAGGCGTCGTGTAAGTCGGTGTACTTGCCGACCACCGCAATCTTGACGTGATGCTTTGGCTCGAGGATCCGATCCACCATTGCCCGCCACTCGGTCAGATCCGGAGCCGGGGTGTCGAGCCGAAGGCGGGCGCACACTTCGCGATCGAATCCTTGCTCGAAGAAGCGCAATGGCAGTTCGTAGATGCTCTTCACGTCAGGGCTCTCGATGACGGCCGAGAAGTCGACGTTACAGAAGAGCGCAATCTTCCGCTTGATGTCCGCACCGATGTGGCGCTCGCTGCGGCAGATCAACATGTCCGGCTGAATACCGACCTGCATCAGGTCGCGCACAGAGTGCTGTGTCGGCTTGGTCTTGAGCTCTCCGGCGGCGGCGATCCACGGCACCAAGGTCAGGTGCACAAAGAGGGCATTCTCTCGACCGACATCCTGACGGAACTGACGGATCGCCTCAAGGAACGGCAGCGACTCGATGTCACCGACCGTGCCACCGACCTCGATGATCACGACGTCATGCCCAGGCGCAGTGCGGCGGAGTGAGCTCTTGATCTCGTCCGTGATGTGCGGAATGACCTGCACCGTTCCGCCGTTGTACTCGCCCCGACGTTCCTTGGCGATTACGGTCTGGTAAATACGCCCGGTCGTGATGTTGTTGGTCTGTGAGAGCGAACGGTCGATGAAGCGTTCGTAGTGGCCGAGGTCCAAGTCCGTCTCGGCGCCGTCATCGGTGACGTACACCTCGCCATGCTGGAAGGGCGACATCGTCCCAGGATCCACATTGATATACGGATCGAACTTCTGCATGGTGACCGACAGGCCGCGTTGCACGAGCAGGCGGCCGAGCGACGCGGCGGCGATCCCCTTCCCGAGTGACGATACGACACCACCAGTGACGAAGATGTACTTGGTGGTTCGGGCAGGTGAGGTCATGTCGGCTCCTGGGCCAATTCGAGCCACCGCGCCTCCGCGGCAGCCAGATCGTGTGGGGTATCAATGCCGGCCGGGGCCGGACTTTCAAGGAATGCAACGCCGATCGTCAATCCGGCGTCGAGGGCTCGCAATTGCTCCAACCGTTCGCTCAACTCCAGCCCAGCCGGCGGAAGTGCGGTGACCGCGAGGAGGGCGTCGCGCCGGTAGGCGTAGACCCCCAGGTGCTGCCACCACCGGGTCCTGGCTAGGTCGGCTTCGTCCCGGACGTGTGGAATCGCGGCGCGGGAGAAATAGAGCGCCCGCCCCGCCGAGTCGCATACCACCTTCACGAGGGCCGGTTCATGCCGGAACTCAGGAGCGAGTGGTGCGGCAGCAGTGCCGATCGCGTCGCCCTGCTCCGCCCGGGCGATCGCACCGATCACCGCCTCGATCGGCATGAATGGCTCGTCGCCTTGCAGGTTCACGACGATGTCATAGCTCGCGTACTCTGGGAGGCGAGCCACTTCGGCCACGCGGTCCGTCCCGCTCTCGTGCGAGGCGTCGGTCATCACGACATCGACCCCGGTACCCTCAACCGCAGCGGCGATTTCCTGAGAGTCGGTGGCGAGGACGACGCGATCCACTCCGGGGACGGCCATTGCACGCTCGATTACGCGGGCCACAAGTGGGGCGCCGCCGAGGAGCTGCAAGGGTTTTCTCGGGAGTCGCGTCGAGCCGACGCGAGCGGGCACGACAAGCAAGACAGGCACGATCAAAACTATGCGGGAGCAGGCGTGGTGTCAAAATCTGTGCCGGACTTTGTCCGCCACCCCTAAACGTTTGCTCGTCAACCGATTAGGGGTTGACTTTTGCGAGAGCAAGGAAGTTGACCAGGAGCCGCTTCCCGTCAGGTGTCGCGACCGATTCCGGGTGGAACTGCACCCCCCAGATTGGCGCACTCCTGTGCTGCACTGCCATGACCTCGGATCCGGCTGGTCGGTCAGTGGTCCAGGCAGTCACCTCGAGCTCGGCGGGCATGCTCGGCGGGTCGATGACGAGGGAGTGGTACCGCATGACCGGCATCGGGGCGGCAACGCCCTGGAAGAGCCCCGTCCCGTCGTGTACCAGCTCGGAGGTCTTGCCGTGCATGAGCCGATCGGCGCGGACCACCCGCCCCCCGAAGGCCTCACCAATCGACTGATGCCCGAGGCAGACGCCGAGGAGCGGGATCCGGTGCTCGGCCGCGGCACGGACCAGCGGAACCGAGATCCCGGCCTCTGTGGGGGTGCAGGGACCCGGGGAGACCAGGATCGCATTGGGTCGCTTGGCGAGAACTTCCTGCACTGTGATCTGATCGTTCCGATAGACCTCGGGCTCAGCTCCAAGCTCGCCGAAGTACTGGACCAGGTTCCAGGTGAAGGAGTCGTAGTTGTCGAGGACGAGGAGCATGCCGGAAGATATATCGGACCGGCTTCACGCATGAGGGAGGTAGATTCGAGGGGATCCCTCTCCAAGAGCCCTAGATGCCCATTCTTGCAGTCGACGTCGGCGGGAGCCACGTAAAGATCCTGCTTTCGGGTGAGGCCCGGCGACGCCGGGTCGAATCCGGCCCGACCATGACCCCACAACAGATGGTCGATGCCGTGCAGAATCTGGCGTCAGGATGGACGTGGGATCGTGTCACGATCGGCGTTCCGTCCGTCGTCCAAGACCACCGTGTGCTCCTTGAGCCCGTCCATCTCGGTGAGGGATGGGTGAACTTCGATTTTGCGGCAGGCTTTGGTTGCCCGGTGCGCGTCATCAACGACGCCGCGATGCAGGCGTTGGGCTCCTATCACGGCGGCACCATGCTCTTTCTGGGACTTGGCACCGGCCTGGGTACCGCCATGGTCGCGGAGGGGGTGGTCCTGCCAATGGAACTCGGCCACTTGCCCTACCGGGATGGGCTGACGTTCGAAGAGTACCTCGGTGAACAGGGTCGCAAGCGTCTCGGCGCGGCCAGATGGCGAAAGCACGTCTGGCGTGTGGTCGAGAAACTTCGGGCGGCCCTGCAACCGAACGATGTCGTCATCGGCGGTGGCAACGCCAAGAAGCTTGGATCGCTCCCGGAAGGCACCCGGATGGGTGATAACGCGAACGCCTTTCTTGGTGCCTTTCGGCTCTGGGACGTGCCCTAGTGCGCGCCGGATCGGAATGACCTCCGATCCGGGTCATACCCACCGCACCGTCGTCAGTTCCCTCCAAGCGCCTTCTTCAAGGCATCGGCGCCGCCAAGTACCGGCAAGGTCAGCGTCGTGCCATCGAGGTCGATCGTCAGTTCCGTCCCCGGGCTCGGATGGATCGTGAAGCCGAGGTCGCTCGAGAAGATCATCAGCGCGAGCTGTTGCCCCGGCTTGATGATCTGGTCGTCGGGCTGCAGCGGGAAGGTCAACGTGTAGAACTTTCCTGGCACCAATTTCTCGCCCGGCTTCTTCGACGTGTAGTCCGCCGCGCCCTTGAGGGACTTGTAGTTCTGGGGATCGGCCCAGCCACGCGTCACGACGCCCACCTGCCCCGCGCTTCCGATATTCGCCGGCTCGAACGGCAGCGTCACGAGATAGACCGAGAGGTTCGCGGCCGGCTTGCTCGATGCAAGTTTCAGCGTCACGACGGCGGTGCCTGAAAGGCGGACCGAGTCTTTGAAGGTTGGCAGCGCGTAGAGCAAGCGATTGGGCGAAGTGGCAGCCTGCGCCATGTCGCCTGGCTTGACGCGCCAGTCGTCCACCAACTTCTCGGCTCCCTGCTTCCCCGCCGCCTTGAACGTGAGCGCGCCAACGCCGGTGCCGCCCTTGCCCAGCTGGAGCTTCACATCCTTGGTGCCGGGAATCGGCCAATCGGAATGAAAGAGCGGCCAGGCCGACCCACGGCCGCCACCGGCAACGGTGGCCGTCGACGGAACGATCATCGCGCGCGGCAGCCGATCGACGCCGTTGTCCACCCCATACAGATAGTGTGCCCACCACATGTTCTGGATCTCGGCTGGCGGTGGTGCGCCATGTCCGCCCTGGCTCATGTAGATCTTCGCCTTCGGATTGATCTTCTTGATGGCGTCCCACATCCGAGTGGTGTTGTCCGGCATCACGTTCCAGTCATTGAACCCATGTGCGAAGAGCACAGCGGCGTTCACGTTCTTGATGTACTTGGTCTGGTCACGCAATTCCCAACCGGCGTTGAAATCGCCGCTCTCACGATCCTGGAACGTCTTGAACTCGCCGTCACGCCAGATCGAATCGCACTTCTCGCGGACCCGGCCGCTGTGGACGAAGTCATAGAGGACGTCAATGTCCTCACCGAGGTAGCCGCCCGGAGAACGCACCAGGCCGAAGGAGCGGTAGTAGCGGTAGTCGGAAGTATTCGGCGAAATCGGGATGATCGCCTCGAGCCCCTCGACTCCGGTGGTCGCGGTCGCCATCGGCATGGCACCCTCGTAGGAGGTGCCATACATCCCGACCTTGCCGCTCGACCACGATGTCGCGGTCACTTCCTCATTGCCATCAACGCTGGTGTACGCCTTGGCGCGGCCATTCAACCAGGCCACGACGAAGGAAGCACTCGTCCGTTCGCTGGTGTCGCCCGAGCTCGGGCATCCCATCGAGAGGCCTGTGCCGGCCTGCTCGGCAGCGACGGTCGCAAAGCCGCGCGGCACCCACTGCGCGGCGTAGCCGACGCGGAGCGGAGGGTTCTCCGTGAACGGCTTGTAGGCTGGGATCGTGCGAGCCGGCGGCGTCGCACCGAGTTCATGCTCGACGTTCCAGTTCGGTGCATCGCCATTGGTCGGGCCGATGTATGGTGAGGCGAGCATGATGATCGGCACCTTCAGTCCGGCCTTCTCGGCGGCACCTGGGCGCACAATGTCCGCGTGGACACGATCGCGCTTGCCGTCATGGTCCGAATCGAAGTTGGTCTCGACCCAGACGCGCTGCTTCACGAACTGCGCTGTGTCCGCGAACTCGGCGACCGGTTGCAGCATCCCATCCTTGATGATCGGGCCGATCCTCCCCATAGTCGCCATCGCGGAGGCGGGCGGCGGGCCGGCGGGGGCGCCGCCGCGCCCTTGGGCGGAGAGTGTCGTCGCGCCGGCGAGGGCGAGGACGGTCACAAGAAGCGTCTTGGGCGTGGTCATGGACATCCTGAGGCACCGGGCTGAGGAGAGGTGTCGCTGGGTCGAAGAGCGTCGGGAACAATCACGAGATGTCGGTCGGGGCGCAATCCGGTCAAAGGATGCGCTCCGGTTCGGTTCAGGATATACTCGGGTATCCCACAGACGATGCTGGCACTCCCTCGCTCGATTCCAAGGAGTATGCGCATGCGCCTTCCCTCGCTCCTTCCCTGGCTTTCGGCCTGCATGGTTGTCATGCTGGTGGCTGCGACCCCCATCTCCGCGCAGGGCCCACGACTGCAGCGCCCCGGGCTCAGTCATGCACAGGCATTGCCGGCTGCGTTTGCCAAGCCCACGCCAAGCGCACCCGTGCGCCGCTCCGGAAGCCGCTGGCTCACAGGTGCATTGATTGGCCTTGGCATCGGCCTGGTGGCCGGTGCCGTCTTGGCGGATCGCGCCGGCTCCGATGAGGTATGCGACACTCCTGGAGGCATCGTATGCGCCGCGGCGGCGGGTGCGACATTCATCGGAGTGGCCCTGCTCGGTCTAGTTGTTGGCACCGTCATCGGCGCCTCTACTTCGAAGTAACTGAGGACACATGATCAAACTCGTCGGAATCCTCGCAGCGGCATTTTTCGGTTGGATCATGGTCACCATGTTGATGATGGTGGTTGACCCATTCCTCGCCGGCCAGGGAATCGAGCCCCTCGCCAATCGTGTCTTCCTGGACAAGGAGACACTCGGTGTGCACCTCACCATGGCAGACGCCGTTGCGCTGGGCGTGGCACTGGTCGCAGCAATTGTGGTGGGATTGAAGAAGTCGAAGGGAGCGCGGCGCCAACGGCGCCGCTGACTCTCCTTCCCGTCAGATGGGCCGCATGCGAGATGCATGCGGCCCGGTCATGTCAGCGATAGACGCGATAGATCGCGCCCTTGCTATCGTCGGAAATGAGCACCGACCCATCCTTATAGACCAGCACGTCGGCGGGACGTCCCCAGCGGACCGCCGCGACTCCGGTCCGCCCTGCGGGGGCCTCCCGCGTGCCGACCTGCCATCCCGTCACAAACTCCTCATACGACACGGGCTTGCCGTTGCGCACGCGCACCCGCACGACGGTCGGACCCACCGGGAAGTCCCGGTTCCATGACCCGTGGAGCGCCAGGAGCAGGTCGCCCCGGTAGTCCGCCGGGAAGAGAGTGGCATTCTTGAGGAAGGCCATCCCGAGTGGCGCGGCGTGGGCCTGCAACTCGAGTGCGGGCGCGAGACTCTTGGCGCACCGGCCTGTCGCAACACCGGCCGCGACAACTTCATCCGGATTGGGCAGCTTGTTCCCGTAGCAGTACGGCCAGCCAAAGTCACCACCCTCGCGCAGGATGTTGATCTCCTCGTGCGGTAGATCCTGGTGGTCCGGCTCCAGCATGTCGCGCTCATGTGACGAGGTCCAGATCTCCCCGGTCTCCGGGTGGACCGCCATCCCGACCGCGTTCCGGAGCCCTGCAGAGAAGACACGTCCCTGAGTGCCATCGGCATTGAATTGGAGCGCGGCCGCCAAGGTGGAATCCTTCTCGACGCAGATGTTGCAACTCGAGCCCACGGTGACGTACATCTTGCCGTCCTTGCCGAAGACGACCGTCCGCGTCGAATGCCCCCCGGTGTAGACATAGCGCGCCACGGTGTCGGCTGCACCACCAGGGATTCCCTTGGCGTCAAGCTTGAAGCGCACGACCTCTCGCTGATTCGCCACGTACAGGTAACCGTTGTGAAAGGCGAGACCATGCGGCCCGGTCAGGCCTGAGAGGACGACCGACCGACTATCGGCACGCCCATCGTTATTGGTGTCGACGAGCCGGATCACTTCGCCGGGCGTACCGCGTCCCGGACGCGAGACGTACACGGCGCCATCGCTGCCGAGCGCCATGAAGCGTGCACCGGGGACCGAGTCCGCGAAGTACTCCACCTTGAACCCGGCGGGCACCGTGAGCGAATCGCGCAGGGTACGCTGTGTTGCCCCGGAGATTGGTGGAATGTTGGCATTGCGTGCGGGCTGTGGCACGACCGGCGCGCGGGGCGCTTGCGCACTGCCACCGCCCTGCGCGGCAGCCACTTCGCAGACGAAGAGTGTCGCGGCGACGAATGCCGTGCGGATTCGGTTCTTACAAGTCACAAGGCCTCTCTCAAAAAGTGTCAAGTAATCCAGGTGCTTCAGCCATCACGTTGTGCGTTTTCAGCGATCCCCTTCCCTACTCGATGTTCGGATTGCGAATCGGCGCGATGCGATCAAGCGGTTCACCAGCACGGAGCCTGGCAATCTGCGTCTCGAGTTGCTCCTTGACCAAGGCGGAGAGCAACCCGCGTTCGAGGTGCGCAAACGGGCGCTCATACGCCGAGATCGCATCCTCACGACGCCCGAGCCGAAGATAGGCGTTCCCCAATTCGATTGCCGCATTCACGTGGAACGGGGTCGCGGCGAGGACTTCCTCGAGCCTCGTTGCGATCACCGGCCACGCCGGGCTTTCGCGCTGATAGACCTCTTCCATGATCTGGTTGAAGAGCGCACTCGCCCGGGTCCGTGGCCGTGTCTGCGTCCCGTGCCAG
>JAHECN010000078.1 GCA_024641735.1 Gemmatimonadota bacterium | reverse complement strand
TCGCTCGAAACAGATCCGTGGAGCGCCGCTGCCAATGCCTCGGCAGAGATGGCGTGCACCGTGCTCCTCAAGGGTGTCCCCACGGTGATTGCATCGCCCAAGGAGGCGTTGGTGACCGTGGCGGCGGGAAACCCCGGACTCGCCACGGGCGGCAGCGGGGATGTGCTGGCGGGCATGTTGGGCACCTTCCTCGCGCAACTCGATTCGCCTGCCGTTGCGGCGGCAGTCGCCGCGCAGGCCTTGGGGGACGCAGCAGATCATGCCGCGCGTCGACGGACGGCACGCGCGCTCCGCCCGATGGATGTGGTGGCCGCACTCCCCGATGTCTGGCGCCAATGGGGGCTCGGTGACGCGGTGCCACGGCTACCGGTCCTCGTGGAACTCCCATCGCCGCGGATGATCTGATGCGGCTCGGGTTGCTGCTCCTCGCGCTCGGTGGGGTGGCCTGTGGTGCGGCGCAGAGCGGAACAGGATTTCCCGTTCCTGTCAGCGCGTTTCGTCCCGAAGATCGCGTCCTCCTCGCAGATTTTTCTCGCGTCAACGCGGTCGCCGCAGCATATGACGTGGCCTACGTCGCGTTTCCGACCGCAGTCGGCATCTGGCGACCCCTGACGGCCCGGTGGGAGGTTCCACGCACGCCCCCACGGCCCGGGATGCTGCGTGACGTGCGCGGCGCCGTGATCGACCCGGGTGATCAATCGCTCTGGCTGATCACTGACCGCGGATGGATTCACTACTCCCCCAATGGACAACGGTGGGATGAAGGGATCTTCCCTGGTACGCCCACGACTCTTGCGACGGACCCCATGGATCCGCGCGGCGGCATCTGGGTACGGCTCGGCGGAAGCTGGTACGTGCAGCCGCGCTTCGGGGCGGCGATGCCCGGATCACCATCCGCTGCGCTCCGACTCGCGCCAACCATCGAAGACGCGCTCCGGGACATGCCGTCGCTGCGCGCACTCGCGCCACGCCTGGTCACCGGGCAGGGTCTCGAACAGGGACGGATCACCGGTGCGGCGCCACTCCCCGATGGCAGCGGGTGGTTGCTGGGGACCACCAACCGCGGTCTACTGAAAGTCGATCGTATGGGGATGAGCGGGACGCCACTCCCGCTCGGCTTGCGTGGGACGATGGTGGGCGCACTCGCGATTGGCGTGAACAGCGTCTGGGTCGCCACCGACGCCGATCGTTGGCCTTCCGCAGAATTGGCGCAATTGAGTCGCGACCTCGCGATCTCGACGGTCACGGAGGGACGAGAGCCCTTTGGTCTCCCTTTCGCGGCGGCCCGGAAGATCGTGCTGGAGGGGAGAGATGTCTGGCTCGCCACCGATCAAGGCGTCGCGCGCTTCCAGCCCAACGGTGGCACGTGGACGCGCTGGAGCGAAATAGACGGCCTCCCCGATGCACGCGTGCTCACACTGGCCGAACATCAGGGGCGCATGGTCGCCGCCACGATGCGCGGCATGATCGAAATAGCTCCCGACGGCGTCGTGACTCGCATTGCACCGCGCTTTCTCGAGCCCGCGTACGCCCTCCTCTCGCGCGGCGACACGCTGTGGGTGGGGACCAACCGTGGATTGCTCGCCTGGATGCCAGGTGAGGACGCCCTCGCGGAGCCCGAGGGGCTGACGCAATTGGTCGGTGCGCGGATCCCCGTGCGCGGCATCGGGTACGTGGCAGACACGTTGGTGGCGGTGACTGATCGTGAGCTGCTCTGGCGCAATCCGGTGAGCGGCGCATGGCGTGCGGGGCAACCGCTCGCTGGCCTCGGACGAATCAACGTGACCTCGGTGAGCGACGACGGGATCTGGATCGGTGGCGAAGCCGGCGCTGCCTTCGCGCGGCCCACCCTCGGCATCCTCCGCCGCCTGCTCGTACCCGCAGATCTCCCCGGTCCGGTGACGGCGATCGGCGTGGACGCGGAGTACCTCTGGGTCGGCACGACGCAGGGACTCGTCCGCATGGGGTTGGAACGGCGATGACACAGATCACGCTGGCGGATGGCGCGGAATTCGATCGCATTCGGGAGATCGCGGCGGCGCTTGGAGTGGCAGCCGGCCCACTCGGTGACGACACCGCTGCCGTTCCTTCGGGTCAGGGAACGCTGGTGGTCAGCACGGATGTCGCCGTCGTGGGTGTGCACTTCCGTCGCGAGTGGCTGCAGAGCGCGGAGATCGGCTGGCGTGCGGCAGCGAGCGCACTCTCGGATCTTGCCGCGACTGCCGCGACTCCGGCGGGGATCACGGTCGCGGTCGTGGCGCCTCCGACGCTCCCACATGCGGAGCTGGTCGCCGTGATGCGCGGTGTGGGAGAAGCCGCCATCGCAAGCGGCTGTCAGGTGCTCGGTGGGGACCTGTCGGCCGGTCAGGAGTTGGCGATCACGGTCACGGTCTTTGGCCATGCCGCGCCACCGATTGGTCGAGGCGGCGCACGCGTGGGCGACGGACTGTATGTCACTGGCGCACTCGGCGGGGCACGGGCCGCGCTCGTTGACTGGCTTGACGGCCTCGTACCGAGCTCGGCAGCGCGACTCGCCTTCGCGCATCCTCGGCCACGCATTCGGGCTGGTCGCTGGCTCGCCTCGCAGTGGGCCACGGCGATGTTGGATGTCAGTGATGGCCTCGCGGGGGACGCGCGCCACCTGGCGGCAGCGTCCAACATAGCGTTGGAAATTGCCCTCGAGTCGCTCCCGATTCACCCCTCGGTGCATCGGGTGGCCGAGCGGAAGGGCGAGCCGTTTGCCTGCTTTGCGGCGGTCGGCGGGGAAGATTACGAGTTGCTCGTGACGCTTCCGCCTGAGTTTGACGGGGCCCGCGACTGTGAACCGGCGAGCGGCGTGCCCTTGACCCGGATCGGTACGGTGGTCGAGGGGACCGGAGTCCGGATGACTTTGCAGGGGACTCCGATCGCATTGGCGGGATACCGTCATGCGGTCTGAGGCAGGCATGGTTGACCTCACTCGACGCCGCATCCATCCTTCGCGGCAGCACACTTCCTTCTTCTTCGTACGAGAGCACTGATGAGCACCATCATTGACGTCATGGCCCGTGAAATCATCGATTCCCGCGGCAATCCCACCGTGGAAGCAGAGGTGGTTACCGCCTCCGGTGCGCGCGGTCGCGCTGCGGTACCGAGCGGCGCCTCAACGGGGGAGAAAGAGGCGGCCGAACTGCGCGATGGGGATCCGAAGCGCTACGGGGGCAAGGGTGTGCTGACCGCCGTCAAGAATGTCAACGAGATCATCGGTCCTCGGCTCGAAGGAATGAGCATCTTCGAACAGATCGCGATTGATGCCGAGATGACCGACGCGGATGGCACGCCGAATAAGTCGAAGCTCGGGGCCAACGCGATTCTCGCCGTCTCGATGGCGGCTGCGCGTGCGGCGTCGGTCGAGGCTGACCTGCCGCTCTACCGCTATCTCGGCGGCCCGATGGCGCGCGTGATGCCGGTCCCGATGATGAACATCATCAATGGCGGTGCGCACGCGAGCAACAACGTCGATGCGCAGGAGTTCATGATTGTCCCCGTCGGCGCAGAGGAGTTTAGTGAGGGACTCCGGATGGGCGTCGAGGTCTTTCATGCCCTGAAGAAAGTGCTGACGGCAAAGAAGCTCTCGACGGCCGTTGGAGACGAAGGCGGCTTCGCGCCGGATCTGCCGTCCAATGAGGCGGCGCTGGATGCGGTCATGGAGGCGATCGAGAAGGCGGGGTACCGTCCGGGAACCGACGTGGCGATTGCGCTGGACGTGGCCGCCTCGGAGCTCTGGCAGGATGGCGGCTATGTCTTCAAGAAGGGCGACGGGTCACGGCGTACCGCGGACGAGATGGTGGCACTCTACGCGAGCTGGTGCGACAAATATCCGATTGTGTCGATCGAAGATGGGCTCGCCGAAAATGATTGGGCCGGCTGGAAGACGCTGACCGATGCGATCGGCGATCGGTGTCAGTTGGTGGGCGACGACCTCTTCTGCACGAATGTGGATCTGCTCGGGCGGGGGATCGAGGAAGGGTGCGCCAACGCGATTCTCGTGAAGGTGAACCAGATCGGCACGCTGACGGAGACGTTGCAGGCCATCGAGCTGGCGAAGGCGAGCGCGTATGGCGCGATCATCTCGCACCGCTCAGGTGAGACGGAAGACACCTTCATTGCGGATCTCGCGGTGGCCACTGGTGTCGGCCAGATCAAGACCGGCAGCGCGTCGCGGACCGATCGGATGGCCAAGTACAATCAGTTGCTTCGGATCGCCGAGGAGCTTGCTGCGGTGGCGCACTACCCGGGTCGGGAGCTCTATCCACAGTGACCATCGCGCGCTGGATCGCGGTTGCGGTGCTGCTCTTGGCAACGCTGTTCGCCTTCCAGGGTGGGAGCTTTTCTGTACGGGATGCCAAGGCGCTCGAGCGCGAGTTGGTCGATCGGACCGGCGAAGTGCGATTGCTCAACCGTCAGGTTGATTCGCTCCGCGCCTTCCACGATTCGCTGGAGAACTCGCCGGTGGTCCAGGAGCGGGTGGCCCGGGAGGAATGGGGGATGATCCGGTCCGGGGAGCTCTCGATCCGGCAGGAACTGGGCGATAGCGGGGCCCCGTAGCCGCTGGCGTTCCCTTCGGCGGCTCGGGTGGCTAGTTTGGTGTCCCGATCGCGGCACCGCGATCGGCCTGGCAGGGTAGCTCAGCTGGTTAGAGCACAGCACTCATAATGCTGGGGTCGCGGGTTCGAGTCCCGCCCCTGCTATTCCATCCCAACGACCTCGCGGCGACTTCCTGCGCATTCGGAACCGTCGCGGGTGGAGCTGCGGCCGCTTCGCGGCCTCGCTCGCCTTCGGCTCGAGTCCCGCCCCTGCTATTCCATCCCAACGACCTCGCGGCGAGTCCCGGCCCTCCTATGCGACATCCTTCGTGTGATGAACCCGCGCCTCCCGAATCCGGGGGGCGCTCTCTTTTCCTGACAGCGTTTCTCTCTGGGTATGATTCCTCGAACCCACAAGGAGCCAGCCATGCCGACCCCCGTCACCCATCTCGCGATCGTCACCGGGACCAGTTCCGGAATCGGGGCCGCGCTTGCCACTGAATTGCTGGACCGGGGGTGGGATGTGGTCGGGATCGCTCGCCGACCGAGTGCCATAGAACATCCCGGTTTCCGACATGTCACGCTCGATCTCGGCGACACGACCAACCTCACTGATGCCATAGAGCGCGAACTCGGCGAGGTCGTCTCCGATCCAGGGATCGAGCGCCTCGCCTTGGTCAACAACGCGGCCCATATCGGATTGCTCGGCACGATCGAGCAGCTCGACCCGGTGGGCCTCGCTGAGGTCTATGCGGTCAACGTGGCCGCGCCAATCGCACTCTCCGGGTGGCTCCTCCGTCGCGCAAACCCTCAGACCACAATCCGCATCGTAGACGTTTCGACCGGGGCGGCGACGAATCCCTACCCTGGGCTTGGTGCCTATGGCACCTCCAAGGCAGCACTCCGACTGGCGGGGATGATCCTGGCCGAAGAACTCGACGCGGCAGAGCAGGGTGGCGGTGCTCCACGGGATGTCTCGATCCTCTCCTACGAACCCGGTATCGTCGACACCGAGATGCAGGGGGCGCTCCGCGCCAGCACACCGGATGTGATTCCGCTGCGGGACTTCTTCGTGGAACTCCATCGGGAGGGCCAGTTGGCCCCGGCATCCGAGCCGGCGTTGGAGATCGCCAGCTTCCTGGATGCTGCTGTGGTGCCCCGCCACACCGAGGCCCGGTTGGGAGGGTGACGGCCTCGAAATAAGACCTTCGTTGTCGGCGAATCGAATTGTGGAGGCCCGGGCGGGGGCCAGCGTCTAGAAGCAGCTTTCAAACCTCCTCTACGTGGAGTGCTGATGACCGGACAGTCGAGTCTTCCCATTCGCTGGGCCGCGGCTCTATTCACGATCGCGCTCGTCGCGGCGCCCTTCGACCGTGACACACTGGCCGCCCAAGACACCTCGCGTCGCGCGACAGTCGTCGCCGGCCTCGGCAATTCCCTGGGGTGGTTCGGTCTCCGCGCCGAGCGGTACGTTCTCTCCTCGCGTGCATCGCTGTTCGGTGGACTCGGTGTGACGCCTGCAATCGATCCAGGTGACCCCAGTGGCCTGACCTATGCGTTCGGCATGCGGGGCTATACCGCGGGCCTCCGTCACCGCGGATTTCTCGAGCTGTCCTACTCCCAGATCGCCGTCGAGACCTCGTCCTTGGATCCGGCGTTCTTCAGCGGCAGTAGACACTATGGCCCAGGCCTTCAGGTCGGGTACCAGTATGTTGCGCGACGGGGTTTCACCGTCGACCTCTCGGTCGGGATGGGTTTCGCCGCCGGCATCGATCTCTACGCCAGCCATTTCCAGCCGTTGCTCGGCCTCGGATTCGGCTACACGTTCCGCTAGGCCGCCGCGCCCTCGCACCCTTCCCGGTGGATTGCTCTCGTGGCGGCAACGATAGCCAGCGTGTTCGATACTGCCTGGCGACTGCGTGTCGCGGTCCGGCCACCTCAGCTGATCAAATCGAGTAGATTCCAATCAGCGTGCTGCGCTGATGGTCGGCCCGATCGAAAGGATCGATCGTGTCACCCTCCGGTACTCCGTCGGCCGGCACGCAGGAGCGAATGGATCATGCTGATTCAACTCAATGCCGATCGGAACATCACTCTGGATGAAGGACTCAACCAGCGCGCGCAGGAGATCATCACCAGCGCGATGGAGCGGTATACCGACCACGTCACGCGGGTCGAAGCGCATTTGAGCGACCAGAACAGCGACAAGAAATCGAGCGGCGCCGAAATGCGTTGTCTGCTCGAGGCTCGACTCGCCGGCATGCAACCGATCGCGGCAAGCGAGCAGGCCGAGACCCTCGATCAGGCCATCAGCGGCGCAGCGACGAATCTCGTGAATGCCATCGAGACCGTGCGCGGACGGCAAGCGGCGAGCTAAGGCGCCGTAGGAGGTAGGTCGTAGGGTCAGAAGGCGTAGCTCGTGGGGGCGACGCATGCGTCGCCCCTGTTGCGTTCCTGTCTACCGATCTGATCCGAAGTGCGCGATGGTCATCCGGCCGACGCGCGTCCGTCCTCCCGCCTCGACGTGGTAGAAGTAGACGCCCGAGGACACCAGCCTCCCATCCCGCCCCTTCACGTCCCACTTCATCGTGCCATTCGCACCGCTTGCGTCCGCGTCGAGCACGCGGACCAGTCTCGCGGTCATCGAGTAAATCCGAATCCGCGCCCCCGTCGGAACATTGACAAACTGAATCTCGGCCGACGCATTCGTCGTCACCGTCCCCGCGACGACGTAGTAGGGATCAGGGACGGGGTGTACGCGGGCCAAGATGTTGTCGGTGACTGGATCAATGGAGTTGCTTGCCGTGACGAGATACTTCATCGAGGCGCCAATCGCCGTGAAGGGCCGAGTCCGCGGCGTGAAGTGATAGGCTCCGAATTGTCCCGCCGCACCGTTGCCACCGCGGATCGCTCCAACGTAGTCCCGCACCGTCCATTGCGATCCGGCTGCTGGGACCGCGCCCCCCATCATCTCTACCATGTAGCTGTTCCCGCGGAGGTAGAGGAGGAAGCCCGCGTTCGCGGCAACCGGCGCTACCCGCGCAGTGGTCAACGTGTTGCTCGTGAACTTGTAGGCCATCGGCCCTGGGATCGCCGTCTGCGAGAGTGCTGCCGTGCCGCCGGTGCATGGCAGGACCGATTGGACGGCCGCAATCTGGGTGAACGGTGCCACGCAACTGATGTCGGTAAACGTCAGGACGGCGCGTTGATCGTAGGCGGTGGTGGCCGGTACCGCGGAGTTATTGAGGACGCCCCACGTGGCACCGATGCTGGTGCTGAACGGCACGACCGTGTTGTGACTGAGATCGACGACAGAGTCAATGCGGCCGGCGGCACCCCAATAGATCCTGGTGTCCGACTCCGAGACAAACGGAGAAAGCGCAACCTCGATGTCGCGATAGCTACTCGACGTGTACTCGTAGGAGATTGGTCGATGGAGTCCGGCCACACCGGTGGGGAGACCGCCGACATTGTTGTAGCTGGTCGGATTCGTGTTGCCGGTATTGAAGTTGGCGGGGTTCGCCGAGTTGGGGTTGTCGATAGACTCGTTGTCCCCGACAAAGAAGCGAGGACCGTTGTAGGAACACTCCCTGCCCGGCCCGAAGCCGTTTGCCGTGTTCCCGTTGACGCAGCCCCGAGACTTGAGCGCAAGATGATAGCTGATCAGGAGAGTTTGGTGAAGCCTCCCCGGAATGCGGTAGCCGCTCCCTCCGCCGTATCCGCTCGCGAGGGTGGCGTCGACCACAACTGCCGGAAAGATCAGGTCTGTCGTGATCGACAGCGCCGGGGTGCTCGGGAAGCTGCTGCCGACGGTAAACGGAACGGACACGCGCGTGGTTCCGGGGCCCGAGCCGATCGAATACCAACTCGTCGCAGGGACGGACGCGCCAGTCACAAAATCCGCAATCGTGATCGAATCGAGTCGGACCGCGACTTCGCCAGTGGTCAGGACTTGTGCCGCAAATCCCGCGAGTGTGATCGCCAGACCGTTGGAGGGCAGTGGGCGCTTCGAAAAGCGTCCAGTGGTCGAGTCGAGTGTTGGCGCCACCGCGTCTGTCAGGGCCGCGGCACCCCGCCCGAAGGGACCTGCAATGACGACATTGCCCGAGCTGGTCACATTCGAAGGCGGAGCCATCACCGTGACCGATTTCACCGCCTTGGCCGATTCAAGGGAACTCGGCCCCGAGCGCAGGGAATTCACATCGAACGTGGTCACCGAGTAGAAGTAGCGGAGGTCATTCCGGACGTCGTGATCGACATAGACGAAGGGGACGTCGGTGTCCGCGAGGGCTGGGAAGCCATCGCGAGTCAGAGCAGAGTCGACCTGACCCGGCACAAGCAGCACCGCACCGTTGGCCAGCACGTCACGTCCGCCATAGTTGATCTGTACCAAGGGTCCGAACAGGTCGTACGCGAACGACACCGTACTGGTGACCCCTGGGGTAATTGGGGTGAAGTTGGCGGGGCAGTTCGTGGTGCCGGTCAGACCGAGCTCGGGGGCACAGCCCCGCCTCGGAGCAACCCAACCGCCCTGCAAAACCAACCCACCGTAGTCGAGCATCGTGGTACCGATGTGGTCCCACTGCGAGATCAGCTGCAGTGAGTTCGGATCACTGGTCCGGCCGCGATAGAGTCGGTACCCCTCGACATCGAAGCGCCGGAAGTTGGGATCGTAGAGCATGTTCGCGGCCACACCGCTCGGTGAAGTCCGCGTCGCACTCCCGGCGACCGTGAAGTAGGGATCGCCCGTTGTCTCGGTCACCGAGGGCTTCCAGAGGACGGTGACCTGCTTGTCTCCTGGTATCAGGAAGAAGTCCGGTGGCTCCGGCGCCGCGGGAAGAAGAAAGCGCACGTCAAAAATCTGCTGTGCGAGTCGCGCCTTCCCGAGGAGGGAGCGGGGGACCACTCGGAACTCGTCGGCCTGCGGGATGCCATCGCCGTTGTCGGTGAAGCCGAGGTAGCCGGTGATTGAGTCGATTTTGTTCACGCCGCCGTACTTCGCCATGGAATCGACGGAGGAAAGCCAGCTTGCTTGCCCCGGGGCGATCAGGTTGGTCGTGCTCGGCGAGAAGCCAGGGATCGCGACCGGCGCCGCGAGGACCATGGCGATCACCACGGAGGCAGACTGTCCTGGAGCGAGCGAGTGCGGAGCGGTGGATTGGAAGTGCCGGACGTCACGCGCCGTCTGATGGATGGTGCAGAGATGGGTCTGAAATGGGATCCCGGGATTGCCGCACAAGCCGTCACCCTGGAACGCGTCAAATCGCCCTGCGAGGGTGCGCCAGAGTCTCTGAGATGAGTTCGGGTCAGTTGGACAGCTACTTGAGCCGCAATAGTTTGAGTAGAGGTGGATCGCCGGTGGCCCCACGGGAGTCTTCAGGTACGTGATGCCAATAAACCCGGGACCAGGGAAGAAGGGCGTCGAGAAAATGTCCGGGTCGAAGCGCCACAAGTCGGGGCGGATGAAGTTGGCCTGATAGGCAAAGCCCGTGGCAAACGGCAGGTTGACTGAGGCCACGTTCTGGCCGATCGTGCCGACATCCGGGTCGGAGGCAAAGCCGGTGTAGAGTTCATCGATCGTGTAGCCGTTCGCTGGAAGCGTGATTCCAAACTTTGCGTTGTTCAGCGTGTGAAAGTCCCGCGCCTTCTGGGCGAGAAACGCACGCATCGCCGGACGGTGTTGCGCGTAATCGGAAGCCTGCAACGAGGTGACGTTGTAGTAGGTGACCACCATGTACACGATATCCTCGTTGCCGCTCGGGTAGTTCCAGCCAAGCAGCCGATGCTCAACAACGAGGCCCAGGGGGTGCGCCCGTCCACTGATGAAATTGGGATCGCCATCCCACGCGATGAAGTGGGCGTCTCCCTCCGAGGCGTTGGTGCGCCCCCGAAGCGTTGGGTCGTAAAGCAACTCGCTCGCGTCGCCCGACGGTACTCTCGACAGATCGGGCCAGCTCGCCACGTCGGTCGGTTCCGTGCCGAGATAGACCGGTGTCAGGTTGGCGCCGTGCTTGCGTGCCCCCGTTGCCTCCCAGAACATCGCACCCGCGGTGTCGCCACCCCAGGGATTCTGTGGCTTGCTCCCGCGGATGATTCCGGCGAACTGGAAGCCGGCACCAAAGCTGTATTGGTTGCGGGTGGATCTGGGCCACGAGGTGCCGCCCTGCGGATAGGTGTCCCCCGCGCCGTCCTCGAAACTCCCGCGGCCAATGACGGGCAGAGCGACCCGATTTGTGAAGAAGTACACTTGGGTCGCGGCAAAGAGTCGGAAGCGGCTCTCCGGCGCGAGCGGCACCCGCTCCGAGGCGTGCGCCGCGACGGGAAGCAACGTCAGCAGGGCCAGCCACGCGCCCCTCATCGGTCGGACCCGAAGTGTGCGATGGTCATGCGCCCCACTCGTGTTCGTCCGCCTGCTTCGATGTGGTAGAAATACACGCCCGACGCCACCAACCTGCCGTCCCGCCCCTTCACATCCCATGGGATCACTCCGTTCAATCCGTTGGCGTCCGCGTCCAGGACACGGACTAGGCGAGCGTTGGTCGAATAGATCCGGATCCGCGCGGCTGTGGGCACGTTGACGAATCGAATCTCAGCGGGACTGCTCGTTGTGACCGAGCCCGCTACACCGTAGTACGGATCCGGCACCGGATGGACCCGGGCCAGGAGGTCGTCGGAAATCGGTGCAGGGGTGTGATCGACCGAGACGAGGTACTTCATCGAGGCGCCGATGGCGGTGAAGGGGCGCGTCGCTGGTGTGAAGATGTACGGTCCAAACTGGCCTGCTGCGCCATTACCGCCACGAATCGCGCCGACGTAATCCCGGACGGTCCATTCCGCCCCCCACGCCGGGTCCGCACCTGCCGCCAGCTCCACCATGTAGGTGTTGCCCCGCAGATAGAAGAGGAAGCCAGCATTCGCCTCCACGGGCGCAGTACGGGCGGCCGTGAATGAAGAGTTGGTGAACTTGTACGCGATCGGACCTGGGGCAACTGTCTGCGAGAGCGGGGCGGGCGTCCCGGTACAGGGGATCTGCGCTTGCACTGCGGCGATCACGGTGAACGGCGCCACACAGCCGATATCGGTGTAGGTCAGCACGGCACGTTGATCGTACGCGGTGGTCGCGGGCACCGCCGAGTTGTTGAGGATCCCCCACGTCGCCCCGAT
>JAHECN010000215.1 GCA_024641735.1 Gemmatimonadota bacterium | reverse complement strand
TGGCGCTCTCCCTGTTGACTGCGGTCCTGCTCGAAACGGTCTTCCAGCTCTCGCCGGCCAACCGTGAGACGCTGGAAGGGGCGACGATGGTCACCGCCGTCGTGGTGCTCTTCTACGTGAGCTACTGGCTGCTCTCGAAGATGGAGGTGCAGAAATGGACCGCCTTCGTGAAGGATCGCGTGTCGGAAGCGGTCTCGGGCGGCTCTGCGTTCGCGCTCGCCTCAGCCGCCTTCCTCGCGGTGTACCGCGAAGGGTTCGAGACGGTGCTCTTCTACAAAGCGCTCTTCGTCTCGGGTGGGAGCACCGGTGGAACGTTTGTTCCGGTGGTCTCTGGTATCGGGATTGGCGCGGCGATTCTGGCCGTCATTTATGTGGCGATCAATCGTTACGGTGTGAAGTTGCCGTTGCGTCCCTTCTTCGCCGTCACATCCGCATTTCTCTACTACACCGCGTTCGTCTTCGCGGGGAAGGCCATCGCCGAATTGCAGGCCGGTGGGGTGGTGTCGACCACGATGCTCTTGGGGTGGCCACGGCTCCCGGCGTTCGGGATCTATCCGACGATCGAATCGATGCTCGCACAGGGCGTCTTGCTGACACTCGCCTTGGTCGCACTCGGCTGGATCTTCCTGGTGCAGCGTCCGAATGACCGCCGTCGTTTTGCCATGGCGGAAGCGGCAGTGGTGGATCGCAGTGATCCGATGCCGAGCAGTGTGACTTCGGGTCCTGGGATGGAGAAGGAGATGCTGCGGTCACTCGAGCGGATGGAAGGCGATCTCGCCGCGATCCGTGCGGAAGTCGAGCGCATGAAGCACACGGTGACGGATGGGGTGGCGGAGGACGTCAGTAGGGGATAGTCGTTGGTCGTGAGTCGTGAGAAGTGCGCCGGAAAGATCTTCTCGCGACTCACGACTCATCACTCGCCCCTCCCAACAAGAAACGCCCGGCCAAACTGGCCGGGCGTTTCTTGTTGGGAGGTCCCAGAGCGCCCCCTGAGTATACGGAGACGAACAGATGTGCTCGCTCCACCCTTCTTCGCCCTGGGACTTTCTCGTGTGGCATCACACAACACGATGCCATCTGCATGCACAGTATGGGTCCCTCGAACGTCTGTCAAGAGTGCGAAGATGCTTTTTCCGCAACTCCTTTTTGCAGCCAAATTCCGGGTGGAATGGTCCCTTTTCCGCTCAAGTTTCCGATCACTATGGTACCAATGAAGATGAGTGCAATCGAGGTCACTTGCGCGATGGTCAACACACCGAAAATCCGATCATCCTTCGCGCGAAGAATCTCGACCACGAAACGCTCAACGCCCGCGAAGACGAGATAGGCACCGAAGAGCCAACCCGTTCCGCGTGCCGACCGACGCCACCGCCAGAGGAAGAAAAAGGCGATGAGCATCAGCCCGACTTCGTATAGTTGCGTCGGGTGTACCGCGAGGATGGTATCCGGAGAAATTCCTTCGGGAATCGCGACACCGAAGTTGCGGAGCGCCGCGGCGGTAGTTGCCGGCGCACCCTGCGGGAAGGCAACGGCCCACGGGAGATCGGTGGGTCGGCCATAGTCGTCGCCGACGACGTAGCAGCCGACACGCCCGACGGCATACGACGCGGCCATCGCAGGGGCCATGAGCTGCATCGTCCAGCGGATCGGAACCTGCCGCCACCATCCGACCAGGATCACGCCGAGCGTGCCGCCGATGAAGCCGCCGTACCATACGAGTCCGGAGCGTGCGAAGAGTGCGTCGGCACCGTACAGCGCGACATACCAGAGCTTCGCACCGATGATGCCGCCGACGACCGCTCCCATCACCATGTCACCGGCGTAGTCTGACGCGAAGCCGAGTCGCTTCCCCTCCTGATCGACCAGCCACGCGCCGACGAGGAAGGAAAGCATCATCAGCAAGCCGAAGCCGGTGACTTCGAAGGAGCCGATATGAAAGACGAGCGGATAGGCATTGATCACGAGGAAGCCTCGGCGGGCGAATGGAGTCCGGGAAAGGCAATGGAATCACGTGCTTCGAGATCGAAACCGTGACGCTCACCATTGGCGAGTCGCCACGCGCCGGCAGCACCGATCATCGCGGCGTTGTCGGTGTTCAGTCGTGGCGACGCCACGGCGACGCGCGCGACACCTTCCGCGGCATGCCGCATCGCAGTGGCCAAGGTGCGATTGCAGGCAACGCCGCCACCGAGGACGATCAGCTGGCGATCGCAATCTCGAGTGGCTTGCAGTGTCTTGGCGACCATTACCTCGATCGCGGCGTCCTGAAAGGCGCGCGCGAGATGCGGCGTGTCGCGCACCAAGTCGTCACTCTTTTGTACGGCGCGGAGCACTGCTGTCTTGAGGCCACTGAACGAGAATGCGTAATGGTCCGCGCCCGTCACGCCCTTGAGCAACGGCCGGGGAAAGCTGAAGCGCTTCGGGTCGCCGGTGGCTGCGAGCTTCTCGATCGCGGCGCCCGCGGGATAGTCGAGACCGAGCAACGCACCAACCTTGTCGAATGCTTCACCCGCGGCGTCGTCCCGCGTCTCCCCGAGGAGCCGATACTCACCCCACTGCGGCACATCGAGCAACATGGTGTGCCCGCCACTCACCAGCAGTGCCACGAACGGTGGCTCCGCGGTGGGGTCCTCGAGGGTGGGCGCGAAGAGATGCCCCTCAAGGTGGTGCACCCCGAGCAGCGGGAGTCCCGTCCGCCACGCGACGGTCTTGGCCCAGGTAACGCCAACAAGCAGGGCACCCATCAAGCCAGGACCATTGGTGACCGCGATCCCCTCGATCTCCGCCATGGTGCACCCAGCGGCGCGGAGCGCATCATCCACGACCGGACCGACGGTCGCCAGATGTGCTCGTGAGGCAAGCTCCGGCACTACGCCACCGAAGATGCGATGCACGTCCTGCGAGAGAATCGTCATCCCTTCCAGTGTGGTGACGCCCCCCTCCCGCCGGACAACGGCGGCGGAGGTCTCATCGCACGAGGTTTCGAGCGCGAGCACTCGCACGCTATTCCCCCTCCGCGAGCAGTGCCTCAATCCGCGCCTGATAGGCCGTCGAATGCCAATCTTCGGCGCCGAGGGAAACCCAGGCCACGCGTCCGTTGCGACCGATCAGCACGCTGTGCGGAACGCCGAAGGCCTGATAGGCCT
>JAHECN010000214.1 GCA_024641735.1 Gemmatimonadota bacterium | reverse complement strand
CCAGCGATATCGACGTGGACCCACGGATACCCCTCGACAAACTCACGGAGGAACCACCCAGCAGTGATGCTCCCGGCAGGGCGTCCGCCTGTGTTCTTCACGTCCGCAATGTCGGACTTGATCAGCTCGCGATACTCATCCCAAAGCGGCAGTTCCCAGCCCCGTTCGTCGGCCACTTCCCCGGCGGCGAGCACCTCGGCCACCAACGCGGCGTCGGTTCCCATCACGCCAGAAGCGGTGTGACCGAGTCCGATGACCACGGCGCCGGTGAGCGTCGCGCAATCAATCACGGCGGCCGGGTTGTAGCGACGCGCCCAGGACAGGGCGTCCGCAAGCAGGAGGCGTCCTTCCGCGTCAGTATTGAGGACTTCAATGGACTTCCCGAAGTGCGAACCAACCACATCACCCGGCTTGTATGCCGTGCTCGACGGCATGTTCTCCGCCGTTGGGACGATGCCGATGACATGCACCTTCGGCTTCAACCGACCGAGGGTCTCGAACGTCCCCAGCACAGCTGCCGCGCCGGACATGTCGAACTTCATCTCTTCCATCGACGGCGCCGGCTTGATCGAGATGCCACCGGTATCGAACGTCACACCTTTCCCGATCAGAACAACCGGAGCGTCGTCGCTCCCCTTGTACTCAAGGACGATGAACCGGGGGTCCAGTGCGCTGCCCTTCGCCACCGCATGGAGTGCGTGCAGTCCTTCGCGTTGAATCGCCGCACCATCCAGCACGGTGACGGTGAAGCCGTAATGCTTTGCCAGCGCTTCGGCTTGTTCGCCAAGGAACTGTGGGGTGCAAGTGTTGCCGGGGAGCACCTGGAGATGACGGGTCAGCGCCTGCCCCTCGGCCACGGCCGCGCCGCGGGCGACCCCTGCCTCAAACGCCGCATCCGCCTTCGCGGTCAGGATCTCGGCAGACTCGAACTTCGGCTTCGGCGTCTCGGGAGGGCGCTTCAGATCGGGAAAATGCCACGCGCCGAACGGGAGTCCTTCCGCCAGCGATTGCCCGGCACGGTTCGCGTCCACGCCTGGCGCACAGGCAGGCACGTAGAGGAGCGTCGCAGACGGGGTCCCAAGTGTCCGGGCGCGCTTCCCACCGATCATCGCAGCCCGGCGAAGTGTATTCCCCGTCACCTTGTCGAGTTCTCCCATCCCGACCAGCAGCACGCGACCAACACCGCCGCCGGTTCCGTAGAGCAGGGCGGTCTCGTCCTTGGCACCCGTGAAGTCGCCGGAATGCGCGAGGCGCACAATCGCGCCGCCAAGGAGGGCGTCGATCGCCACCAACTCAGCCGGCGCGGGAAAGTCTCCCTTCGCCACGGGGACGATCAGGAGCGGGGTAGTCAGGGTTGCCGGATCGGCAACACGATACGTGACGGTGAGCGCCATGGGCTCCCACTAGGGCTTGGGGCGAAGGACGTCGGAATCGAGTATTCCAACTTAACGGGCGGAAAATACACGGATTGTCGGAAAGGCGAGAGCCAGCGGGGCGAATTGCCGCGCGTCGCGGTGCCGGGTACACTTCTCCAGTTCCCCTGACATCATAATCTGGAGCACCCCATGGCATCGCTGTTCCGGCCCGCACGCCTCGCGGTTGCACTCTGCGCTGCCCCCATCGGTGTCGGGGGGTTGGCGGCACAACGTCCTGCCGCTCCACCGCCGGCTCCGGGTTCGCCGGCTGCCTGCATCGCGGACGCCACGGTTTGGCGAAGCGCCCAAACCGCGCCTGCCCTGGATGCCTACCGGAAAGCGACTGATGCCAATCGCGCCGAGCTGCTCAGCGCCTACTCGGCCGCGAGCGGCAAGGCGACGCTGGCGAGTCAGGAACACGCCGCGGCCTGTGCGACCAAATTCGATTGGCAGGTGATGCCTGCCGAGCAGCTCCCGGAGTTAATCGCACTGTATGAGTTTGCCCGTGACACGGTGGCCACGCGCCGCGCCACGGAGCGCCTCCTCAATGCGCCCGACCTGCCACCCCGCGCGCGGGGCGAGGCGCTGATGTTGGGGATGCGTCAGGAGGTTGCCAAGCAGAGTGGCTACTTCGGCATTCTCGACGCTGCAGAACAGTTCGTGGCCAAGATTGACCAGCTTCCCGACTTACTCGCTGACATCAAGCTCGCCGCGCACCAGCGCATGTTGGGGACGTACGAGTATCTCGATGTTGCGGATGGGTTGCGCGACCACGCCACGGCGATGATTGCGCTCGGGAAGCAGTTGAACCAGCCCAACGCAATGATTAGCGGCTACAGTTCGCTCGCCCGCTCCTATGCGGACCGGCTTCACCCTGACTCAGCGCTCATGGTGCTGGACCGCGCCGAGAAAGAACTCGGTGCCCCAGCCACGGCGCGCTTCAAAGACTTTCGGCAGCGCTATGCGTTGATCGGGACGAGGGCGCCCGAGATCCAGGCCGAGTGGTGGATCAACACCGACCAGCCGAGTGTCCGGACTCCCCGTGTTGGACGCGTGACGCTGGTCGAGTTCACAGCGCACTGGTGCGGCCCCTGCAAGAACAGCTATCCAGGGATCAGCGGATTGGCCAAGCGCTTCGAGGGTCGAGGCTTCGATGGGGTGATGGTGACGTCACTCTACGGCTACCTCGGCACGCAGCGCGATCTGACCCCGGCGCAGGAGATCGAGGCCGACAAGATCTACTTCGGCAAGGAGCACGCGCTCCCCTTCCCGGTGGCGATCAACCCGCCCGTCAAGCAGGTGGCGGGCCAGGGATACCACCAGCCGAAGCCGGACGAAGATTACCGCGTCGGCGGCATTCCTCAGATCATCATCGTGGACAAGCAGGGGATCATTCGGCAGATCGTGACCGGCTGGGATCAGGGGAACACCGAACGCTTCTCGGCGTTGATTGAGAAGCTGCTGGCCGAGCCCTGAGCTGCCCTGCCTCCCGTACCTCCCGACCCCGGCGTGTGTCTCACGCCGGGGTTTGGCGTCTCCAGTGAATCCCCCTGCCGATGAATGCCCCACCCCGGAGGATCTCATGAACCGTCTTCGTGTCGGGTTTGCCCTCGTTGCCCTGCTGGCCATCGCGACCACTGCCCCGCCGCTCGTCGCCCAAGGCGGCGTCGGTCGACTTGAGGGGCGTGTGCGCACCGAAGAAGGTGCCCCACTGCATCACGCCCGCGTGATCGTGGTCGG
>JAHECN010000213.1 GCA_024641735.1 Gemmatimonadota bacterium | reverse complement strand
GAAAAAAGAGCAGGTCATCGGCACGCCGCGCCGCGAGCTCGATGCGCTGCCCATGGTCCACTTGCTGGCGGGCGTCCCGCGGCAGCGGAACGCCTCGGGCGAGGAAGGTGGTCTGCACCATGCCCGAGCAGTCGATCCCCGAGGCGGTGACACCGCCCCACAGATACGGCGCTCCTGCAAACTCCCGCCACGCCCAAGTCGCCGGGGAGCTCGCCAGTCCAGCGAGAATCACATCCTGGTAGGGTCGGATCGAGCCGCCGAGGATCTCTCCCACCCCGCCATCGGGAAGGCGCACGCGCGAACTCCCTTCCAAGAGGAGCCGAGCGCGGTGCGGCGCGCGCACTGCGGTGCCCTGGTCATCGCGCAACAGCGAGCCCTCGGACCACGCCGCCGTTGCCAGCCACGCCTCAACATCCCCGATATCGAGTCGACGCACGTACCCTTCGTGGACCCATCCGGTATAGCGATCGAGAATGGTCCGGATCTGCAGCATGGCGCCGCGCTGATCGAGGATGTCCGCGCCTTCCCCGAGCACGAGTTGGGTGACCTGTTCTGCGGTGAGGGAAGGTCCAGCAAGGACGGGGACGACTGCTGCTGTGGCGAGCAGTGCCTTCACGCGCCCTTCGCCTTGGCGACGCAGTCCCGACAACGCGTCACCCCGCGGATGGTGCAGACGAGGCAGACAAAGGTCTCACACCCCTCGCAGGGATAGCCCTCAGAGGCGCGCTCTTCGCGACCGCACGCTCGACAGAGCATGGCGTCGCGTTCCCGGAGCACGGGGCGATCCTTCGTCGTCTGGGTCGCCATCAGTGTGGGATGGCGTAACGCTTGATCTTGGCGATCAGCGTGGCGCGGGAGATGCCCAGCTCCGCGGCCGTGTGCGTGCGATTCCCACCGTGATGCTTGAGTGTGCGATCGATGTGCATTCGCTCGACCTCCTCCATCGTCAACGGTGTGTGGCGCCGGTCAAAGACTCCGCCCTTGGCGCGGAACTCCCCCGGAAGGTGCTCTGTCCCAATTTGTCCTGCTCCCCGCGCCAGCAACAGGGCACGTTCCAAGACGTTCCGCAGCTCGGAGGCGTTGCCGGGCCAGGAATGTCCCACCAACCGATCAAGCGCGTCATCGGTGAGGCGATTCGGCGCCCCGGGAACCGTCGACGGGAGCTCGCGGAGGAGCCCACGGATCAGGCCGAGGAGGTCGTCGCGGGGGCGGTCGCGGAGCGGTGGGACCATCAGCGGCACCACGTTCAACCGGTAGTATAAATCTTCCCGGAGCAGCCCCTCTGCCAGTGCGGCTTGGGGGGCATAGGCCGTGGCGGCCACGATCCGAAGATCCACCGGAATCTCGTGCGAACCGCCGACGCGACGAAACGCCCGATTCTCCAGCACTGACACCAACTTCGCCTGAATCGGCGCCGCAAGGTCAGTCACTTCATCGATGAAAAGCGTCCCGCCGTCGGCGGTCTGCAATAGTCCCGACCGGCTGGAACCCTCCGTCGAAGCACCGCTCCCGGTTTCGCGACCGAAGAGCTCCACTTCCAGCCACTCGGGCTCACCACGTCCACCGGCCAGCTTGATGAAAGGTTCCCCGGCCCGAGTCGAGGCGTCGTGCAGGTGACGGGCAATCAATTCCTTCTCAGTACCTGCCTCGCCGTGAATCAGCATCGCGGTCCAGTCGCTTCGCGCGAGCAGTGTCGCCTGCCGGGCCAGCTCGCGCATCAGCGGGGAGCTGCCGAGGGCCGCCAATCCTTCGGTCGAGGCGGTCTGTCCGATCAGGGTCCGGTTCACGCGCCGGAGCCTGCCCTTCTCCGCTGCCCGCTCGGCGACGACCAACAGGTGCTCCAGCTCGGCGGGCTTGACGATGAAATTTTCGGCCCCTTCACGGATTGCCTGGACCGCCAGGCTGACGTCGTTCTGCCCGGTCAACAGGATGACCGTGGTCTCGCGAGTCCGCAGTTGCTCGAGGACCGCCATGCCATCCATCCCCGGGAGCTCCAGATCCAGGAGGACCACATCGGGGAGTGCGCGATCAAAGGTGACGAGGCCGGCCTCGCCGGTCAGCTCCCGGTAAACGTCCCATCCGCGCAACTCGAAAAACGCGCCGATCGCCCGAAGGGCGGCGATGTCGTCATCGATGAGGAGGATGGAGTCGGCCATTGGGATCCCAGAGAATGTTGGGTTTCGGTGCAGGAGAGAGGAGAAAGGAGAGAGGAGACAGGAGAACCTCCGGCCCATGCTCGCGCATCTCTTCTCTCTTCTCTCTTCTCTCTTCTCTCTTCTCTCTTCATGACAATACTACCACACCCACCCTGCTCAGTCCTTCGGCATGATCACCGCGATCGCCCCGGGCACGATGGTCGCCGTGAACGGGGTGAGCCCGCCGGCGTCGCCATCCATCTGCACTGGCTGGGGGCCGTCGAGTGACTCCACCCGGATCTCCCGACCCCGGGCATAACCGACGAAGACATCCTTCCCGAAGGTCCCGGACGCGTCGCGAAGCAGATCCCAGACGGCCCGCACCGAGGTCCCGAAGGACGAAGCCTGGAAGACGACCAGATCGAGGAGCCCATCATGCGGCGAAATCCCTTCGCCGAGCTTCACGAGCGGCGGAATGACCTCGCCACAGTTGGCGACCATCAGCATCGCGGCGTCGATGTCGTGCTCGACTCCATCCACGGACACCCGAAAGGGAATGTTCCGGATCTCCGGGAGAATCTTCAGCGTGGTCGCCACATACGCCATCATCCCCCACTTGTGCTTGAGGGCGGAGGGTGTCTCGACCATGACCCGCGCATCCACCCCGGAGCCGCACGCGACCGCGAAGTAGTGCACCCCGTCCGGCCGTTCCATCCGGCCGAGGTCGAGCCGTTTCGGGACACCGCGCACCATCGCCTCGGCGGCCTTCACCGGATTGGTGGGGAGCCGAAGATTCCCGGCGAGCAGGTTGCCTGTTCCCCCAGGCAGCAGGCCGAGCGCAACATCGGTGCCCACCAAGGCGGAGGCCGCCTGCATGGTCGTGCCATCGCCCCCGAAGACCGCCACGACATCCGCACCTTGCTCCACCCCGTACTGCGCCAGCCGACGCGCGTCCCCGGGGCCACCCGTCGCGAGAACCTCGACGGTCCAGCCCGCGCTCCGGATGACCTGTTCCATCGTCCGC
>JAHECN010000077.1 GCA_024641735.1 Gemmatimonadota bacterium | reverse complement strand
CGCTGCTCCAGGTGACCCCGACGGGCGCAAGCCCCGCGTCACCGAGGAGGACAGGCGATCCGCCAGCGAGCGCGATCTTCCAGACGGTGGTGCCCACCATGTAGGCGATCCACTCGCCGTCGGGGGAGAAGGCGGGCTGCTGTGCGCCGTTCGTGCCCGCGAGGGTGCGAATGGTTGCCTCATCGATCCGGCGCACGGAGAGTCGCACCGCCGCCGTGGAATCCGCGAAGGTGAACGCAAGGGTCTGCCCGTCGGGGGAGACCGCCATGTTCTTGCCCGGCGCCGCGTTGGCGATCAGCATCATCGACGGGAGCGCGACCTGAAAGCGCACGACCGGACTCGGCGCCGCGCCGCGTGCGCTCCGCCACGCGAACCCTGCAAGTCCGACGGCAACCACCAGCGCCGCCGCAAGGCCGAGCACGAGGGGGCTCCGCATCTGGGAACGCACGGATGCATGCTGCTCCGCTGCCACACGCAGCGCCGCCGTCGTGAAGCCAGGATTCACCAGTGCCTCGGCGAATTCCTTCGCGCTCTCGAAGCGGTCCGCCGGCAGCTTCTCGATCGACTTCGCCGTCGCGGCGGCCACATTCGTCGGCACACTCTTCCGCAGCTTCGTCACCGGTGCGGCGTCTTCGGTGACGATCTTCATGATGATCTGCTGCGCGTTCGCCCCGGTATGCGGGGGATTCCCGGTGAGCATCTCGTAGAGCACGCTGCCCAATGAGTAGACATCACTCCGAGCGGTGATCTCCTTTTCCGCCGTCGCCTGCTCCGGACTCATGTAGTGCGGTGTGCCAAGACTCAGGCCGGTCTCGGTCATCCGGCCGCCGGCCGCGGCGCTCACCGCCAGCGCGATGCCGAAGTCCGCGACCATGGGCCGGCCGTCATGCAGCAGGATGTTCTCGGGCTTGATGTCGCGGTGAATCACCCCGTGCGTGTGGGCGTAGTGCAATGCGCTCGCGACATCTGAGGCGATGCGGACCGATTCATCAATGCCGAGCTGCGTCTCGCGATCGAGCTTGGCCCTGAGCGTCTCGCCATCGATGAAGGGCATGACGTAGTAGAGGATGGTCGTGGGTCGCGAGTCGTGAGATGCCCCCGGGAGCTCGGCGCTTCCCGAGTCGAACAACGGAAGGATGTGAGGGTGTTGGAGCGCCGCCGTCGTGGTGATTTCCTGAATGAAGCGCTCGGCGCCGAGGACCGCGGCAAGTTCGGGCTTGAGGACCTTGATCGCGACCTTGCGCCTGTGCTTGATGTCCTCGGCGAGATACACCGTCGCCATGCCACCCTGTCCGAGCTCATGCTCGATGCGGTAGCGGTCGGCGAGTGCGGCGGTAAGGCGGTCTAGTGACATGGGTTCCTCACGTCGTGAAGCCGAGGGCTGCGGCGATTTCGCGTTGACGCAGGTCGAGGGTGAGGAAGGTCAGTTCGGCGGGGTGAGGTGCAATGTACAGCGCTGTCGCGAGATGCCAGCAGTCGGCGCCACGCACATATCCCGCGTCCAGCACGCGAGTGATCTCGGGGCGGAGGGAACGGGTCGGCGCGATCCACGTCAAGTTGTTGAGTAGGACCTCGTTGACTGGCCGTCCTTCACGGTGACAGGCGCTCCGAAACTCCGCCTCGAGCAATCCCGTGGCAGCAACACTGCTGCATGCCTCCAGTCGGCGCGCCCAGCTGTGGGCGTCGTCCTGATCCAAGGCGATTGTCAGCAGCACCGACGTGTCGATGAACGCATCCATCAGTCGCGATCATCCAGGAAGCGCTGCAGTGCACCAGGAACCTTCTTGCCCACTGGAAATGCCATCGGGTCACTCGGCTTCCGGGCGGCTGGAATGATCTCGCCGCTCGCCGTCAGCTCGGCGATCCGCTCCTCCAGCGTCTGTGGGCGGTCCGGCTTCTGGTAGGGCCGGAGCTCGGCCACGGGCTCCCCGTGGACCGTGATGACCACGCTCCGCCCCTCCCGGACCTGGCGGACGAGGGCCGAGAGCTTCGCCTTGGCATCGTATATCGAGTATTCGTCTGGCATTATCGGAGTCTATTCGGTCTAGTCTGACTAGTCAAATTCCCGGCTGTCTAGGCATGGTTGTGCGTCACTTCCTCAGCCCCTTCACATTGGCCACCCAGATGTCACTCTGGAAATCACTGAGCGTGAAGTACATCCAGCCGCCGTACTCGGCGATTCCATTGGACACACTGCTATGTGGCCGTGAGGGCTCATCAAAGCGCAAGACCTCGCGCCACACCCCATCCGCGAGGCGGATACCAGTGACCATGAGGGGGCCATCCTTGAGTCCTGTGACGCTCCTCCGCCCAGCGAAGTACAGCGTCTTGCCGTCGGTCGAGAGGGCGGGTGTTGGACTCGCAGTGCGGAGCCGCGCGCTTGGCGCGGGGCCTCCCCAGCGCCGAAACGCCATGCCGTCGATCGGCTGAACGCCTTCATACCCGCTGGAGTCTCGTCCCAGCAATGCAGTTCCCTGATCGGCCCATCCCAATGAGACCACTCCGCCATGCTGCGGCACGGTGATAGGCGCTCCCCAGCGGCCCTGTGCATCGCGGGTGGCGACCTGCTTTTCGTCACCGGTGGTGCCGAGTCGGACCTGCCAGGCGATGCGCCGGCCATCGGGCGCCCAACTGGGGTTGCGGGCATCCGGAGCGGCGTCCGGTGAAAGCTGAGTCGACTTCCCGCCGTTGATCGATACGCTGAATATCCGTCGCACGCCGTTCGCGATGGCGTGATAGGCCACCTCTGAGCCGTTCGGCGAGATCATCGGCACAAAGGCCGGATTGGGGTCCTGTGTCAGCTGCAGGACCGGGCCACCCTCGAGTGGCATCCGGAAAATCTGCTGCAGGCCTTCGCGGTTCGAATCGAAAACCAACCACTTGCCGTCGCGGGAGATGTCGAAGCCCTCGATCGTCTGCCCCTCGTCGGTCACCGGCAACGCGCCCCGGGTGGAGATCGGACCGGCGGATGACAACGAGGTCTTCCAGATGTTGGCGCGAAGGGTGGCGACAGAATAGGCCAGTTGGCTTCCGTTGGCCGACAGTGCGATGAGGGAGGGGTTCAATCCGGTGGTGATTCGGAGTGGAGTCCCGCGGACGGCGCCACTGGCCGTCAGGTTGAGTTGATAGACGTCGCGCACCCCGGCGGGTGCCGACACCAACAACAGGCGACGGGAGTCCGGCGCCCAGGTCGGGCTCATGCTCATGCTGCTGCCGTCCGCCGGCGTCAAGGCGCGGGCGGTGCCGCCGTCGGCTGCGACCAGCCAGATGCTGCTGGGGGCGATGTTGTAGTTCGCCGTGTAGTTCGCGTTGCCCGAGACGAAGGCGATCCACTTCCCATCCGGCGACCAGACAGGCGAGTGCGGCTCCCGGGCGGTCGTCACCAAGCGGGGTTGTTCGCCGCTCAGTCCGGTGACGAAGAGTGAGTCTCCAACGAAGTATGCCAGGTGCTCTCCATCCGGCGCCCAACAGCCAAACATTGCGATGGGGTTGATCACCGTGCCCTGCCCACCGAGTGCCGGCCGACTCTCCAGGCCACGGGGGCCACGGAGGAGGAGCCTGTCGCCGCTGGGGGACCAGCCGATCGGGACGGTGCCTTCGGCGATCTGGATCGCGTCACCCCCGTCGGTACGACGAAATTCAATGTGCGCCATGCTATCCGATGGCGTGAAGGCGCGATACGCGATCGCCTTGCCATCTGCCGAGATCGTGGGAAACTCCTCCGGGCCAGGAAGGCGCGTGAGCTGGGAGTTGGAAAGGAGCTCGGCGGTGGCGGGCGGGCGGTTCAGGACCCACCAGACGGCGGCGGCGCTGACCATGAGGCCAACCGCAGTCAGGAGCGATCGCGGCCACCGGCGGACGCGCGCGTAGGCGGTGACCGGACGAGTGTGTGTCGGGGTCATCCCGCCGCTCGGCGTGGCGAGCGGTTCCAGCGCGGCATGCAACTCCGCCGCGCTCTGGAAGCGGTCCGCCGGGCGCTTGGCGAGGCAGCGCATGACCACGGCCTCGAGCGTCGCCGGAACTGCCGGCCGCCGCCTCGCCACCGAGTCTGGCTCTTCGGTCACGTGTGCGGCCAACACCTGCTGCGGCGTGTTCCCCACAAACGGCGGCCGACCGCTGAGCATCTCGAACGCCATCACGCCGACGGAATAGATGTCGGAGCGATGATCCACATTCGGGTCGGCGGCGGCCTGTTCGGGGGACATGTAGGTGGGCGTTCCGACGGCGATGCCGAGAGTCGTGACCATGTTGCGGCCCGTCGCCTCGCTGATCGCCTTGGCCACGCCGAAGTCGGTCACCAGCGCGTGGCGGCCCGAGAGCATCACGTTGTCGGGCTTGATGTCACGATGCACGACACCATGCTCGTGGGCTTCGACCAGGGCATCGACGACCTCGGTGATCAACCGCACGGCCTCGTGCACCGGCAGTTCACCCTCGCGATCGAGTCGATCACGGAGCGACCGCCCTTTGATGTAGGGCATCACAAAGAAGAGAAAGCCGTCCTCTTCGCCGGAATCGAGCAACGGGAGGATGTGGGGGTGCTGCAGTTGTGCGGCGATCTTGATCTCGCGGAGGAAGCGGCCCGCGCCGAGCGACGCGGAGATGTCCTCGCGGAGCACCTTGATCGCGACCTGCCGTTCATGCTTGATGTCGTAGGCGAGGTAGACCGTGGCCATGCCGCCCTGACCGAGTTCGCGCTCGATGGTGTAGCGGTCGGCGAGGGCGGCGGTGAGGCGTGCGAGGGTGTCGGTCATTGGAATCCCGCCAACCCGAACGAGCTCGACGCCAAAGCGTCGGCTCGGCAGGTGTCGCTAAAGCGACCTAGAATCTCCATGACGGGCAACACTCCATCGCTTCGGGGAGCTCCAGTCGCTTCAGCGACTTTCCGGGTGTTCGCATCCGACGGTTTTGCCGAGTCGCGGCCATGAGCCGCGAGCTCGAGCTCGAGGGCGTGGGTCGTTCTCATTTATTGGCCGCATCCACGGCGCGCTTCATCTGGGAGACCCAGTTCGGGATGACACGGAAGTATCCTGGGCTCGCCTGCTCGGGCCCCTGCACATAGATGATGCCGCCGTCATGTGTCGGGACATTCGACCACCCGGAGGTGTCTGAGAAACGTGGGTCCGTGGCCCAGGCGACTGGCGCGCCGCTCGGCTCGCCGGTCGCGGGGTTGACGCTGACGGTGGACCACGCGGCGCCTTGGCGGAAAAGCACTGTCGTGGGTGAAAGCATCAGTGGCTCGACCCCCTGCGACGCGATCTGCCACCGCCGACCCGGCGTGGGGAAGGTGGTCACCATAACGCGGCTGCCATCCGTGCTCTGGTAGGCAATCAACTGGCCGGTGGGGGAGACGCTCGGAAAGCGCGCGCCTCTGAGCACGGTGTCCATCGTGGCCGAAGCCTGCCGCGGATCGAAGCGGACCACGAGTGCCCCGAGCCATTCCTGTGCGATCGCCGTGCTGTCGTTTTGGTACCACAGGGGATCGAATGTCATGCCGTCGGCCGCATATCGGGCCAGCGTGTCGGGCGGGGTGCCTGCTCCGGGGACACCCCGGAGGAGCGACCACTGATCGCCTGCCCGCGCGGCATAGAGAATGGACTGACCGTCCGGGCTCCACATGGCATGCCGGATAATCTCGGCGCGTTCCCAGACGGTGTGTTGTCCGGTGCGCAAGTCGTAGATGCGCAACTCGTTGAGGGAATTCCCCTGCACGACGGCCGCCAACCAACGGCCATCGCGACTCACGTCATAGCGCTGGAAATTCGCGGCCTCGATCGGAAGTGGCTCCGGTGCAGTGTCTGGCTCGCGGCGGACCAATCGACCCTTGGTGACGTCGAGGCCCGGTGCGTAGATCAGCGTACCATTGCCGGAGACGTCGAAGTGTGCCTCACCGATCGATTCCCGGCGGATACCAGGGACCAGTGGCACGGCGCGCTGCACAAGGCGCGTCTCGGGGTCGAAGCGCGCCCCGGAGAGCACGCCATCCGGGCTGACAAAGATGAGGTAGCGCCCATCGATGAGACGGAACTCGGAGCCGGCAAGCGGGCCACCGGGCGTGCCGTCATCCTGCAGCGTGCGCACCTCCTGCGTAGAATCGTTCTCGAGATTGATCGTCCGCGCCGCTCCATTGAAGCCGCACAGCAACTCCCCCAGCGTCGGGGCCCACGTTCCCAGTGGACAGCGTACGATGGCGCGTTCGCGTGGCTCACCCCCACCCACGTTGATCCACAACGCCCGATCACCATCGGAGCCGAGGGCCAGGAGTTGGTCGGTCGAGATCCAGTCGAGCATGCGTCCATCGAGGAGCGGTGCCAAGGGACGGGGCTCCCCGCCGGCGAGCGAGACCACCTTCACCTGATTGCCGGCGAAGTACGCGACTTGGGCGCCATCCGGCGACACCCGCGGCACGCTGGCCCCGGCGGTCCCGGGAATCGGTCGGGTCTCGTCCGTCAACAGGCTGCGATACCAGAGCGAGGCCACCGAGTCCGCTTGCAGGGCGACATACACCGCGAAGGCGCCGTCGGCCGCGATCGACACGCTCCGGCTCACCGCGCCATAGGTGGCAATGCTTGCTGTGGTATTGATGAAGGAAACGCGCGCGCTATCCGGTGTGGCCACGTCGTAGATGGTCGGGCCAGTCGTGCCGGTTCCCCGTGTCATCGCCCACGCGACGAGCGCGGCAAATCCGATAGTGCTCATGCCGAGCCCGATCGCCGCGCGCCGCCACCCGCCCGATGCGACGCGTCGTGCAGGGCGGGCTCCGGTACTCGACATCGTGCCGCCGCGGAGTGCCTGCGCCAACTCTGCCGCACTCGCGAAGCGATCCGCAGGCAACTTCTCGAGCGCACGCTGGATGGCGTCGTCGAGTTGCTCGGGGACGGTGTCGCGGCTGCGTGACGGTGGCGCTGGTCGCTCGGTCATCACCTTCGCGACGATTGCCTGCGCCGTGCTGCCGAGGAAGGGCGGGTCGCCCACCAACATTTCATAGAGCACGCAGCCGAGCGCGTAGACATCGGTGCGCGCGTCGAGGGTGCGCTCGCCCATCGCTTGCTCGGGACTCATGTAGGTCGGCGTGCCGAGCGACATCCCGGTCTCGGTCATGCGGGTGCCCGCCGTGCTCGCGGCGAGCGCAATGCCGAAGTCGGCGACCAGGGCGCGGCCATCGTGCAGGAGGATGTTCTCCGGCTTGATGTCACGATGCACCACGCCGCGTCGATGGGCGTAGTCCAAGGCGTCGGCCACTTCCGTGGCGATCCGCACCGCATCGGCGACGGGGAGCTGCTTCTCGCGGTCGAGTAGGTCGCGCAGCGATTCCCCTTCGACAAACGGCATCACATAGAAGAGGAACGAATCGGCAGCGCCGGAATCAAAGAGCGGCAAGATGTGCGGGTGCTGCAGGTTCGCGGTGGTCTTGATCTCGGTCAGGAAGCGCTCGGCGCCAATGACCACCGCGAGTTCCGGGCGCAGGACTTTGATCGCGACCTGACGATCGTGCTTGATGTCGTGCGCGAGATAGACCGTGGCCATGCCGCCTTGGCCGAGTTCCCGCTCGATGCGATAGCGGTCGGCGAGGGCGGCGGTGAGGCGTGCAATCACATCGCTCATCGCTTCAACCGCACGCGCAGGTCCTCGAACCAATGCTCCACCAGCACGGCGCGCGGGATCCCAGCGTTGGCTGTCGTGGCGCGACGGCGCGAGTAGAGAAAGGACTGTCCGTCAGGTGTGACGGCGAATGACTGATGAAAGAGGTCGACCAAGAGCGTGCGTGCCAGAAAAAGGGGCGTTGTGCCGAGGACCGAGAACACGGGCGTTGCCTGGTACTTCGCGGCGACGAATTCGCCCGCCAGCGTCAGGAAGAAGAGCTCGTTCGTCGTGGTCGACCAGACCGGCGACAATCCCCCGCCATTCGACACTTGCCACCGTCCGGTGGAGGTCGCCGGGAAGGGGCGCACGTAGACCTCGTTGATCCCCGACTCATCGGAGACGTAGGCCAACCACTTGTTGTCCGGCGAGATGGCGGGGTGCAGTTCGGTGTACTGGGTGGCCACCAGATCGACCGGCGTCGAATCGCCAGCGAGGTGAATGCCGAGCAGGTCGCCGAGCCCCTTGGCACCGTTGTCCGTGCGCACGACCAACCACTCGCCGTCTCCGGACCAGGCCACCTCCTGAATGGCGCGATCGAAGAGCGCAATGCGACGATCATCCCCACTGCTGTTGGCGAGGCGGGTGTACACGTTGCCGCCGTTGATGCTGTCGCGAATGAACGCGATGGTCGTGCCGTCCGGTGACCACGCGGGCCGCCGGTCCTGTCCGCCGAAGGTGAAGCGCGAGAAGGGCCCGCGATCAAGTTGCTTGATCCAGATGTTGAGTCCACCTGTCGACTGGCCGAGGCCCACGGCGAGGCGTTGCCCATCCGGGGCGAGTGCCAACGAGTTGAAGCCTCCGTACCAGCTCGTGTCGATTGGTGTCTCTACGCCGGAGCGGTTGGCCCGCACAATCTCGACGGCACCAGCCGCGCCATCTCCTTGGAAATAGAGCAGCGTGCCTGCGGGCGACCACGCCAGCAACGGCAGGCCGTTTCCGACCGCACTGACTGCGACGTTCTCCAGGACGATCGTCGCCGGACCGCTCAGCTCGAGCTTGTCGAGGTCAAACGGTGCGGCCAGCACGGCACCGTCGTTCCGGACGTAGAGCAGGTCGCCGGTCGGGAGGTACCACGCCTGGAGAGCGTCGCGCAGCAGCTCCTTGTGTTCTCCCGTGGCGAAGTCGAGGACACGGATCGATGTCGTGACACAGGCTGAGGTGCAGAGCAGGAAGAAGACACCACGTGCCTTCGGGAGTGGCGTCGGATTCAGGAAGCCATACCCGCGGAAGAGGGAATCCGAGAGCACGGACGTGTAGGCACCACCGGACGCGCTGACCTGGCGGAGCTCGTCCCCTGAAGGCGCGGTAAAGACGATTGTGTTGTCGTCCATCCAGGCGATGCCGTACGCGGCGGGGCCCACGGAGTCGGCGAGCAGGACGGAGGCGCCCCCGTCGAGACGGATCTTTTTCAGCTGCCGGTCCACCGTGAAGGCGAGCCACTCCCCGTCTGGTGAAAAGGTTGGCGAGGCGCTCCGCTCGGTCGACGGAATCGCGACCGCCTCGAGCGCGTCCGGGCGCTTGACCCAGATCATGCCGTTCTGGCCCGCGGGGCGGAACGCGATGGTGCTGCCGTCGGGCGAGACCGCCAACGCCGGGGCGAACGGGTTGATGCCGAGGGTGTCGGCCAGGTTGATCGGCATCCACCGTACCTCAGGTGTTGGCGCGCGCTGCATCCAGCCCCACGCGCCAACGGCGATCGCTGCTGCCGCAACACCCCACGGCACGAAGCGCTGCCAACCGCGTGCCGGCGCCGCCGCCGCGGTGGTCCACTGCGTCGTCATCGTGGGCGTGCTCAGCGCGGTCGCGAATTCCGCTGCCGTGGCAAACCGATCCGCCGGCAACTTCTGCAGCGCGGTGAAGACCGCGGCCTCCACGTACGGGGGAATGGTCTTCCGCTGCCCGGTGAGGGTGCGCGGATCATCGGTCATCACACGCGCGATGATTGCTTGCGCCGTGGGCCCGTTGAACGGCGGCTCGCCCACCAGCATTTCATAGGTGATGCAGCCGAGCGCGTACACATCGCTGCGCGCGGTGATCTCGCGCTCGCCCATCGCCTGCTCGGGCGACATGTAGTGCGGCGTGCCAAGCGACATCCCGGTCTCGGTCATCCGCGTGCCGGCCGTACTTGCCGCGAGCGCGATGCCGAAGTCGGCGACCAACGCACTGCCATCGTGCAGCAGAATGTTTTCGGGCTTGATATCGCGATGGATCACGCCGTGACGGTGCGCGTAGTCGAGCGCACTCGCCACTTCCGACGCGATCCGCACCGCGTCTGCCACCGGCAGCTGTTTCTCGCGCGCCAGCCTGTCACGCAGCGACTCGCCGTCCACGTACGGCATCGCGTACCAGAGCAGTCCATCCGTTTCGCCCGAATCAATCAGCCCGAGAATGTGTGGATGCTGCAGGTTCGCGGTGGTGGTGATCTCCTTCAGGAAACGCTCGGCGCCAATCACCGCCGCCAGTTCCGGCCGGAGCACCTTCACTGCGATGCGGCGATTGTGCTTGAGGTCCTGGGCGAGATAGACCGTCGCCATGCCGCCGGCGCCGAGTTCACGTTCGAAGGCGTAGCGGTCGGCGAGGGCCGTCGTGAGGCGAGTGAGGGCGTCGGTCATGAGGTTCCGATCGATGCGAACGAGCGCGACGCGAAAGCGTCGGCTCGGTCATTGTCGCTAAAGCGACGTGGGCTCCCTGTGACGGGCGGGGCCCCTTCGTGGCGGAAAGCTCCAGTCGCTTCAGCGACTTTCCGGATGCCCGTCTGCAACGGTGCTGCCGAGCCGCGGCTTTTAGCCGCCGGCTCGGTTTCGGCGGTCGCCCTCATGGCTTGGCTCCCGGCACCAGTGCCGGCTTGGCGGCGGCGTCCGTGCCTTGCAGGGCCGCAAGGCGCTGCTTCGCGTCATCCACCAGCGCCTGGTGCGCGGCTGGTGGGTGATCATAGCCGCGCAGAAAATTGCCGAGTTGTTTCGCTGCTGCCACGGGATTGCCCGCAGCTTCGAAGGCGACGCCGCGTTCATACGCCACCAACGCCTGCATCGTGACCATCGCGGCGGCGCGCTGCGGCGTGTTGATCAAGGCGTCGGTCCACATCAGATATCGCTCTGCTTCGGCGGGATCACCTCGCCGCACCAGATCACGCGCAATCAGGAAACGGCTCACGGCCTCCGGCGAGGAGACGTAGCCCCCCTCCTTCATCACCTGATCGGTGAGCTCCTTGAGGATCTTGACGGCAGCATCCGGCTGGGTAGCGTGCAACCAGAGCGCCTCGAGCGCTGAAGCGGTGCGTTGTGCGACCTTACTCGTGTCCGAGCGCAGCGAACGCGCGGCGCTCCGGACCCGCGCATCATCGTTCCGCATCACGCCCATCAACCCTTCGATCCATTCGAGTTCGGTCCGATCAACGCCATTCGGCATGTTGCCGACGGTGCGCCGAACGCGTTGGACCACGCTGTCCGCCATGGCGGTGTCCACGGCCCCGAGCCACGCCCCGAGCGCGGCGGCACGCGCAGACGAGATTTGAACGGATGGCGGGAAGGCGGGATCTTCCAATGTCGCCAAGGTGCGGATCCCGGCGTCCCATTCCCCACGGCCCGCCTGCATCGTGCCCTCGCCGAACGCCATCGCACGATCGAGCACGGGGGAGTACGCCTTGGCACGGTGCAATTCGTCAATGATGGCGAGTCGGTCGCCGTATCCACTCCCAGTGAGGGAGACGGGAATGCCGAGGAAGCCACTGAACACGCTGAGGGCGGGGTTGGTTCCCGCAAAAGCCTGGATTCCCTTCGCGGCGGCAAGGAATCCTGGCGCAGCCGGCTGGGGCCCTCCCGTGACGCTCGCGCGCATCACGCCCGCATACCAGTGAAACACCGGGAACCACTCTCCCGTGGCATGTTCCGCAGCACGCTCCATCGCGTCGGCGGCATCGGAGGGCGCGCCCACCATCGACTTCGTCACCGATTGGTGAAACCGGACGTCGGCGTTGTTGGGTGTCAACTCCGCGAGGCGATCGATGAGCGGCAGCGCCTTCTCCAACGGCACCCCGTAGAGGGGGCCGTTGTGGATGATCAGGTCGGCAGCCGCCATCAAGATCGGCGGATAGTCAGGGAAGCGGCGGTTGGCGTCTTCCCAGGCTTCCATTTTTTCTTGCACCGGGATGTTCCGTTCACTGATCTCCACCCAGACGCGATCGCGCTCAGGGAGGCGATC
>JAHECN010000212.1 GCA_024641735.1 Gemmatimonadota bacterium | reverse complement strand
TCTTCGCCTCGTCGAATGACAAGCGCGCGCTCGGATTCTCCCCGGACGGCAAGACCTTGGTGGTGGTGGTGAACATCGACAGGCCGCTGCTGGCCCTCTTGTCGCTCCCCGAGAAGGTGTTGACCATGGTGGATGCGCGAGAGGCCTCCCAGCGCGCCGGCACGATCTCGCTCGATGGGCGATGGCTCCTCTATGAGGAAGCCAACCTCGACGAACGTGGCCAGATCTTCGTCCGCCCACTCGCTGGCGGCGGTCGCGTGCAGGTCTCGCCCGATGGCGGCGGCCAGGCGCGCTGGACCCGTGGCGGGCGCGAGATCGTGTATCGCCAGGGCGATGCGATGATGGCCAGCACATTCGATCCGGTGACCGGGGAGGTTGGCAATCCAACCACCCTCTTCCTGTTGGCCGATGCCGGCCAGCTCGACAACCAGTCGTTCGGGTACGACGTTACCCCGGATGGCTCACGATTCCTGATGGTGACGCCGATCGCACGGCCGGACGCGCAACCGACACATGTCATCCTGAATTGGTTTGAAACGCTCAAGGCCAAGGTGAAACCATGAGCATCGAGCGTCTCACCGCCGCACTTGCCGATCGCTATCGCATCGAGCGCGAACTCGGCGCCGGTGGCATGGCGACGGTCTATCTCGCCGAGGACCTGAAACACCACCGCCAGGTGGCGATCAAGGTGCTGCGCTCAGATCTCGCGGCCGCCCTCGGCCCCGATCGCTTCATGCAGGAGATCGAGATCGCCGCCCGACTGCAACATCCGCACATCCTTGGCGTGCATGACTCGGGGCAGACGGATGGCTTCCTCTATTACGTCATGCCGTACGTCGAGGGAGAATCGTTGCGCGAACGACTCTCCCGCCAGGGCGAGCTACCGATTCATGAAGCGGTGCGGCTCCTGTCGGAAGTGGCCGATGCCCTCGGCTATGCCCACAGTCGCGGCGTGGTGCATCGCGACATCAAGCCCGAAAATGTGATGGTCTCGGGTCGTCACGCTCTGGTGATGGACTTCGGCGTGGCGAAGGCCGTGAACGAGGCCAGCGGGCGGAACAAGCTCACCACGCTCGGCGTGGCGCTGGGAACCCCGGCGTACATGGCACCCGAACAGGCCAGCGCCGACCCCCACCTGGATCACCGCGTCGATATCTATGCGCTGGGTGTGATGGGCTACGAACTGCTCGCCGGTCGTCCGCCGTTCACCGGCGCCTCACCGCAGCAGGTCCTGGCCGCGCACGTGATGCAGGCTCCCGACGTGGTGAGCACGCATCGTCCGTCGATCTCGCCGGCACTCACCGGTGTCATCATGAAGGCACTGGAGAAGCGTCCCGCGGATCGCTGGCAGACGGCCGAGGAGATGCTGGCGCAGCTGGAGCCGCTGGCGACGCCGAGTGGCGGGCTCACGCCGACCGACACGCGTCCTGTGGCCGCGCTTCGCCCGGCGCGCAGATGGCCGACATACGCGCTGGCTGGCGTGGGAGTGCTGGCGGGTGCAGCGGCGCTGTTCTGGCTGGTCAATCGCCCGCCGGCAGCGGCGGTCATCACCTCCAATACCCAGCTGACGCGTGCGGCCGGCACGGAGGAGTTCCCCGCCATCTCCCCCGACGGGAAGGCCGTTGCCTACCGCGCCTTCAGTCCGGCCGACAGCGCGCCGCATGTCGAGTATCGCCGCACCGATGGCGGTGATGCGGTGCAGATCGCGGGTGGCAAGGTGCCGATGGGGTGGTCGCCAAGCGGAGACCGGCTGCTCGTGTCCGGACCGGACGGCCTCCAGAGCCGGCCGGCCCTCGGGGGCCAGGGGACGGTCATCGACCCGCGCGCCTTCACCGGTGGCTGGTCACCCGACGGCAAGCAGGTCGCGTATTTCGTTGCGGATTCGCTGATGGTCGGCGGACTCGACGGGGCGCAGCCTCGCTTCATCGCTCAGATGCTGGAGCCGCATACCCCGGCCTGGTCGCCTGACGGGAAGTGGATTGCGTTTGTCTCGGGCAATCCTGCCTACCTGACCACCTACAACATCGCGCCGAGCAGCATCTGGCTCGTCCCGGCCGCAGGCGGCACGCCAGTCCAGGTGACTGCGACCGGCGGTATGCACATGAGTCCGACCTGGGCACCGGACAGTCGCCGACTGCTGGTGGTCTCGACCATCACCGGGGTTCGGGACGTCTACCAGCTCAACATCGGCAACAACGGTCATCGGCGTGGCGCTCCGGTCCGCATCACCACCGGGCTCAATCCTTCGCTGATTTCGCTCTCGGCCGACGGGACCGAGCTGGCCTATTCGGTGGCGACCTATCGCGCGAACATCTGGAAGATCGCCATCCCGAAGAGCGGGGCCGTCTCGACGCAGGGTGCGTTGCCGGTGACGAATGACCTGCAGACCATCGAGGGCCTCGATGTGTCGCGTGATGGCAAGTGGCTGGCCTTTGATTCTGATCGCCAGGGCACGATGCAGATCTTCCGGATGCCGCTCGGGGGCGGTCCGCTGCAGCAGCTGACGCAGGACTCCAGTCCCGCGTTCAAGCCGGCCATCTCGCCCGACGGCAGGGAAGTGGCGTACCATGCCATCGTGAAGGGACTTCGGAGGATCTTCAGCGTGCCGATTGATGGCGGCCGGCCGACCCAGCTGTCGCCGGGCGCCGAGCCGGATGAGCGCAACGTCTTCTGGTCGCCTGATGGCCAGCGCATCGCGTGGGAAGTGAACCAGGGCCCCGCAGGCTACCTGCAGGTTGCCTCCCGGGACGCCGAGGGAAGGTGGAGTCCACCAGTGGCCATGCGAGCTTTCGTCCGCGAGAAGGTAGCCCGGACATGGGGTGATCACGGGACGGCGTTCTTCGGCGTGGATTCGGCCAAGCGTCAGGGGTTATGGCCGGTGGACGGCGGAGCGTTCCAGCCGATGACCCCGCTGCGGCTCCTTGAGTCGTCCGGCGCGTTGAGCTCGATGGGGGCACGATCAAGTGACGGCCAGTCGGCGTACTTTGTCATCCGTCGCACCGGGACGAGCCAGGATCAGACCGTCGTTCGCGAGTTTCGTTTTGCCAGCGGCGAGTGGCGTGATGTGTTGCGGTTCGATGAACCGTCGCGGCCGCACAGCGCGGCATCCAACGGCATCGCGGAGTACAACGGCTGGCTCTACTTCACGCTGAGCGATTTCCAGAGTGACGTCTGGGTGGCGACGGTGAAGGGGTTGGC
>JAHECN010000076.1 GCA_024641735.1 Gemmatimonadota bacterium | reverse complement strand
CTTCCGCGGCGGGCGGTCGTGGGTTCCCCATCGATCTCGCCGCTGCCCGCGCAGCTCGGCTGGCGATCGGTCCCTCGGTACGGATTGGACTCGCCGGCGGGCTCACGCCAGAGCGACTCGGTGAGGCGATCCGACTCGTCAAGCCGGACATCGTCGATGTAAGTTCAGGGGTCGAAATTGCCCCCGGCATCAAGGACCACACCCGGTTGATCCGCTTCTTGGAGATCGCTCGTGACGCTCATCCCACCGCCTGAGACTTCGGTTGATGGTCGTTTTGGTCCCTACGGGGGCCGCTACGTGCCGGAGACGCTTGTCGCAGCCTTGGATGACCTCACGACACTCTACGACGGCGTGCGCTCCGATCCGGAGTTCTGGGAGGAGTATCACGCGCTGTTGAAGGAGATTGTGGGGCGACCGTCGCACCTGTCGGAAGCACCACGCTTCAGTGAGGCAGCAGGCGTCCGGGTTCTCCTCAAGCGTGAGGACCTGAACCACACCGGGGCGCACAAGATCAACAACACGGTGGGGCAGGCGCTCCTCGCCCGACGCATGGGGAAGACGCGGATCATCGCCGAAACCGGGGCCGGACAGCACGGAGTAGCGACCGCGACGATCTGCGCGCGCTTCGGGCTCGAATGTGTCGTGTACATGGGCGCTGAGGATGTCGCGCGGCAAGAACTCAACGTGTACCGCATGCGATTGTTGGGAGCGACCGTGGTCCCGGTCACCTCCGGAACCCGCACGCTGAAGGATGCGACCAACGAGGCGCTGCGCGATTGGGTGACGAATGTCCCGACGACACACTACATCATCGGGTCGGTCGTCGGTCCAGATCCGTTTCCGCGCATGGTGCGCGACTTCCAATCAGTGATTGGCGTGGAGGCAAAGCGCCAGGTCCAGGTCCGTGCGGGCCGGTTGCCGAGCCATGTCGTGGCCTGTGTGGGAGGCGGCTCCAATGCGATGGGAATCTTCGCAGGCTTTCTTGGTGAGGCGGACGTCGCGCTGGTCGGTGTCGAGGCGGCGGGAGAGGGCGTGACGACCGGGCTCCACAGCGCGACGCTCACCGCCGGTCGACCGGGTGTCCTGCACGGGACGCTCTCCTATCTGCTGCAAGATGCCGACGGCCAGATTCTCCCAGCGCATTCCGTGTCGGCGGGACTCGACTACCCCGGCGTCGGTCCCGAACACAGTTGGCTGCGGGACAGCCGCCGCGTCGACTACCACGCGGTGGACGACAACGGCGCGCTCTCCGCATTCCAGCAGTTCGCTCAGCTTGAGGGAATCATCCCCGCGCTGGAAACCTCGCACGCGATCGCGTGGATTCTGGCGCAGCGCGAGTCATGGTCTCCGCAGGATCTCGTGCTCCTCTGCCTCAGTGGGCGGGGTGACAAGGATGTCGCGCATGTCGCTGCGACGTTGGCGGCAAGGCCGTGATGGCGCAGATCTCCGAAGCGGACGTACGGGCGGTTGAGGAGCTCCTCAATACGCTGGCCAAGGGCCAGCGCGCGCTGCAGATGTACCTCCCCAACAATCCGATGTACCAGCGTGCCGTCGAGCAAATCAGTGATGGGTTGGCGCCCGTCTGGGGATTCACGGGACGGTTGGTGCTGGACTTGGTGGATGGGGAGTTCCAGTGGGAAGGGTCGGCCTTGCAGCGAGGCGGCAACCGAGGCGATGGCTTGCCCGCACAGCTGTACGCCGACGGCTTGCGACGCCTCGTCTTGCTTCCCGGCGTTGAAGTCGAGGAGATGGTTCGATTTCTCGCCGTGGTCAATCGGGCAAGACTCCTTCCGCAGGATGCGAGCGATGATCTCCTGACGCTCCTGTGGGAACAGGAGTTTGTCCTCATCTCGTACACGTTCGTCGAAGCCCTGAGCGATGGGACGGAGTTCTTGCAGTCCGGTGGGGCTGGTGCCGACGAGAAGCCCGATCCCGCGGCCGTGCAGGCCGAAGCGAAGGCTGCGCCCCCAGCCGGGAGCCCCAGTCCCGCCGACCTCGACAGCGCCCCGTTCTTCCTGGATGAGGCCGAACTCCGGATGCTCCAGGCCGAACTGGAGGATGAGTACCGCCGCGATATCCGAACCTCTGCGATCGACGCGTTGTTGGACACCTTGGAGTCGCAGCGGGAGCCCGCGGTCCGCAAGGAAATCGTGGAGCTCTTGGAGGACATCCTGCCCGCCCAACTGGCGGATGGCGGGTTTCGTGCGGTCGCCCGGATTCTTCATGAGCTGCGTTTGATTGCCGTGCGTGCCCCAGGACTTGATCAGTCGATGCACGAGGCGCTCCTCTCCTTCGAGGAGCGGCTCTCCCAACCGGAGATCCTCGAGCAGCTCTTCCGGACGTTGGACGACCCCGTTGCGCGCCCCAGTGAGGGGGACATCGGGGAGGTGCTCCGCGAGTTGAAGCCCGGGGCGCTACCGGTGGTCTTGACGCACCTCGGTCGGACGCTGTCCGCGGACGTGCGGCGGGTGCTGATGCCAAGTGTAGAGCAGCTGGTCCGCACACGACCCGAGGCACTGCAGGAGATCATTGAAAGCGGCACGGGAGACAGTCTCGAGCCGGCGATCGAGCTCGCGGGGCGACTCGGGCTGACCGCACTCGTTCCTGGGGTCGCCACACGCTTGACCGACGAGAGTGTCGCAGTCCGTGTCGCGGTGGTCAACGCCCTGGGCGTGTTTGGAACACCAACGGCGATCAGCGCACTCGAGTCGGCACTCGACGACTCGGAACGCGTGGTGTGGGAGAGCGCGTTGTCGATCCTCCTTGCCCGTGGTGGTTCACCGCGCACCGTGTCCCAGTTGGAGAAGTTGATCTTCGAGCAGAAGGAGGAGCGGTGGGAGCGCAGCGAGCGCCGCGCACTCTTTGAGGCGTACGGAACCCTCGCAGGCGGCACTGCCGTCCCACGCTTGAGTGAGTTGCTCGCGCCGCGCGGCCTCTTCCGCCGGAGTGAGTCGGCGGATGTGCGCGCGTGTGCGATCTTCGCGCTGGCGAAGATCCGCTCCTTTGATGCCAGGATGGTGGTGGATCGGTATGCCGCGGACAAGGAGGCCGTCGTGCGCAGCGCAGCGAACGCGGTACTCCGGGATTGGCTCGCATGAGTGCCGCCGATCGGGATGACGGATTTCTTCGTCAAGCTGGACGTGGACTTCTCGTGGGGATCCATGGTGCCCAGCGCGCCATGCAGCTCTATCCGCTGGAGAACGCCGCAGTGCAGCGGGCGTTAGATGACCTGTTGGCCATGACGGTGTCCTTGCTCCAACTCGAGGGAATGATCGAGGTACGGCTGACGAGTGATGTGGTCTTCATCAATCAGACTCGGCTGCGGTTGGGGCTCGACAACTTCGCGGCCTTCAGTGGGTTTGTCAGTTTGATGCGCAATACGGGCATCGGGGTGCTGCGGATCGAGACTGGCGTGACCCGGAGCGAGTGGCAGAATTGGTTCAGATTGCTCGCGGCCTTGCCCGACGCTGAGGACCCACTGGAGCGCTTGGACCTTCTGCGCAAACGGATGCAGGACGCCGAGATCACCTGCCTCAGCGTCGACGAAGGGGCCGCCGAGCAAGAGGAAGGGGATGAGGCCGACGAGGCACTGGAGCGGGCGAAGCGGACATACGCCCACGGCGTGTCCGTTGCGCGGGATGTCGTGGCGGGCGTCCGGATGGGGCGGACGCCGAGTGTGCGGCGACTCAAGCGCGCGGTGCAATTGATCGTGGATCAGGTCCTGGAGAACGAGCTGTCGATTACCGGGTTGACGACACTTCGAGAATATGACGAATACACGTTCACCCATTCCGTAAACGTCTGTATTTTTGCGGTCGCACTCGGCCGACGCCTCGGGCTGGATCGTCGGCAACTCTATGATCTTGGGCTGGCCGGGTTGATGCATGATATCGGCAAGTCCCGGATCGACATCGAGATCATCAACAAGACCAGCTCGCTCGATGATCAGGAGTGGCGTCGCATGCAGGCGCACCCCTGGTTGGGGACCTTGACGCTGTTCAAGATGCGCGAAGGGGAGCAGCTGCCGTACCGCGCCATCCTCGCGGCCCACGAACATCACATGAAGATCGACCTGAGCGGCTACCCGCGCCCGATTCGGCCGCGTCGCCTCAGTCTGTTCTCGCGACTCGTCGCCGTGGCAGACGGGTATGATGCGGCCACGACGCGCCGGAGCTATCAGACGGAACCGCTCGAGCCCGAGTCGGTGCTCCGCGAGATGTGGATGAACGCGAGTCGAGGCTACGATCTGACCCTGGTGAAAGCGCTCATCAACATGCTCGGTGTCTACCCCGTCGGGAGCCTTGTGGTGCTCGACACCTTCGAGGTCGCCGTCGTGGCGGGGCTCGCACCCGACCCCGAACAGCTCAATCGTCCGCTGGTGCGCATCGTCTTCGACGCGTTTGGGGGACTGGTGCCGCCGCCTGGTCAACTCGTGGATCTGTCGGTGGCGCGGCCTGACGGGAGCTTTGCGCGATCCATTGTCAAGGTGACGTCCCCTGACCGATACGGAATTACCGTCAGTGATTACTTCATCTGAATCGTTGCTGGACCGGCAGTGGGCGGCGCTTCGCGAGGCGCGGCGCACGGCGTTGGTGCCCTATCTGACCGCGGGCTATCCGACCGTCGCCGACTCGCTCGACGCATTGCGGATGGTGGATAGCTACGCAGATGTGATCGAGGTCGGTGTTCCGTTTTCTGATCCCCTCGCGGATGGGCCAACCATCCAGACCTCGTCGTTCCGCGCGCTGGAGAATGGCATGACGCTGGAGCGGACGCTTGCGCTCGTCGCGGAGGCCAACCTGCGTGCGCCGGTCGTGCTGTTCTCGTACCTGAATCCCGTCATGCAGTACGGGGTGGAACGACTGCTCCAAGATGCCGAAAGGATCGGCATTGCCGGGTTGCTGCTGACCGATCTGCCCGCTGGGGCAGACCGGGCTGTGGAAGATCCGATCCTGCAGTCCTCGGTCGATTTGATTCGGCTCGTGGCCCCGACGACGGTCGCGTCGCGGTTGGCACAAGCGGTCGACGGCGCGCAGGGGTTCCTCTACGTGGTGGCCCGACTCGGCGTGACCGGCGTGTCGCAGGATGTGGCGCAGGGTTTGGCCCAGTCGATCGCCACCGTCCGGGCGGCGAGTACCCTTCCGATTGCTGTCGGATTCGGGATCTCGACGCCAGCACAGGCGCGAGAGGTGGCACATCTGGCCGACGGGGTCGTGGTTGGCAGCGCCTTGGTCGATGTGCTCGGCCGTGAGGGAGTGGCGGGAGCCGATCGGTTCCTCGGCGCGTTGCGCACGGCGATCGACACGGAAGCGCCTTGAGCGTCTTGGCGTGTGTGGCACTGGGGAGCAATCTCGGAGATCGCCTGGCTGCGCTGGCGTCGGGGCGTGACGGGTTGCGACGCCTCCCGGACACCGTCGTCCTCGCCAGTACCGAGCCGGAAGAAACCGTTCCATTGGGTGGCATGGAGCAGCCTCCCTATCTGAATCAGATGGTGTTGCTCGAGACCGAACTGGCGCCGGACACGTTGCTGACGGCCTGCCATGACATCGAGGATGCCGCAGGGCGCGTTCGCCGCGAACCGTGGTGCTCGCGGACATTGGACTTGGACCTCGTGCGATACGGTGATCTGCTTTGTGATACACCGTCGTTGACCTTGCCTCACCCCGGCCTTCGCGACCGCTCCTTTTGGCAGCGGGAAATCGCGAGATTGGAGCGACATGGCTGATCGACCGCTCACCTTGCCAGGTTTTGCCGAACGGAAACGTGACGGCATCCCGCTGGTGATGCTCACCTGTTACGACGCGCTGTTCGCGCGATTGCTGGAGGCGGCCGCGGTCGACGTCCTGCTGGTCGGCGACTCCCTCAACGAGGTGTTGGCGGGGCGAGCCTCCACGCTGAGTGCAACGCTCGATCAGATGATCTACCACGCTGCCAGTGTGCGACGTGGGGCCACGCGGACGCCCATCGTGGTGGATCTGCCGTTCCTTTCCTATCAGATCTCGGCCGAGGAAGCGATCCGAAATGCGGGCCGCGTCATGGCAGAGACGGACTGCCATGCCGTCAAGCTGGAAGGTGGCATGGCGATGGCGCCGACCGTCGAGGCGTTGGTGACCCGCGGGATTCCCGTGGTCGGACATCTCGGACTGACGCCGCAGAGTCTGCACGCACTCGGAGGACACCGCGTGCAAGGACGCGATCCCGCCGTGGCGGAACAGATGCGGCGTGATGCGACGGCGTTGCAGGACGCCGGCGCCAGCGCGATCGTCCTCGAATTGGTACCGCAAGACCTGGCGCGCGATATTTCGGGCTCGCTCCGCATTCCCACGATCGGCATCGGTGCCGGTGCGGGATGCGACGGTCAGGTCCTGGTCCTGCACGACCTCCTCGGACTCAACGAGGGGTTTCATCCGAAGTTCCTGCGTCGCTACGCCGACCTGGCAGCCACCGTGAAGGCGGCCGTTGCCACCTTTGGCGACGACGTGCGCGCCCGACGTTTCCCTGATGATGAGCATTCCTTCCAATGAACACCTTGCACGAATACGCCACGATCGACTCCCTCCGCGCGGCGCTCGCGGTGCACCGTCAGGCCGGCCGACGGATTGCGCTGGTGCCGACGATGGGGTTTCTGCATGAGGGGCACCTCTCGCTGGTGGAGGAGGCGCGCGCCCTCGCGGACGTGGTGGTGATGTCCATCTTCGTCAACCCACGGCAGTTCCAACCGGGCGAAGACTTTGAGCAGTACCCGAGGGACCTCGCGCACGATCGCGCGCTCGCCGAGGCGCGTCGTGTCGACATGCTCTTCATCCCGGAAGTGACCGAGATGTATGGCGGCGGCGATGAGATGCGCATCGTGCCGCGGGAGACCGCCGCGCGGTGGGAGGGCGAGTTCCGGCCAGAGCACTTCGAGGGTGTGCTGACGGTGGTGGCCAAGCTGTTCAATATTGTCCAGCCGGATGTTGCGTGCTTCGGACAAAAGGATATCCAGCAGTACACCCTGATCCGACGCATGGTCGAAGAGCTCGACTTCCCGATTCAGCTCCATCTTGGCGAGACCATGCGGGAAGCGGACGGACTCGCGCGGAGTTCCCGCAATGTCTACCTCACGCCGGAGCAGCGGGTGCAGGCGTTGGCGATCTCTCGGGCGTTGCGGGCGGTGGAGGGTGCCTTTGAGCAGGGTGAGCTGGACGCCGCCGTGTTGCGTGGCATCGCCCGAGACATTTTGGACGGCGAACCGGATCTGATCACGGACTATATTGCGGTGGTCGAGCCGGAACGGCTCGCACCAGTCGAAGCCGTGGATGCTGGGTCGGTGGTCGCCATCGCGGCGCGCATTGGCTCGACACGGTTGATCGACAATGTCATTCTCGGAGATGAGGACGTCTAGCGTGCGCCGTCGCATGATGAAGTCGAAGATTCACCGCGCCACCATTACCTCGGCGGACCTCCACTATGAGGGCTCGCTGACGATCGATACCGAGTTGATGGCCGCCGCCGATCTGCGCGAGTATGAGGAGATCCAGGTCGTCAATGTCAACAATGGTGGGCGCTTCACGACCTACGTGATCCCGGGTGCCGCCGGTAGCGGGGTCATTCAGTTGAACGGCGCTGCCGCGCGACTGGGTATGGTCGGCGATCTGGTCATCCTGATCGCGTACGGTGACGTGGAGGAAGGCGAACTTGACCACTTTGCCCCGGCGGTGGTGTTCGTGGACGGCGCGAATCGACGGGTTGAGCCAGCCGAGTGAGCAGTCTGCGCGACGCGCACCTGACGACGGCCCAGGACGGACTCCCGTCGTGGGCCGTCGTCTCGCCCAGTCGTCATGCCCATATCCGGCGGGTCGTGGATGTCCTGCGAGGGTGGGCCGTTGCCATGCGGTTGCCCAGCGAAGAGTGCGCCCGGTGGCTGCGGGCGGCATGGCTGCACGATGCGCTGCGTGATGCACCCGAGGCCGAAATGCGTCGTTGGGCCCCACTGATCGAGGGCCCCGTCGAATTGCGCCATGGCCCCGCTGCCGCCGCCAAGGCCGAACTCGAGGGCGAGCGTGACGCCGATGTCCTGAGCGCCGTCCGCTGGCATTCGGTGGGCTGGGCAGGATGGGGGCGCGTCGGTCGCGCGCTGTACTGTGCCGATTTTCTCGAACCGGGACGGACCTTTGACCGCGAAGCACGGGCGGCATTGGAAGCACGCTACGCCGAATCTCCTGATGCGGTGCTGCGAGAAGTCGTCGCATTGCGGTTTGCCTACGCCGATGCACAGGGGTGGAGCCATCCTCCCGAGAGCGTGGAGTTTCGCCGGGTCATCCTCGGATGATGCGGCGCACCACTGTTTGGGTTGGGGTCGCAGTCAGCGCGCTGATTGTCGGGGGGGCTGCATGGGTCCTGCGTCCTGGGCCGACTTCCTCTGCCGTGCCAAGTGCCGCATCGCTCTGGTCCGAGATGGCACCGTTGCCGCGCCGGGTGACCGTGGAGGTGCTGAACGCCACACAAGAGACCGGTCTCGCAAGGACGACGACGGTGCGGCTGCGGGAAGCCGGGCTCGATGTGATCTCGTTCGGTGGCGCGGATGCCGCGCAACGCGGGCTGGAGGGCACCACGATCTTCCTCAGGCGCAGTGATACGCTGGGTGTCGGACGGATTCTGGCGCTCTTCCCGTCTGCAGAAGTGCGCGACGCGCCGCTCGCCTCGCTCTTGGTCGACTTGACCGTTGTCCTCGGGCCGGACGCTGCACGGAGCACGAAGCAGCAGCCGTAACGACCGGTTACCCGGTCTCGCTTTCCGCGCCCCATCCCACCACTGCCAAGACCAGATCCATCACATTGGTCCCGGTCGCCCCAGATCGGATGAGCACACCGGCCCGATTCAGCAAGGGATAGGCGTCGTGCCGAAGCAGTGCGGCGGAAGGATCGCCGAATGTGCCCAGACGTTCCCACGTGTCGCTGTCCACGATCGCGCCTGCCGCATCGGTAGGGCCATCCCGCCCGTCCGTCCCCGCCGCCAACAGGGTGACGGCGAGCGGGGAGACCTCAAGCATTTCCGCGGCGGCGAGCGCGAGTTCTTGAGCACGGCCCCCAATTCCCGCACTGTCGCCCACGGCCACCGTGCACTCTCCTCCCCACACCAGAAGCCGTGGGCGCACCGCGTCTCCGTGGCCATCCTCGTGGAGTGCTTGATTCTGCCGTTCCCACTCGCGTGCGACATGCATCGCCTCGAGGGCGAGTGCCCTCCCAACCTCACGCGCCTCCCCCGCGATCGACACGTCCGCCACGGACTGTGAAATTCCGAAACGCGCCGCCGCCGCGGCCGCCGCGCGTTTGGCCGTCGCATTGGACGCGACCAAGCGATGCTCGACGTGCCGGAAGACAGGATCGCCCGGCGCAGGCCCTTCCTCGCAGAGGGCGGCCTGTACCGACGCGGCAAGCGCATCCCATTCCGCAAAAGGCTCCAGCAGGTCACGCAGCGATACTCCCCGCATCGGATCACCGGCGCACGGGCCGGATCCCACATCGGTCAACTGATCGTCGGGAACATCGGAGATCACCCAGACCGTGACCGGGCGCGGTGCCAATGCCGCTGCCAACCGGCCGTTGCCCCAGCGCAGGAGTCGACGGCGTGCCGCATTCACCACACCAATGGGTGCGCCGGACCGAAAGAGCAGGGCGAAGGTGTCCTCCAACTCGCTCTCGGACACACCGGGAACCGGCGCCGCGAGCAATGCGCTGGTCCCTCCGGAGAGGGCGACATGCACTTCAGCACTGGTCGGGATCAGCGCGATCACGCGCTCCAGCAGTGCGGCCGCAGCGAACGATCCGCCGCCGGGGAACGGATGGTCGCCGGTGGTCTGCAGCAGTGGCGGTTCCGCGACGTGACTCCCCTCCGGCGCCACGACCAATCCTCCGGCGACTGGGGTTCCGCGCGCCGCCAGCTTGACCGAAAGTGCATCCGCCATTCCGGGCGCCGCCTTGCCGACCGCCAGAATCCAGGGCGCCCCGCGAATCGCGGGAAGCGCGGCACTGCCGATCGCACGGGTCGGTTGCACCGCCGCGACGGCCTCGGCGAGGCAGTGCAGGAGGAATGCGTCGGCGGTTGGTGGAAGTGGCGGCACGGTGACTCCGGAGGGGAACGCGTCAATATTACCTCATTCCCTCGGACTCGACCCGGACAGGCCATGCCCCATCAGGATGACGCCAATCGCTCCCTCTCCAGTTGCCTCGCGGGCGAGATGCTGGGAGCACTGCCATGAACGGCCGCCCACGCGTCATCGTGACGCGCCGACTTCCTGCCGCGGTCGAGCAGGCGCTCGGCGAACACTTCGATGTCGTGCTCTCCCGGGATGACCACCAGTGGAACCCTCCCGAACTGCAGCGGGCCTTGAGCGAATGTGACGCGCTCCTCTGCACGATTTCGGATCGGATCGGGGCGGGCGTCTTTGCCGCATCGCCACGCCGAGCCCGGATGATTGCGAGTTTTGGTGTCGGGCTCGATCACATTGATCTCGAGGCTGCTGCGGCGCACGAAATTGTGGTGACCAATACCCCGGGTGTCCTGACGGACTGCACCGCGGATATCACGATGGCACTCGTCCTCGAAACGTTGCGCCGCGCGGGAGAAGGTGAACGGGAACTGCGTGCCGGCCGGTGGACCGGGTGGCGTCCAACACATCTGCTCGGGCGGAAGGTGACCGGACGGACGCTCGGCATCGTCGGACTCGGGCGGATTGGTCTCGCCGTCGCGCGACGCGCGCACTTCGGCTTCGGCATGCGCGTGCTCGGATTTTCTCGCTCGACGATCTCGTCGGAAACTCTGGCCGAACATGGCGTCGAGCCCGTAGCCTCACTGGAAGCCCTGCTCGCCGAAGTGGATATCGTGTCGCTGCATTGCCCGAGCACGCCTGAAACGCGCGGGATGATGAATGCGTCGCGCATCGCGATGCTGAAGCCGGGATCTTTCGTGATCAACACGGCACGCGGCGACCTCGTGGACGATGACGCCTTGATCGCGGCGCTGATCAACGGGCACCTTGGTGGTGCCGGACTCGATGTGTACGCCGGAGAACCGCATCTGGATCGACGCTACCTCGGACTCGAGCAGGCCGTATTGCTGCCACACCTCGGCTCCGCCACGCGCGAGACGCGCGAGGCGATGGGGCAACTGGCCATTCAGAGCATCTCGGCTTTTTTCGCTGGCGATGTGGTACCGAATCGGGTCGTCTGAGCGCCCGATGACATGGAAGGAGGAAGGGATGCGACAGTTCTGCAGGTACACCGGCGTCGTACTGGGGATGTTGCTGATGATGGCGCCGCTCGGGGCGCAGGCGCTCCCGCCTGGGGCCGTTGAGCGTGAACTCACCGTCCCCGGACCAGTCCCGCTTCCCGGGACCTTGACCATCCCAGCGGGGAAGGGGCCCTTTCGCGTGGTCGTGTTGGTTCATGGGTCGGGCGCGGGTGATCGCGATCTGACGATGGGCACCGGCGACACCCAACTCAAGCCGTACCGGGACATCGCCTGGGGGCTCGCGGCGCAGGGCGTCGCAACCTTCCGCTATGACAAGCGGCCCAAGGTCAAGCCGTATTGGTTCGTCGGCCGCGTCTTCACCGTGTGGGACGAAACGATTGATGACGCCGTCAGCGCCTTGCAGCTCGTGCGGACACAACCAGAGATTGACCCGAAAAAGGTGTTCCTGATCGGGCATTCGCTCGGTGGCATGATGGCGCCACGCATTGCCGCGAAGGATCCCGCGCTCGCGGGCGTGATTGTGATGGCCGGCGCCACGCGTGAAAAGCTTCAGGACGCCATCGTCCGACAGTATGCCTACATCGAGTCATTGGGTGGTCCGGATTCTCTGGCGGTTGCGTCGCAACGCGCCTCGCTCGCGCCGTACATCACCGCGATCAAAAAGATTACGCCTGCAGACTCGGCCAAGAACACGCTCCTTTTTGGCGCGCCGGCGGCCTACTACCTCGATCTCAATGGCTACGATCCGGCGGTGGCG
>JAHECN010000211.1 GCA_024641735.1 Gemmatimonadota bacterium | reverse complement strand
CCAGGGCCAGGGCCAAGGTCAGGGGCAGGGTCAGGGTCAGGGGCAGCGTGCGGGCGGTGGTGGCCAGGGGGGCGGTGTCGGAGGCTCTGCGGATGCGGGCTCCCCCCGGCAGCTCGGCCGCGAGGTCGCGTTACGCCGTCAGGAAGCCGAGGCGATTCGTCAGGAGGCCGCTTCCCAGGGGGGAGACGTCACTGAGCTCGATCGGGCGATTGCGGACCTCCGGAGCCTTGAAGAACGCATTGCCCGGGAGCGTCCACAGGGGATTGCCTCGTTGCAGGCCGGGATCATCGAAGGGCTCAAGACCTTCGAATTCACCCTCTGGCGCCGACTGAATGGCGGCGAGGGATCTCCCGCAATCGGCGCCCGCGGGCAGGTTCCGCCGGAATACCGTGCCTTGGTCGAGGAGTATTACCGCTCACTGGCTCGGAAGCCGTAACGCTGCGGTAGTGGCGCCACAGCGGGCCATCTGCCGACAAAAGCCGCGCCCCCGTTGCGTTTCCGCGACGGTGGCGCGACTGCTTTTGGCACTCCCTTTGCCCAAGGGTATGGACCGCATTTTGCTTCTCCTCGCCCTCCCATGAAGACACCGCAACGACCGAACCAGACGAGGACCGACGCCCTCTGGCAGCGCGTCCGCCAGCAGGGCGACGACGCCGCCCGGCGCGAGTTGCTCGGGCAATATCTCGGCTTGGTGCATCATGCGGCCCGCGAGATGGCGCCGCGCGTGCGGGATGCGGTCTCTCTGGAGGAGTTGGTTTCGGCCGGGTCACTCGGACTCCTGCAGGCGATGAAGGGTTTCGAACCGGAACGGGGGCTCGCCTTCTCGACCTTCGCGATGCGGCGTATCCGCGGCGCGATCCTCGATGATCTCCGGGCTCGGGACCCTCTCTCGCGAGTGGACCGCGCGCACGCCCGTCGCCTCGACGGCGCCGTTGCCGAGTGCGAGCAGCGACTGGGTCGTGCTGCCACAACATCCGAGATCGCTGAGCAGCTGGGCGTGGACCATGAAACCGTCTTCCGCTGGCGGGAACGGACGTCCACCGTCGGGCCAGTCTCCCTCGAAGGAGAGCCGGGTGGGCATGCCCTCGCCGATCGTCTGAGCGCCGAGGACGCCGAACCGATCGAGGACGCCATTGAGATGTCGGATCGTCAGCGGATCCTCCGAGACGCCCTCGGTGAGCTCCCTGACCGTGAGCGGTTGATCCTGTCGCGCTCCTATCTCGAAGAACGCCCGCTGCGAGAGATCGCCACCGAACTCGGTGTGACCGAGTCCCGGATCTGCCAATTGCGGGCGCAGGCGCTGTCGCGCCTTCGGAACGATCCCCAGCTCGCCTACGCACTGGAATAGCCTGCCATCTTGGTTCCACGCCTCGCGTTGAACCTCCGTTGATCATTTCCGCTTACATTTGCGCATCGACTGTCGTTCTCCTCGGAGGTTCGATGCGCGCCGCATTCGCGGGAATCGTGGACTATGCCGGACTCTTTCCCCCCGCCGCCCTCAGCATGACCGAGGCGGTGACGGAGTATGCCCGCGAGCGTCGAGGTCAGGATCGTTGGATGCTCGGCCGATTCGTCGTCGCCGCAAGCCGTCTGGAAGAGATGGGAACCGCACTCGAGGCGGAAGGGATCGCCCCAGAAGTTCATGATCCCTGGCGCGTCTCGGCGGTGATGGGAGTCCATGTCCCGGACGAGCTCTCTCGGATCAACGCCTTCCGCGCCCGCTGGGAGTCCCGAGGCGTCATGGTGGACGCCATCGAGTTTAAGGTGAGCTCGGTCGGCAAGGTCCTGACGGTCGCCGAGCAGATTCCCGCCGCCTACCAGCGATTCTTCGAGGTTCCCCCGGAGGGACCCTACGGCCAACTCGTCGCGGCCATCGGACGCGTCGGCGCCTTCGCCAAGATTCGGACGGGTGGGACCACGCCAGAGCTCTTCCCGAGCGCGGAATCGCTGACGGCGTTCCTCATCGCCGCGACGGGGCACCATGTGCCGTTCAAGGCGACCGCCGGCCTGCATCACCCTTTTCGCGGGAGCCATCGCCTGACGTATCAGGCAGACGCCGAGTCGTTCACGATGTTCGGGTATGTCAACGTCCTGCTGGCCACCGCGCTGCTGCTCCGTGATGGTGATGGCGAGATCGCTCAGGCCGTCCTCGAAGAAGCGGACGCGTCCGCCTTCGACCGTGACGACGACGCCCTGATGTGGCAGGGGCATCGCTTCGCGTGGGACGAACTCGCCTCGGCGCGCGAACGCGCCTTTACTTCCTTCGGCTCATGCTCCTTTCGGGAGCCTGTCGATGAACTCGCTGTGCCGGAGAATGCTGCATGAACTTGCGTGACCACACCCACGATCCCTCGCGTACCAGTTGGGTCGTGAGCGCCAACGGACACCCGGAATTTCCGATCCAGAATCTGGCGTACGGTGTCATCGCTGAGTCTGGCGGCGGCGCTGCCATCGTCGTGGCCATCGGTGATTCCGTGCTCCATCTCCCGGCTGCGCTCTCCACTGGGTGGGGCACGACGCTGAGCCCGTCGACCCGCGCCGCGCTCGGTACGGGCACGCTCAACGCGCTCGCCGCTGAACCGCGTGCGGCGTGGACCGCGCTGCGTCATGCCGTGAGTGATGCGCTGAGCGATCCGACCTGGCAGTCCGCACTGACCTCGGCACTCCGTGCGCAGTCAGCCTGTACCATGCTCCTGCCGCTCGCGATCGGCGACTACACCGACTTCTACGCCTCGGTGTTCCATGCGACAAACGTCGGCTCGATGTTCCGGCCGGACAATCCCCTGCTGCCCAATTACAAGTGGGTGCCGATCGGCTACCATGGTCGCGCGTCCTCGATCGTGGTCGATGGCACACCAGTGCATCGCCCGAGTGGACAGACCAAGGCACCGGACGCCGATGCACCGACCGTTGGGCCGTCGCGCATGCTCGACTACGAACTCGAATTGGGACTCGTGATTGGTGGGCGCAACGCGATCGGGACGCCGGTGCCCGCAACGGAAGCCGCGGATCGGATCTTCGGTGTCGTGCTGCTCAACGATTGGTCGGCGCGTGACATCCAGGGGTGGGAGTATCAGCCGCTCGGGCCATTCCTCGCCAAGAACTTCATCAGCACGATCTCGCCGTGGGTCGTGACCACCGATGCGCTGCTCCCGTTCCGGGCACCGATGTCGCCGAGGGCCGAAGGCGACCCGAGTCCGTTGCCGTATCTACAGGT
>JAHECN010000075.1 GCA_024641735.1 Gemmatimonadota bacterium | reverse complement strand
TCGGGCTCTTCGACACACCCGACCCGACGGCGGAAACACTTCCCGAGACACTCAACGCCGACCACCTGCAGGCCGCCTACGACGCAGCGCTGGAGAGCGTGGTCCTGCTCAAGAACGCGGGGCACTTGCTGCCGCTCGACGCCACCGCGCTCCGCTCCGTGGCCGTGATCGGCCCGCTCGCCGATGACCCGCATGAACAACTCGGTACCTGGATCTTCGACGGTCGGCCCGAGTCGACACGCACCTTCCTTCCAGCGCTCAGCGAACGCCTCGGTGAGGAGGTCTCGGTGCATCACGTGCGTGCCCTCGACACCACCCGAAGCCGCGATCAACACGGCTTCGCCGAGGCTGTCGCGGCCGCGGAAGAAGCCGATGTGGTGGTGCTGATGCTCGGCGAAGAAGCGATCCTCTCAGGCGAGGCACACTGCCGCGCCGACATCCGGCTGCCGGGTGCGCAGGAGGCACTGATTGCCGCCATCGCGGCGACCGGCACACCGATTGTCCTGGTAGTGATGGCGGGACGAGCCCTCGCGCTCGAAGGCGTGGTCGATCAGGTGCACGCGATCCTCTACGCCTGGCACCCCGGCACCATGGGCGGGCCGGCGCTCGCCGATCTCATCCTCGGTGCCGCCTCGCCCTCGGGACGACTCCCGGTGACGATGCCACGTGTGGTGGGTCAGGTGCCGATCTATTACGGGCATCGCAACACCGGCAAGCCGGTGACCCCGGAGTCGTTCACGCATATCGACCAGATCCCGGCACGCTCGCACCAAGTGTCGGTCGGCAACACCTCGTTCCATCTCGACGTGCATCCGTCGCCACTCTTCCCCTTCGGCTTCGGCCTCACGTACGCCACCGTGCATTACGACACCATCACGGTGAGCACGCCGGAGATGACGATGGATGGCACGCTCACCATCAGTGCCGATGTCGTCAATCATGGCAGCCGCTCGGCGACCGAAGTGGTGCAGCTCTATCTCCGCGACCTGGTGGGCAGCGTGACGCGACCGGTCCGTGAACTGAAGGGCTTCACCAAAGTGACTCTGCTTCCGGGAGAGCGTCGCACCGTCCATTTTGCGTTGACCGCAGAGGATCTCGCGTTTGTCGGCCGCGACGGACGTCGTCGCGCCGAACCGGGACACTTCCATGCGTGGATTGGCGGCAACGCCGACGCCACGCTCCAGACTGACTTTGCGCTGATCGCGTCCCGTGAGACGCTGGCGCGTTCCTGATGAGTGCCATGTCAAATCCCAATGAACTCTCTCAGCGCATCGAGCACCTGCTCGCGCAGATGTCCGTCGACCAGAAACTCGGCCAGATGATCCAGGGCGAGCGGATGTCGGTGACGCCCGATGACGTCGCAAACCACCATCTCGGGTCGGTGTTGAGCGGCGGCGGTTCCTGCCCCGGCGCCAATCGTCCCGAGGATTGGATCGCGATGGCCGACGCCTACTGGGCCGCCTCGATGCGCGACGACGGGCGCCTCCCGATCCCGCTGATCTACGGTGTCGATGCGATCCACGGCCACGCCAACGTCCTCGGTGCGACCGTCTTCCCGCACAACATCGGACTCGGTGCCGCCCACGACCCCGACCTGGTCGAGCGCGTCGCCCAGGCGACCGCCCGCGAGATCCTCGCCACCGGAGTGGAGTGGACCTTCGCACCGACACTCGCGGTGGCGCAGGACATTCACTGGGGACGCACCTACGAGAGCTACTCCTCCGACCCCGCCCTCGTCACCAGCTACGCCGGTCGCTTCGTGCGCGGACTGCAGGGTGACCTCGGCCAGGACACGGTCGTGGCGAGCGTGAAGCACTGGGTCGGCGACGGCGGCACCACGAACGGTGTCGATCAAGGCAACACCGAGATCTCCGAAGCAGAACTGCGCGCCGTGCATATCGCGCCGTACCTCGAAGCCCTCGCCGCCGGGGCGCTGACCGTGATGGCCTCGTTCAACAGCTGGAACGGCGTGAAGTGCCACGGCCACCGCTACCTCCTGACCGAAGTCCTCAAGGAGGAGCTTGGCTTCGATGGCTTCGTGATCTCCGACTGGGATGGCGCCGACTATCTCTCGCCCGACTACAGCGTCGCGATCGCGATGGCCGCGAATGCTGGCGTCGACATGTTCATGGTGTCGGCTGATTGGCGTCGCTGCCTGCGCACCCTGCAGGAGTTGGTGGCCAACGGCACGGTGCCGATGGCCCGCGTCGATGATGCGGTGCGACGGATCCTCTCGGTGAAGATTCGCTACGGCCTCTTCGAGCGTCCCCGCCCGGCTGAGCGGCATTGGTCTCGTGCAGGTGGTTTCGGTGCCGATGCGCATCGTGCCGTGGCACGCGAAGCGGTACGGAAGTCCTTGGTGCTGCTCAAGCAGGAAGGTGACATCCTTCCCCTCTCGACCGACGCCACGATCCTGGTCGCCGGCAAGAACGCCGACAATCGCGGCCATCAGTGCGGTGGCTTCACCGTCGCGTGGCAGGGGGTCTCAGGGAACGATCAGATCATCGGCGGCACCTCGATCTGGGAAGGGATCCACGCGGTGGCGCCGCAGGCGGAGTTGAGCGTCGATGGCTCCGCCGCTGACCCGAGTCGCCACACGGTCGCCGTCGTGGTCATCGGCGAGCGCCCGTACGCGGAAGGGATGGGAGACATTCGCGTGGTGCCACAGGTCGGCACCGGATCGGCTCGGCGCGACGGCCCGGCCGACGCGCGGCTCGGTCAACCGATGGGCGCCGGCTCCGGATTTGGGGGGATCACGACTTCACTTCCCGCCTACGGAACCACGTTGGAGCTGGCGCGCCTTCACCCGGAAGATCTCGCGACCATCCGCCGGATTACGGCGCAGGGGATTCCGGTCGTCACCGTGCTGATTTCGGGCCGTCCGCTGATCGTCACGCCCGAGATGGCGGAGTCGGCAGCCTTCATTGCCGCGTGGCTCCCGGGCTCCGAGGGTCAGGGCGTCGCGGACGTACTCTTCGGCGATCACCCCGTGCAGGGGCGACTCTCCTTCCCCTGGCCCGATGACGACGGCGCGACGCGCTACCCGATCGGGTATGGACTCTCGCTGAACTAACCGAAGGACAGGCCACAACGCACACGGGGACCGACAATCGTCGGTCCCCGTGTCACATCTGGCCAACAGCGCGCGTCAGCCTCCAGCGCCCACCACGCCACGCCGGCGCTCCAGTTCGGTGCGCACCTCGTGGGCCCGCTCCTCCGAGATCGGATAGGAAGCAACCATGTAGATCGCGACGGCCGACGCAATCGCGGGGATCACCGCATCGAAGAGACGGAGCAACACGATCGTCTCCGGCGTTTGACTCCCTTCGAGCGCGACATCGAAGCCGGTCGCGTTGAGGAGGAAGCCACCCCCGAGGAGTGCGGCCCCCATGCCAAGCTTCACGACCCACCAGTAGATCGAGCCGAACATCCCTTCGCGCCGTTCATGCGTCTCGAGTTCATCGACGTCGACCACATCGGCGATCATCGAGCCCATCAAGGTGAAGAGGCCGCCGAGACCGAATGCCATCAGCGGCACCGGAATCAGCAGCATCCAGGGATGCGACGGATTGTAGAAGAACCACTTCAACAGGTAGCCGACAATGGAGATCGTGGTGGAGACCATGAACGCGCGCCGTTTGCCCAAGCGCGTGCCGAGCACCGTGACAATGTAGATCACCAGGAAGGTGGAGACGGCACCGAGCGTACCCGCGTAGCCGGCGTACTTGGCCCCCATCGCCTGATCGCCGCCGAAGACGTAGTAGATGATCACGTAGACCTGGAACGACGAGATCATGATGAAGCCGTTGAAGACCAGGAAGGTGGCGATGCAGAGCTGCCGGAACGGGCGCGAACGGAGCGTGGTCGCGAGCCCCTTGCCGAACGCCGCCATGTTGCGGCGCAGCATCACCATCGTGGGCTCGGTCACCGCGGAGGCGGCTTCAGCGGCCTCGGCCACGGCTGGCTGGAAGCGCTCCCGCAAGACGATCGCGGGAATGATGCCGATCACGATGGTGACCACACCGATCAGGATCGCCAGCCCCGCGGCGCCCTGCACCAGATCGGGGAACCATGCCTTGTTCGCCATCACCCAGAGGAACCAGGGTGAGACCACATAGGCGAGTTGGCCAATGAAATTCTGGACGCCCATCAAGCGGGTGCGCTCGTGATAGTCCGGTGTCAGCTCATAGCCGAGCGCGACCCACGGCGTCGCATAGATGGTATAGGCGACGTAGAAGAAGAGCGACCCGATCAGGAAGTACCAGGCGTAGAAGTTCTCGCTCCGCCCAGTCGGGAACTGCCACAAGATCATGAAGATCACGCCAGCAAGCACCGCACCGGTAAAGATGTAGGGACGGCGGCGTCCCCAGCGCGAGCGGGTGTTGTCGGAGATGTAGCCCATCAACGGATCGGTCAGCGCATCGAAGACCCGGGGCACGGCGCCCAAGAAGCCGACGAGCGCGGGATTCATGCCGAGGCCGAGGTTGAGGATCACCGTCATCCCGCCAATGGCAGCTGCGAGCGTGTTGTTGACGAAGGCGCCCATGCCGTAGGCGAGCTTGTGCGTGAAGAGGATGCGATCCTCTGGCGCAGTCTCGAAGTGTGCCACCGGCTTGGCGGGCGACGTCCCGAGCCGTTTGTGCCAGGCCGCAATGGCCAGCTGGGAGGTCGCGGCGATCCGTTCGCGAAGGCTCATCGATACACTCGGACGTAGTCCACTTGCATCACCTGCGGGAAGGTGGTGCCGTCAGGTGGTCCCGCTGGACCACCGCCGACTGCCAGGTTGAGGAGAATGAAGAACTTCTTGCTGAAGACCCACTCCCCCGGGACATTCTGCTTGCGGATCGTATGGTAGAGCGTCTGATCCACGAAGAAGTTGATGACGTCGGCAGTCCATTCGACCGCGAAGAGATGGAAGTCGTCGCTAAAAATCCCGTTCGGCAACGTGTACTTGCGGTAGACTGAATTCCCGCCAGAATATCCTGGCCCATGGATGGCGCTCTGCACGGCATTCGGCTCACGACCGAAGTTCTCCAGGATGTCGATCTCACCAGCGCGCGGCCACGCCGTCTCGGGGAAGTCTGCGCCCAGCATCCAGAACGCCGGCCAGATGCCGCGCGCGGTCGGAATCTTGATCCGCGCTTCAACGCGGCCGAAGTCGGTCTCGAATTTGTTGTTGGTGGTAATGCGCGCCGAGGTGTAGTTCCGCCCCTGATACGATTCCTGGCGAGCCGTGATGACGAGGTGCCCGTTGCCGTCGAGCGACACGTTGGTCGAGCGGTCAGTGTCGTATTCGAGCTGGGCGTTTCCCCAGTCGGTGCCGAGATCGAAATTCCAGTTGGCACTACTGGGGAGGGTCCCCGCCGGGCCATCGAAGGAATCTTCCCAGACGAGCTGAAGATTCTGGAGCGGGGCCGGTCCCGTGGAGCCACAGCCGAGCGACGAGGTCAGCAGGGTGAGGAAGAGCGAGAATCTGATCATGGCTCGGCGGGTCGAAGGGTTATGGACGCACCCCGATGGTAGGGAAGAGCGTCGGGTCAGTTAGCGCAGCGTCGAGGACCTGGGTCGCGGCACCGATTGCCACGTCCTGGGGGCCGAGTTGGCTGGTGCGAATCTCCGCGGCCATCGAACCGACGAAGGTCCGTGCGATGGCCTGTTGGCGCACTGGCTCCGTGAGTCGGTCGCCGAGTCGGGCAAAGCCGCCGCCGAAGATCACAGCCGTCGGGTTCAACAAATTCAACAGCCCCGCCACCGCGATACCGAGGTACTCTGCCGCCCGTCGTACCACCTCGGTCGCCAGCGGATCATCTGCGAGGGCAGCGGACTCGATGGCCTGAATGGTGACCAGACCCTGATGGAGCACGCTGGTCGGATAGTCCGGCAAGAGCCGCGTGGCGAGTGCCTCCAGTGCCGGCGTCCCGACCAGTGTCACCAGACAGCCGCGATTGCCGCAGATGCAGGATTCGCCGCGGGGGTCGATCGCCACGTGCCCGATTTCTCCGGCCACGCCATGCGAACCTCGGTACACCTTGCCATCGACCAGCAGCCCGGAGCCGATCCCCGTTCCCATCTTGATGTAGGTGAAGTCATCGATCCCGCGTCCTGCGCCCCACCAATGTTCCGCGAGCGTCCCCAGGTTGGCATCGTTGTCGATCAGCACCGGCACCTTGAAGCGCGCTCGGAGTTCCGCGACACCGCTCTCACCCCGCCACGCCGGCATCGCCAGCATCGAAATCCGTTCGGGGTCGGAGGGGTCGACCGGACTCGGCACCGCCATTCCGATCCCCAGCAATCCTTTCCGCCGCCCACCATGCTCGGCGAGACACTCCTCGCAGAAGCGAATCACCAGCGCCAGCGTCCCCGCACGATCAACGCGCACCGGCCAGTCGGCTTGTCGCCACGCCAACTGTCGTCCGCCGAGATCCATCAGGATCACCGCGACATGGCTCGCCCCGATGTCCACGCCGAGGATGGTGTAGGCGTTGTCCTGAAACTCGAGCGCGATCGGCCGACGCCCACCCCGTGACGGGCCTGTGCCCGCCTCCGCCAAGAGGCGGGTCTCCAACAAGTCCGAGACGATCTCCGAGACGGTCGAGCGCGAGAGCTGGGTGCGCCGCGCAATTTCCGCCCGGGAGATCCGCTGCTCCACCCAGATCAAGTGGAGGACGGCGTCCGCCAAGGTTCGGCGATGTCCTGATGCTCCCGCCACCCCACCCGGGCCGCGTGCCACCTGTGCCAATGCGTCTTCGGTTGGTGGCATGCGGTCTGGTCCTCACATGGTGATTACTTCCGGAACATCACGTTGTCGAGAAACAGCGTACCGAGATTGCCCGACAGGATCAACTGCCCGATGGCACCCCGGGTGGTCAGCCCAGTAAAGGAGGAGAGCGGGATCTCGTAGCGCACCCACGAACCGGTCACCAGCGCGGGCGTCGAGCTGCGCGACAGGGTGATCTCGGATTCGACGTCGTCGCCTCCGCCAAAGGCCCGATTGGCTCCCAGATCGACCAATTTCACCTTGAAGACCGCCGGCGGGTCGGTGGATGACGGCGTCCAGAGATCGAAGACAAAGTGGGTCATGGTCGAAGCGTTGACCGGCGCGGCGATCGTCTCGATCCCGATGAAGACCACATTGGTGTACTTCTTCGTCGCGTTCCCCGCGATCAGCACATCCTCGACATCCGCCACGTCCCAGCCCGTCGACCAGGTGTCGACGGTCACGTTGGTGTAGGCGTTGCTGAAGAGCGAGACCACGTTCGCCGCAGCAAACGTCGGTGTCGGGGCCGCAGTCGGCGGTGTGGTCGGGACCACGAAGGTGTAGAAGTAGACGTTGTCGAGGTAGAGCGTCGGGCCACCACCCTCGATCACCATCTGCGCCAGCTTCGTGCGACCCGCCAGTCCGGCAAAGCTTGAGAAGGGGATGTCGATGCTGTTCCACGCCCCGCGCGTCACGGCGATGGTCACCTGCGCTTCGGAGTCGTCACCACCGCCGAAGACGCCGTTGGCACCAAAGTCGACCAACTTCACCTTGAACGGTCCATCACCCTGCGGGAAGACATCAAGGTGCATCGACTTCATTGCCGTGGCATTCACTGGCGTGCCGGTGAACTCGATCCCGGCGTAGACGAGGTTGGTGTACTTCTTGGTGTTGTTGCCGGCAACCATGACATCGGCCACGTCGGCCTGATCCCACGACGCCGACCAGGTGTTGACCGCCACATTGGTGTAGGCGTCACTGAAAAGGGAGATGACGTCGGCGGTGGGCCGCGTTGGTGTCGCAGCAGCGACAGCCGGGCCGACGGCACTCCGCAGCGTGATCGCGCCCACCGCGGGCGTTGTACCGAGGGTGGCGCTGATGGATGCAGTGCCGGCGCCAACGATCTGGATGGCGCCCGTCGCAGAGACCGTCGCCACCGCCGCATCCGACGAGGCGAAGCTGAAGTACCCCGGTGCCGCCGAGAGCGTCTGGTCGGCGCCATTCACCGCAAAGGTCACGGCGGTACCTGACGCCGTCAGCGTCCCACCGACCTCGCCATCGACGGTGCGCGCGGCGATGGTCGGCCGGACATTGCTGATGGTGGTGACCGCTTCATACTTGATGTCGGAAAACCAGATGGTGTAGCCCGCCCCGTCCTCGGGACCCTCGGCGAAGTAGAAGAGCCCCTTCTCCTGCGTCAGCTTGGACGCGAGCGGAATCGGCAGCGTGTACTTGGTCCAGTTGGTCGTGAGCGGAATGTCCGCGCGCTCGGCTGTGAAGCGCGATGTACCGGTGTTGTCGTTGCCGAGGCCGGCGACGTTCAGCGTCGCATTCTTGCTCGCTTTGGCGTAGAAGGTCACCGCGTTGTAGCTGGAGAGGTCGCGAATGCTGTTCGCCACGAAGGCGCCACCAGCGTAACTCCCCGGCCCCGGCACCACGACCTTGAGGGCAGGCGCCCCATTCCGCACCGTGGTCGGGTCGATGGTCAGGGCCGCGACATCGGAGCCCCCGAAGGCCTGGAACGACGCGGCGACGAAGTTCTGCTCATAGACCCCGGCAATATTCGGGGCCTGTGCATCGGGCAGCGTCGTGAGGTCACGGCCGCAGGCAGCGAGCAGGGCGAGCCCCACCACAGGGACCAGGCGGCGGGAAAGGAGGCGAGGGGCCATGGGCGGGAGCTCCGGTATGAGTACGGCCAATCGGTACCCCGGGGCGCCATATCGAGGGGATAGGCGGGAGCCGGGCGATCTTTGTTCGGGATGCGAACAAAGATCGCCCATGGTCCCAAGGCTGTCAAGCGTTCGGAGAATGGAGAACGGAGAACGGAGAACAGAACCATAGTCCTGTCACCCTGACCGGAGCCCGCGAAGCGGGCGATGTCGAAGGGGCCGAAACCCAAACCCGCGAGAATGTGCCCACGGCTGCGGTGATTCACTCCTCCCCCAAGGCGACCTGCGACCACTGTTACCCGATCGATGCCTTATGCGTTGAACACGGGCCTTCCTACCCCTAGCTTCAGGAGTCTCTGGCATGGAGCAACTCGTGGCCGCGGTGACTCTCTCGTCGAAGTATCAGGTGGTGATTCCCCCGGCTGTCCGGGAGGCGTTCCACTTGAAGCCCGGGCAAAAAATCGAAGTCGTGATTTTCGAGGATCGGATCACGTTGGTGCCGGTCGGCGCGATGCAGCGATTGCGTGGGATCGCGCCCGGGATCGACACACGGGTGCCGCGGGATGCCGACCGTGTCTAACGTGGTCGACTCGTCGGCCTGGCTGGAGTACTTGGCCGATGGCCCCAACGCGGAGTTTTTCGCGCCGGTGATTGAGTCGGTCGGCAAACTCGTCGTCCCGACCATCGTGATCACGGAGGTCCTCCGGCGGCTCGACGCCCAAGGCCGTCGCGCCATCATCCCCGACGTCCTCGCCCAGATGCGCCAAGCCACCGTCGTGCCCTTCGACGATCAACTCGCGATCGACGCGGCAACCATCGGGCGACGCCATGAGCTCGCGCTTGCCGACAGCATGATCTACGCGACTGCCATGGCCGTCAGTGGAACAGTGTGGACGCAGGACGAGGACTTCAAATCGCTGCCACAGGTGGAGTACCGCGCGCACCGCACGAAGAAGAGGTGACGGAGAACCGAGAACAGCGAACGGCGCTCGACGGTGCCACCCTGAAGAATGTTGAAAGCCGTGCCCGCCAAGAAGGAGAGAGGAGAGAAGAGAAGAGAAAGGCGAGAGGAGGATGATGGATGGTGGGGGAGCTGTTCCACCTCACGCCTGAGCAGCAGCTCGAAACGGTCCTCCTCACTGCGCCTGCAGCCCCATCGTCGCGACCAACGCGCCGAACCGCGGATGTCCCCGGAGTGGTGCATAGAGGAATGAGCCGCGAATGCCGTACGCTTGGCCGCACTTTGATGCCACGGCCGACTCCAGCAAGGTGAGGGCGGCGTCCGCCTCGCCGAGTCCCTGGTACCCATGTGCCACGTAGCACGGTGAGATCCCGGGGATCGCTTCCAGCTCTCCGATCAGTGTCCGCGCATCGGCCCACCGCCCCATCATCCCGTACATCTGCCCCATTTCGCCGCGCCACCGCAAATGCCCATCCGACCGCGTGACTGCCTCCTCCATCGCGCGAACCCCGGCCTCGTATTGCCGACAGAGAAAGAGCGCCCAGGCGAGCCCGGCGTGGGTCTTCGGCGCATACGGATCGACCTCGACAGCGAGCCGCGCGTGGGTCAGCGCCTCGCTATAGCGGTTGGCACTGAGCAGCATGGTGACGGGGTCGATGCCATGCGGCGTGGCACCGAGGGTTTGTGCACGCCGTGCCAGCAGCAACGCGTCGTCGTAGCGCCCCATCGCCCACAAGAGCCGCCCCAAAAGGTCGTGCACCAACGGATGCGCGGGGGCACGCTCAAGCGCGGAGCGGATCGCGGACTCCGCACCGGCCCAGTCATAGTGCATCATCATTCGGATCATTCCGTCGGTGGCGAGCGCCTCGGGGTGCCGTGGATCGTGCGCCAGCGCATGGGCGACCGCCGCCGAGGCCTCGGCGTGCAGGGCGGGGAATTCGGGATCGCCTTCCTCCGCGAGTTCGAGGCAGGCGAGCGCGCGCTGGATGTGCGCATCGAGGTAGTTCGGGGCGTGCTCCACCGCACGCACAAAGGCATCGCGTCCCCGCGCAAGCGCAACGACGGTGTGCCCTCTCAGGTTCTGCCGCCCTTGCAGCACCAGGCGATGTGCCAGCGAATCCGGCCCGGGAAGATCGCGGCCGGACTGAGCGCCCGCCGCGATTTCCGCGTGCGCGGCGTCCGCCAGCCGAAGCGCAATGTCAGACTGCAGTGCCAGTACGTCCGTGTGCGCTCGCTCGTAGCTCTCCGCCCAGATCGGCCGCTCGGTCTCGGCATCAATCAGCGTCGCCACCACGCGCACTCGCCCATCGGCCACGCGCAGCGAACCATCAAGGACATGTCGCACCGAGAGCGTACGCCCGACATCGCGGGGCGTCGCATCACGCGCGCGCAATGCCTGCACCGCACCTCGCGCAATCACCCGCAGGTCACGCCGCTTGGTGAGCAACGCGATGACCTCTTCCGCAATCCCATCCGCGAGCGCATGGGCTTCAGGTTCCGCCCCCACGATCCGCAAGGGGAGGACGGCGATGGACGGCGGTTCGACCGCCGCGAGCACACCCTCGCGCAACTCGTCGGCCAGGATGGCAACGGCGGGGTCGGGACCAAGTTCGAGATCGGCGCGCCGACGCTGCGCGTGCTCGACCGCCTGACGAATCGCGGACGCCCGATCCCCCGCCTGCTCCAAGGCACGCATCAGACGCCTCGCATCATCTCCGGAGTAGGGGTCGAGTGCGACGAGCTGGCGACATGCCGCAACGGCGCCGTGCAGGTCGCCCTGACCCTCGCTGCGTTCGAGTTGCAAGAGCACCACGCGTCGATGGATCCGCTGCAACTCGCGACGCGTGTCGTCGAGCCAGTGACCGAAGTCCACGGCCTCAGGGAGTGAGAAGCCATCCAGCAGTGGTGCCGCGTGAAGCTCTGCCACGCGGGCGACGTCGTCATCCGCGGCGGCCGCGCGAAGATCGAGGACATCGCAGCTGAGACCGTCGGTGCCGAGGAGGAGTCCGTCGCCGATCGTCACGATGGCGGAGGAGCCGAGCGCCTTGCGCAGGACGTGGACAGCGAGGTTGAGGAGCCGACGGGCGGCAAGCTCGTCCTTCTCGGGCCAGAGCAGCGCGAGCAGCCGAGCCCGCGGGACGGGGAGCGGCCACGCCCCAGCCAACAGCGCCAGCAGCGCAATGCGATGACGCTGTGCCGGTGGGCCCGTCAGGACCGCGGCACCGTCGCGGAGACAGGCCCCGCCAAGGAACTGAATGCGGATCATGAGGGAAGCTAATACTTGGCTAATTATTGGGGAATAGAACAGCTAACCGCTGCGCACCAACTTGGTCGCGTGGTTGATCGACGCAGTTCTCATCCCTTTCCAGGAGTCTCCCATGCGTGTCCCAGTCCTGCTCGCCGTCGCGTCCCTTGCCGCCTGCGCTACGGCCCCTACCGCCCCGGATGCAACGGCCCTGCTCGCTGCGAAGGTCGGGCCCGAACTGCAAGCGGTCCGTGCTG
>JAHECN010000074.1 GCA_024641735.1 Gemmatimonadota bacterium | reverse complement strand
GGGAGCTTCAGGTTGCACGCGGAATTCAAGGATTCCCAGAATTCGCCTTGGCTGGTCGTGCCATCGCCGGTGGTGCAGAGGATCACCTCGTCGCCCGGCGTCAGATCAGCGGTCCGTTCATCGGCGGAGGCGCGGAGCCAGGCCTCCGCCGCGCCGACGGCTTGCAGGAACTGCGTTCCGGTCGGCGACGACGTATTGACGATATTCAGATCCTTGTGACCCCAGTGCGACGGCATCTGCCTGCCACCAGAGTTCGGATCATCTGCGGCGGCGACGGCCGAGAGCAACTGCTCGGTGGCGGTCATGCCGAGGCCGAGACAGAGGGCGCGGTCGCGGTAGTAGAGGTAGAACCAGTCGTGCGAGGCGCGGAACACCTTGGCCGCGGCAACCAGCACCGCTTCGTGTCCGGCACCGGAGATCTGGAAGAAGATCCGGTTTTGCCGTTTGAGCTGGATTTCCTTGTCGTCCAATCGACGGGAGAGGTAAATCAGGCGGTAAAACTCGAGGAGATCCGCCTTGTCGAGCTTCGAGGCGGTCCGGACGCGGGAGGAAGTTCTAGTAGCCATGGAGGGGAAGATCGCCCCGCCGTGAGCCTCAGGGAAGTAGGGGAGAGGAGAGACGAGAGAGGAGAGAAGCGAGAGGAGGAATGCTGGCGCACCGGTCCGCGAGGTTCAGCGTCCGGTGAGTTTCCGAAGGGCAGCGAGCTTCTCCAAGGCACTCTGCCCGGATGTCGCGGGGGCTGCCGGGGAGACCGCGAAGAGATCCCGAATATCGAGCAGCACCTCCAACATCAACTGATCCCGCATGTACGAGTTGTCCAGATCGGACATCCGGGTGGGGGACCCGGCGTCTTGGGCCTGCTCGTAGGACTCGCGGTAGATCTGCTCGAGGTTCGTGAGAATACGATCTCGTGAGCGCATAACAGGGTTTCTCCTTGGCTGTTCCCGGCATGACTTTCGCTGGGAGTAGGGCGTATGAACAAGCCCACCTCCCACCGACCGCGCCAACGCGCCGGGATCACGCTCACCGAACTGATCGTGGTCGTGGTCTTTATCGGCATTTTGTCGGCGATGGCCGCTCCTAAGGTCGGACTCTTGGTAGCGCGAAGCAAGGTGAATCAGGCGGCCGGGGTTGTCGCGGCAGACTTGGAGCATGCGATTACGCTGGCCGGACGGCGGCGGCGGCCGATGACGCTCACGGTGGAGTCGCCTGGAGTTTACACGGTGCGGGATCGGGCCACGTCGCCGGCGGATACGATACGCTTCCGGCGCGTCCTCGCGGTCGGGCCCGATGCGGGTGTCAGTACGCTGACGTTCGCCCCGGCGACCGTCCAGATCTTCCCGTCCGGGGCCGTGAGTGCACCGATGACGGTCACGCTGACGGGACGCGGCAATACTCGGATCATCGCCGTCTCGGCCGCCGGCCTGGTGAGGATCACCCAATGAACCAACGCCCAAGCGCCCGCGGTGGCTTTACGCTGATCGAAGTGTTAATCGCTGTCGTGATTCTTGGCACCGTCGGGGTCGCGCTGGCGAATGCTCTCGCGTTTGGCGCACGTCGGACGATTGCCGCTGGCGAGATCGGCTACCGGACCGCGGCACTCAACACCGAGATTTCTCGGGTTGCCGCGCTGCCGCCGGGAGTGCTCCCCAACGGTACGACGACTCGGACGGTGACGACCCAGCCGTTCCCGTACACCATTACAACGACAGTGTCCACCTCAGGCTTTCGCCAGAGTGTGTCCGTTACCGTGACGCCAACCGGGCTTCGGCCGATCGGTGCGATCACGCGCACCATTGAACGTGTTTCCGGGGCGGCGCCGTCGCCGTTCGGCCCATGATGCCGCGAATCCCTCGCCGCCTCGGCTTCACGCTGATCGAGCTCCTCGTTTCCCTCGTGGTCGCCGCGATTCTTGGTGCGGGGGTCACGAAGCTACTCCTCTCCTCCAATCGCTTCGAAGAGCGGACCGAGTCGCTCCGGTCGGCGCGACGGGTGAGCCGAGCGGCTTTGGCTGCGTTGAGCAATGATGTTCGGATGGTCGATCCGGAGTGGGGTATTGAATCCGCCTCCGCGGGCTCCTTGACGCTGCGCGTCCCATATGCGATGGGGTTGGTCTGTCGTACAGGCGGGAGTCCCGTGATCGCCATCCTGCCGGTCGACAGCATCGCCTTTGCGACACCGGGCTATTCTGGGGTGGCAGTACGGGCCAGCAATGGCAGTTGGGGACAAGCAGGAAGTGGAGCGCTCACGGAGCTGACGACCTGGTCGTCGAGTTGTACCAGTGCCGGAATTGCGCCGATCACGGCTCCTGCTGGTGCTCCCAATCAGAAGACGCGGGTATTTGAGCTGGCACCTGGTGGCGTCGGGTCCACACCGCTGACGGTCGGGGCCGTGATCGTCCTCTATCGTCGCACCCGATTCTACTTTGGGGCCTCGGGTCAAGCCGGGCTCTCTGGACGCACGGCGCTCTGGCGCGACTACCTCGACGGTGGTGGTGGAGCCGTGGAGCTCGCCGCGCCATTCGACGCGACCGCGGCGTTCCGGTTCTACGACCTTGCGTCAACTACATCGCAGACTGCCGTCCCCTCGCCGCTCACCAACATCCGCGGCATTGAGTTCTTCCTGCCCGGCGAAAGTGATCGGACGGCCCGACTCCGGGCGTCACCGGAACAGGCGGATTTCACATCCTCCGTCTTTTTTGTCAATCGGATGAATTAGGGAGATGCCGATGCCCACGCGCCGACAGAACGAGCGAGGTGTTTCCCTCCTGCTGACGATGCTACTGGTCCTGTTGCTGATGGTAGCCGTGACTGGCGCCACAATGCGCACGACGGCTGAGCGGCGTGGCGCCCTCGACCTTGCAGCGCAGGTGGATGCCTTCGCGATTGCCCAGAGTGGGATCGATCGGTACCTGGAGGCCCACACGACAATTCCGACGTCGTTCCCCGATTCAGCGGTGTACACGATTCCGGGCGGACGAGCGGTCGTCACGATGTATCAGATGCGAGCGGCGGCGAGCGACACGGTATTCATCGTGGCGTCACGAGGCGAAAATTTGACCTTGGACCGCTACGCCGCGAATAGCAGCGTTGCCGTGCGCACGGTTGCCCAGATGATGCGCTTCTCGTCTGCTACGCTGAATCTGCCGGCGGGCTTCGTCTCGTTGACACCGATGCAGAAGAACGGCAACTCCGGTTCGTTGAGCGGCGTGGATGCTTGCACGACGGCACCAGCACCACGCCCCTCGATCCCGGGCGTTGCGGTTCCCTCGATTTCGAGTGGGAACCCCGCACCGGACTATTCCGGCTTCACCGGACCGATCGACGGCAACCCGGACGACACGCCGGTCGCGATCGGTACGCCGGGGCCAACGGGGACAGCGAAGGATGCAGTGGACATCGACTGGGCTGGCATTGTTTCCCGGACCGCCCTGACACCAGACTACTACCGAAAGACGACCTCCCCGACGAGCGGGGCGTATCCGACCTCGGCCCAGATGAACGGCAGCAATTGGCCGATCGTCTTTGTGGAAGGTGATGCGGTGCTTCCTGGGGATGGCCAGGGAATCTTCATTGTTACCGGCGACCTCACTATCAACGGCAGCGATACTTGGGATGGCATCGTGTTGATTGGAGGCGTCCTGACGTCCAACGGAAACAACAAGGTGCGGGGCGGGATCGTGACCGGACTGAATCTGAAGCTGGGGATGACGGTCCCCGACCAAACGGTCGGCAACGGCAACAAGTTGTACCAGTACGACTCCTGTGCTATGGCCTCTGCGATGGGCCGCTTCGGCGGCTGGCAGAGGGTTCGGAACGGGTGGCTCGACAATTGGCCATCATATTGAGTGTGATATAGCATTCTCGTGTGGTACTCCTCGACTAGCCGATGGGGGGCCCGGAGTGGATACTTAGACTCGACCTACAGGTTGGGTCGGTTCGACCGAGACTGAGGGATCCGATGACTCTCGCTGCAGACTACCCGACACAGAAGCCGAGCGCCCCCGCCGCTCGCGCGTGGTCGCGTGCGGGAATCACGCTGATCGAAATGCTCCTCGTCGTCGTGGTAATTGGCATTCTCTTGGCCACCGCCGCTCCGCGATTCGGTGCCGCGATGACGCAACGGGACGTCTCCGGGGCGAGCGCGTCGTTCCGGGCCTTGTTTCGGGAGGCACGCACGGCGGCGCTGCAGACGCGGCAGGCTGCCACCATCCGCATAACGTCGGGGATCGCGGTCGTGACCATCAGTCCGGCCGGCGTGCTCGACACCATCGGGCGTCCGCTGAATTTCCCGGCCGAGTTCCGGCTTGCCCCGACGGTGTCCGCGACGACACTCCGGATCGAACCGACCGGACTGATTCTGACCGGTACTCCGTTCACGTTCACGGCGGCGAAGGGTGGCAGCACGGAAACGGTCACCATTACGGGCCTGGGGCGAATCCAATGAAGGCGCCACGCACCAGAGGCTTCACCCTAGTGGAGGTTCTCGTCTCCATCACGATCCTTGCGCTCGGCGTACTGGCCGTCGCCGCGGGCGCGATCTACACCACCCGGAACCTGAGTCGCAGCCGACTCGCCACGGTGGCTGCCGCACAAGGCGCCTCCAAACTCGATGAACTGCTCTCGTACGCCAGGGCGACGTCACCGCCATGCACGGCGGCGAATTTCGCGAGTTCCGTCACGCCAGTCACTACAAGAGGAGTCACACTCTCCTGGACCGTCCCCACGACGGGGCTCCTCCGGACCATACAGATCCGTGCCCAATACCGTTTGGCCAGGACGGGCCTGCGCACCGACACACTGACCGCGAGGATCGCATGCTGAAGCGACGCGGTTTTTCTCTGATGGAACTGTTGATCGTGATCGCCATGATCGGCATCATTGGCATTGCCCTCTCGCGAGTCTTCACCTCGGTGATGATCACCTCGAGCGCGCAGGTGCGGGTCGCGGCGACACAAGGGGAAGCACGCGTTGGCGCCCTCCTGCTCCCGCAAGAGCTGCGCGAGATCGGCTATGACACGAATACCACCACCAACTCTGCCTCGAGCGATTTGGTCCTGATGGAGCCCGCCGGGCTCGGTTTCTTTGCGGCACGCGGCATGGGAATTACCTGCGGTACGCCAACACTCAGTGAGTTCAGGATTCGACGCGGCATCGTCGGCCAGCGGGTACCGCTGCTCACCGATCGCATCTTGCTGTTCCTGGAGTTTGACCCCAACGCCGCCTTTGACGACCAGTGGGTGCCGATGACCGTCTCGGCGATTGACCTGAACTCCACTTGTGATGGCAGTGATCCGGCGATCCGTTTCACCCTCTCGGCAACGCCACTCATCGCGCCAGGGGTCAACATGGCGCTCACCAACCATCGGATTGGTGGACCGATTCGCTGGTTTGAGCGGATGGAATACGCTCGGATGCTCGATGCCACCACGGGAGAGTACTTCCTGGGTCGACGTTCCGTATCCCTCGGCGAAACGTCGCTGCAGCCGATCATTGGTCCACTGAGCGGACCCTCTGGCATCGCGATTACCTATTTTGACGCTACCGGAACGGCCGTGAGCCCCGGGACGGCCGACCCGCTGGTGGTGCGGTCGATCCAGTTCAACCTCAGCACGACCACTGGCTCAGACGTGTCGCTGGCGGGAAGCACCAATCGGGCACAATCGAACTATCCAATTGTGATGCGCGTGTCGCTGCGAAACTCGCTCCGACCATGACAAGAGAGTGTCGTCCATGACGCGAACTACCTGCTCCCCTGCGCACCTACACCGCGATCGCCGCGGCATCACACTCGTCTTGGCCCTCTTCACGCTCGTGGTCCTCGGTGCGGCAGTCGGCACGTCCTTTCTCGTGGTGCGCTCCGATCGCAATTCCTCAAGCCAGTCGACGTATGCCGGCGAGGCGCAGCTGGCTGCCGAGTCGGCGCTTGGAGAACTGGAAGCGACTTGGGATCCGGCGGTGCAGAATGCGCTTCCGGTGTGGACCTCCGCCGCTCCCACTGAATGGGCGAGCGGCACCCGGACGTTGCAGGCCGGCAAGCTCTTTCATAGTGTGACGGTACGGCGACTCAACCCGCAACTCTTCATGGCTACCGCGCTGGGATGGCGGGCGGGCGGCGCCGGACGGTTGTCCGAGCTTGCCTTGGTGCAGCTCTACCGGTTGGCGAAGCCGACCATCGGCGTCAACGCGGCCGTGACCGTCAGCGATCCAATCAAGTTCAACGGCAATGCCTTCGCGGTGAGTGGCATCAATTCCCTGCCGCCGCAATGGGGCGCAGGTGAGTGCGCCGCGATCGATGCGGGGACGAGCGATGACGTGGTCGGTGTGCGGAGCGCGACTGGCACTGGCGTGGGGACCGCAGACCTCAACAACGTCTTCGGCTACCCCGCCAAGCACGTGCCCAACGACGCATCGATCACCTCCGCGACGTTCAATAACTTTGTCGACTACACCTTCCTTACCCTCGGGAGCCAGCCCGGGGTCAAGATTCTGCCGAATACCACGCCATACAACGGGGTGGCCCCGGTGATTGACGCCGGCACCGGTGCGTGCGACAAGACCTTGCTGCTCAACTTTGGAGAGCCCTTCCGCAACCCACCGACGGCTGGCGCGATCACACCCTGCATGGGATATTTTCCGGTCGTCCACGGCACCGGCGCGCAGACCAAGTTCGCTGCGGGGAGCCGCGGCCAAGGCACCCTGCTGATTGAGGGGGATTTGGAATTGGTTGGCGGATTCGAATGGGTTGGCCTGATCATCGTGCGGAACCAAATCAAGATTACCGGCTCCGGCAACAAGATCTATGGCGCTTTGCTCGCAGAGGGTGCGGACGTGGACGCCAGCACCGGCTCGGTCGGCGGCGATGTCACCATCAACTACTCGGCCTGCGCGATCGAGAAGGCCATTTCAGGGGCTTCCCTGGCCCGGCCCTTGGGGCAGCGCTCCTGGTCACAGGTGTACTAGGCGAACCATCCTCTTCTGCAGGACCCCCGGGGGCGGTGGCTATCTTTCGCGGATAGCCCCCGCCCCGGAGTCGTTCATGTCGCACTTTCGTGTCGCGTCGCTGCAATACTTTCTTCGCCCCGTCGCCACCTTCGAGGCCTTTGCCGACCAGGTCGCTTCGCTGATCGAGACGGCCGCGGACTACAAGGCAAAGCTGGTTGTCTTCCCCGAGTACTTCTCGGTCCAGCTGCTTACGCTGGGCGACGTCAAGCGACCGATCACGGACCAGATCAGGGACCTGGCGCATCAGGCCGATGCAGTTACTGCCGTGCTCTCAGAGGCGGCCAAGCGCCACAAGGTGTATGTCGTCGGTGGCACGGTGCCGGTCTTCGAGGGCGAGACCCTCCGCAACGAATGCCGTGTCTTCGGTCCGGACGGCAACTGGGCGGCACAGCGCAAGCTGCACATGACGCGCTTCGAACGGGAGGAGTGGTTCGTCTCCCCTGGCGAGGGACTCAACATTTTCGAGGCGCCATGGGGACGCTTTGCCGTCGCGATCTGCTATGACGCGGAGTTCCCGGAGATCGCGCGCGCCGCGGCACTTCAGGGTGCCGACGTGCTGGTGGTTCCCTCCTGCACCGATGATCGTCAGGGCTTCCTGCGCGTACGGTATTGCGCCCACGCGCGGGCGATCGAGAATTCGATGTACGTGATCACATCGTCGACGGTCGGTTCCCTGCCGATGGTTCCGGCCGTCCATTTGAACTATGGGCAGGCCGCGATCCTGACGCCGTCGGACTTTGCCTTCGCTCGCGATGGCATCTTGGCGGAAGGAAACGTGAACCAAGAAATGATGGTGATTGGTGACCTGGACCTGGAGTATCTCCGCAAGTCCCGCGAGACTGGAACGGTCCTGCCGCTCCGCGACAGCCAGTCCACCTCGAAAGTGCTGACCGGCACCAACATCGTTCCGTTGTGACAACCCCGCGTCTCCGGGTTCGCCCGATGCATTCCTCCGACATCCCGCAGATCATGACGCTCTCCGAGCGGATCTACGGGGAGGGGTCAGGGTGGTCTGCGAAGCAGCTGGAATCGCACCTGGCGGTCTTCCCCGAAGGACAACTCGTGGCGGTCCGGCCGACCGAGGACGGGGATCGTGTGGTCGGCATGGCAGCGTCCCTGATCATTCTGTGGGACGACTACGAGCTCACCGACAGCTGGCGCGACTTCACGGCCGCTGGGATGTTCACGAACCATGATCCGGAGCGGGGTCGCACCCTCTACGGCGCGGAGGTGATGACGGACCCGACGGAGCGTGGCCAGGGGATTGGGTCGGCCCTTTACCGCGCCCGGCAACGCCTGGTCGAGCGTCTCGGCCTTCGCCGAATCCGTGCCGGGTCAAGGCTGCGCGGGTATCACCGCGTGGCAGCCACGATGACGGCCAGCGAATATGTCGATGACGTCATCGCAGGTTTGCGACGAGACCCGACGCTGTCGTTCCAGTTGCGCCGAGGCTTCACGGTGATCGGCGTTGTGGGCGGCTACCTGCGCAACGACCCGGAAAGCCTTGGCTACGCCGCGGTCATCGATTGGGAGCCAGAGATTCCACCCGTCCTACCATCCGAGACGCCATGAGCCTCCGAGTCCATCAATCGCGGGTTGCCGAGTGGATTGCCCAATTTGAAGAGGGCTACTTCCACCCGCTGACCAACATGACGCGCCTCAGCGAAGAAGTGGGAGAGCTCGCCCGCGAGGTGAATCATCGCTTCGGGCAGAAGACGAAGAAGCCCGACGAGGCCGAAGGCGACATGGGGATGGAGATGGCGGACATCCTGTTCGTCTTGATCTGTATGGCGAATCGCGAAGGAATTGACCTACAGGAGGCCTTCGACCGGATGATGGCGAAGGTTGAGTCGCGGGACGCAGAGCGGTGGACCAAAAAGACAGAGGACGGAGAACGGAGAAGGGAGAACGGGGCACAGCGAACAGCGAACAGCGAACCGACGGGAGAAGCCTCGTGAAAATCGGCGCCTTGATTTCACTCTGCGTATTGGTGGTGGCGTGTGCGGCGCAAGCGCCGCTGGCACCCGAGGTGTTGCAGGCCAGAATGGATTCGCTGGCGACCACGGGGGACACGCTCGCTCTGGCGACGCTCGCCGATCACCAGTGCCGCCGTGACTCGACCGAGGCGCGGCAAACCTGTCTGGAGGACTACTTCGTCTCCCTGGCCGCCAATGGACGGACCCGCATTGCATTGGGTGCCCTGGAGCGTCTTGGCGCGGAAGATGAAAGCGTTGCCCGGGATGGGCACGGATATACCCACGTGATCGGCATTCGCTCGTGGCGGCCCGGCGATGATGTCGGGACGGCGTTTCGTTCCTGCACCGGCCTCTACCAGTCCGGCTGCTACCACGGTGTCACCCAATCATACATGACGGCGGAGGGAACGCTCGACTCCGTGCGTGCGGTCACGCTCTGCGACGCCGTGGCACCGGACGTCGCCGAACTCTGGCTTCGCTTTCAGTGCGTGCACGGCCTGGGGCATGGATTCGAGATGGCGCTGAATTGGAACCTTCCGGCAGCGCTCGGGCGTTGCGACTGGCTGGCCAACAGCTGGGATCGTGAGTCATGCTACGGAGGCGCGTTCATGGAGAATGCGATCGCGTCGCGCGCGGGCAGTCACCATGTGTCGGTGCGTGCCCTGGAACAGACCAGCGCCGCGCCCGCCGCCGATCACTCCGCCCATGGGGGACACGCACCGCAGCTCGGTGCGATCACCTACAAGATGCGCGACTCGACCGACGCGCTCTACCCCTGTTCCGCCACGGACGCCAAGTACCGCACGGCCTGCTACCAACTGCAGGGTGGAATCATCCTCTCATCGACCAACGGCAAGTTCGCGGCGGCCACAGCCGAGTGCGATCGCGTGGAGCCAACCTGGCGACCGCTCTGCTACCAGAGCTTGGGAACGAACGCGAGCGGGATGGCCGTCCAGAAGAACAAGAAGGCGATCGGGTACTGTTCGAACGGCGACCCCGCGTATCAGCCGTACTGCTTTGTCGGGGTCGTGAAGAACTACATCGACGTCACGGCAAACCCGGAAGACGGGATGCAGTTCTGCCGGGATGTCCCTCCCGGAAAGAATCGCGAAGAATGTTTCGTCGCCGTGGGCGAGCAGATCTCGGTCCTGCATCCGATCGATGTGGCAAAGCGGGAGGCACTCTGCGCCGGTGCCGGACTGATGGGCGAGGCGCCCTGTCGCAGGGGCTCGGCGCTGGCCCCCAAGATGTGACGCGCCGCTATTCCCAGGACTCCGGGAGCGCCTCGAGTTCGGCAAGGATGGCGCGGTAGCTGTCGTACCGCGCCGCCACGATCGTTCCAGCCTCCACCGCGCCACGGATGGCACACCGCGGTTCGGTGCAGTGCATGCAATCGCCGAAGCGACACTCTCCGAGATACGGGCGGAACTCCGGGAAACAGGAATCGAGTTCGCCCGTCACCAGGTCCCACACTCCCACCTCACTAAAGCCTGGCGTATCCACGACGAAGCCGCCGCCCACGAACGGAATCATGGTCGCTGTGACCGTTGTGTGGGTTCCCCGCCCCACCTTTTTTGACACTTCGCCGACACGCAACCCGAGACCGGGTTCCAGGGCATTGAGGAGGGATGACTTGCCGGCACCGCTCGGTCCGGTGAGGACGGTCGTCCGGCCGAGCAACTCGCGCCGCAATGCCTCGACGCCCTCTTCCCCGCGCGCCATCGTCCGGAGCACCCGATAGCCACTCCCCGCCAGGTGGGCCTCGATCGGTTCCGCAGACCCCAGATCCATCTTGTTGACTACCACCCACGCGGGAATCTCGTTCGCTTCGGCGACGACCAGCAGTCGGTCCATCAACTGCGGAATCGGATCCGGATCTGCGGCCGCGATGACGACAACGACCTGATCGACGTTGGCGGCAACAGGCCGTGTTCCACGACCATCGGGAACGCGCCGTGCGAGCAGTGAGGTCCGAGGGTCCACCCCCAGAATCGCGATCGTTTCATCCGCCAGGGTGCTCGGATCGATGCGCACACGGTCGCCCGCCACCGCACGGTCTTCCAGTCGCTTCGCCTTGCCGCGCAGAATGGCGACACGCTCCTCGCCGTCGAGCAGCACACGGTAACTGCCCCCCTCACGCGCCAGCACGACACCCAGCGAGCCGTTCAGAAGTCCTCCGGTCGGCCCGCGACGATGAGTTCGTCGAGGATCGCCTTCACATCGTAGAGCGACAGGGCACCCAACCGGGTGGCCGCATCATCTGGGGTTTCCCCGCGGACGAGGTAGTCGCTCTCGTAGTGCCCATCGGGCGCGTCACCGGACGCGTCCCAGCGAATGAAGAGCAGTGCGCCCCCAAAGCGCCCACGCGCATCCGGCACATCATCCACCCAGAGGTCCACGGAATATGCTCGGCCGTCGCTCCCACCGAACGCGGCCGCACGATCGTGTGCGGCCATGTATCCTCCGAGCGTGAAATCGGTCACGATCGCCGACTTCCTTCCTTGATGATGTTTCCGACAATGAAGAAGATGTTGGCCGGGCGCTCCGCGAGGCGACGCATCAGGTAGGGGTACCAGTGCGTGCCGAACGGGATGTAGACCCGGATCCGCCACCCCTCCGCGACGAGGGCGTCCTGGAGGTCGCGGCGCACGCCGTAGAGCATCTGGAACTCGAAGTGCTCGCGCGGAATGGCGTGCTCGGTCACAAACTGCTTGGCCAGCGCGATGATGACCTCATCATGCGTGGCGAGTCCGTGATACGTCGTGCTCGTGAGCAGCATCTGCATCAACCGCACATAGTGGGCGTCCACATCCTTCTTGTCGGGAAATGCGATCTCATCGGCCTCGAGATACGCACCCTTGCAGAGGCGAACGCGGACGCCAGCCGCATTCAGCGTCTCGATGTCCTTGGTGGATCGCCGCATGGCCGACTGAATGACCACGCCGACCGTCTCGGGGAAGTCGACGGCGAGGCGCCGGTGAAAGGCCAGCGTCCGGTCGGTGTAGTCAGAGCCTTCCATATCCAACCGGATGAACCCGCCGAGGCTCTTGGCTCGCTCCATGATCTGGCGCACCTGGACTTCACAACGTGCCTCGTCCAAGTCGAGTCCGAATTGTGTCAACTTGAGCGACGCGTTCAC
>JAHECN010000073.1 GCA_024641735.1 Gemmatimonadota bacterium | reverse complement strand
TCAAGGCCAGGCATTCGATGTTCGCCGGGACGAAGGATGCCCTTGAGGTGGCACTGCGCCACGCTCGTCGCGCGCTTGACCTTGCCCCGGACTACCCTGTGGCGTGGGCGGCGCTCGCGGACTGCCAGATCGTGCGGGTCATGCGCGGCATGGCCCCACCCGCGGAAGCTGGCACAGAGGCGTGGTCGGCCGCGACCCGTGCCCGCGAGCTGGACCCTGCGTTGGCCGACGCGTGGAGCTCGCTCGGGATCATCGCCTCGTACCAGCGCGATGTACCCGGCGGCCTCGCGTTGCTCACCCGCGCGGTCGAGCTGAACCCTGGCCTCGCCTTCGCGCATGCGATGCGCGGAATCTCGCTGATCGCCATGGGTCGCACGGAGGAAGCGGTGGCGTCCGCCCAGCGTGCGATCGAACTCGACCCGCTTTCGTCGATCATCCGCACCGGCCTCGGCGATGCGCTCTATTACGCACGAGAGTTCCAGCAGTCGGTCTTCCACTACAAGATGGCGATCGAACTCGACCCGCGATTCGACGGTGCCCATACCGACCTCGCCCGCTCACTTGAGGCACTCGGGCGCTTCGACGACGCGCGGGCCGCCTACGAAGCAGGGCGCCGACTGGCGGGCGGGATCGCGGGTCCGACCTTTGGTCTGGCCCATCTCGAGGCAGCGGCAGGCAACGAAGCCGAAGCGCGCCGCATCCTGGGTGAGCTCACCGCCGCACGCGGCAGTCGCGTCGTGTCAGCGTGGGGAATCGCCGCCGTGCATGCCTCGCTGGGAGATGTGGACGAGGCCTTCCACTGGCTCGAGACCGCCATCGCGGAAAACGCCTCCGGCCTGATGTGGTTGCGCATGCATCCACGGCTCGACCCGATCCGACAGGACCCGCGCTATTGGCCGATGGTGGAACGGGTGGGACTCGCCGATCCTCCGGCGAGCCCCTGAACACTCGCGTCAGCTCCCCGGCGGGAAGCTCAGCGCCTTTTCGTATTGGTATTCCGTCGTCTTCATGCCGGTCAGCGTCTTGAGGAACGCCTGATAGATCGGTCCAGCCTTCTCGGCCAAGGTCGGATTGGCCTCGAACAACCGATTGAACGACTTGGCGCCGTGGAAGTTCTCGCGCGTATCAAAGAAAATCACCCATTGGGTGCGAGCCTCACCGTAGCGCACTCGGTACAGGTTCGCTGGATACGGGTACTTGAGCTCGCGCATGAGCCCGATCATGTCTCCGATGGCCTTCCGGAAGGCCGCGCCCTGACCCGGGGCGATGGTCAGGTCCATGACGCGGGCGCCACCCGGCTCGATCGGGTCGCCCGCCGGAGTGTAGGAGAGGTCTTCGCTCAGCTGGATGATCTCGTTGGACAACATCTGCACTTCGGCCTCGCCAAACGCGGCCCCGATGGCAGAATCGGCCGCTGGGTTCGCCTTCCGAATCGCAGCGGCCACGCCGAGATTCTGGAACATGGCATCGCGGGACCGCGGCCGGACCATGACAGCGCGATTGTCTGAGGAATAGAGCCACCAGCCCACCTCCGCTGAGGGGAGACCGGCGGCTGCGGCGGCCGCGGCCTGCTTCTGAAACCCGGTGCGGAAGCTCATCATCGTGCCAGGCAACACCTCCACCGTCGTAACTTGGAAGATCGGTGGCGGCGGCGTGGTGTCGACCTGCGCGGGTGCGGTGGAGATGACGATGAACATGCCGGCGATGGCGCCGATCACGGAACGGATCCTCATGGTATCCTCGTGGATTTGGGAATATTTGGTTGTAACCCACGGTCCCGGATTGCGCCAGCAATTGGAGAGGATGGTAGTTTTCAGGTTGCAACTCACCGCCACGCACCACTCACCGACCGTATTCGATCTGTTCGTACTCTCGGATGGGACATTACGTGACTGACAGCATCGCACGCCTCACGGCCGCACTCGCCGACCGCTACCGCATCGAGCGCGAAATCGGCGCCGGTGGGATGGCCACGGTCTACCTCGCCGAGGACTTGAAGCATCATCGCAAGGTGGCAATCAAGGTGTTGCGCCCGGAATTGGCCGCGGTGATTGGCGCCGAACGTTTCCTGGCCGAGATCCGCACCACGGCGAATCTGCAGCACCCGCACATTCTGGCGCTGATTGATTCCGGCGACACCGAGGGTATGCTCTGGTACGTCATGCCGTTTGTCGAGGGGGAGTCGCTGCGCGACAGGCTCACCCGCGAGAAGCAGTTGCCCGTCGGCGACGCGGTGCGCATTGCCACCGAAGTCGCCGGGGCGCTCGACTACGCCCACCGGCACAACGTGATCCATCGGGACATCAAGCCCGAGAACATTCTGTTGCACGATGGCAGTGCGCTCGTGGCGGACTTCGGCATTGCCCTCGCAGCGAGTTCGGGTGCCGGCACGCGGATGACCGAGACCGGCATGTCGCTTGGCACGCCGCACTACATGTCGCCGGAGCAGGCGATGGGTGAGCGCGAGATCACCGCGCGCAGCGACGTCTACGCGTTGGGCTGTATCACCTATGAAATGCTGGTGGGGGAGCCGCCGTTCAACGGACCTACGGCGCAAGCGATCATCGCGCGCGTGATGACGGAAGAGCCGCGTGCACTCACGATGCAGCGAAAGTCGGTGCCACCCAACGTCGAGGCGGCCGTCTTCACTGCCCTCGAGAAGCTCCCCGCTGATCGCTACGCGACGGCCGCGGAATTCGCGACCGCGCTGACGACAGAACGGAGAGACGAGAGAAGAGAAAAGAGAATGGCAACGAATTACTCCTCTTCTCTCCTCTCTCCTCTCTCGATGGCCCTGCTCCTCTCCGCACTCGCGACCGCTGCTGTTTGGGGCTGGCTGCGTCCTGCGGCCACCGCGTTCCCCAGCTGGCAACGCGTGGTCCTGTGGAACGCCCCATTCTCAGATTTCCTGAACCCCAGCGCCGAGCGGATCGAGTCTCGCGTCTCCATCTCGCCCGACGGGAACTACATCGTCTTTGCGGACTCCACTGGCAATGACACCCAGTTGTTCCTCAAGGGGCGCGATCAGATCCATCCCGTGCCGATTCCGGGCACCGAGGGTGCCGGTGGCCCGTTCTTCTCCCCCGATGGACAATGGATCGGCTACCTCTCCCCCGGCGGCGTCATCCGCAAGGTGCGCGTCACCGGAGGTGGCTCGATCACGCTCGCGAGCGAGGGCAACGCGACCTACCGGGTCGCGACCTGGCTCGACAACAACGTGATCATCTTCACCGACAAGGCCGGTGGCATGTCACAGGTGTCGGGGGAGGGCGGCCCGGTCACCCAGCTGCGCGCGCCGCGGCCGAATCACGCGGACGACATGTCCACCCTGACGCCGCTGCCGGGAGGGCGCGGCGTGCTCTTCACCGGATGCCCCGGCAACTGTGCCAGCGGCTCCACGGTCTACGCCTACGACATCGAGAACGACACCACCCTGACACTCGTGCCGGGCGCCACCGGGGGATGGTATTCCCCAACAGGGCACCTGCTCTACGCTGGACGGACGGGGGGATTGTTCGCCGTAGGGTTCGACCTGAAGCGCCTCGAGATCACGTCAGGCGCGATCTCCGTCGCCGACAGTGTGGCCCCGAACGGACTCGCATTCTCCCGGTCCGGGCTGGCCCTGCTGCAACTCGGCACCGAGGACCTCAGAAATTCGAGCTTGGTCTGGGTAGCCCGGGATGGCAGCGAGGCGCCGGTGGCGCCGGACTGGACCGGCAACTTCGAGTATCCCGCACTGGCGCCGGACGGCCAGACAATCGCCGTCTCCGTGCGCGATGCCATCACGCGCCTCTGGGTGCGCCGCGCAGACGGATCCCGGATCCAGATCTCGCATGCCGATCTGGGGAGCTGGCGACCAAACTTCACGCCGGACGGACGCAGCTTCTCCTTCATCACGGCCACTGGTGCTTCGTCCGATACCGGCGCCAACGATGTCTACCTCAGTCCCGCGGATGGCGGCATGGCGCCGCGCCTCCAGCTGGATCTTCCGCAGGGCGTCTGGGAGGCCGAATTCAGTCGGGACGGAGAATGGCAGGTCTTTCGGGTCGACGACGCCGCGTCGTACGGCGTGATCTACGCGCGACGCCTCCGCGGCGACACGACGCTCTCCATGATCTATTCCGACAGCAGCTTCAACACACAGCTGTCGCTCTCCCCGGACAGCAAGTGGTTGGCCTTCTCGTCCAACAAGTCCGGACGCACGGAGGTCTACGTCGCCTCCTTCCCCGACATGCAAGTGAAGTACCCCGTATCGCAGGGTGGCGGGACCGAGCCGCGGTGGTCAAACAACGGCCGGGAACTCTTCTTCAAGAGTCGCGGCAAGCTGATGGCACTCCCCGTCTCCCCCGGTGCCGGCTTCGCGCCGGGAAGCGCCAAGCCCTTGTTCTCGGTGAGCGGTCTCGCCGAGGCGATCAACCGCCGACAGTATGACGTGACGCCGGACGATCGCCGCTTCCTGATGATCCGTCGACCAGACAACCGCGCGCAGCAGGACGTGGTCTTGGTCGAGCACTTCTTCGAAGATCTCAAGTCCAAGGTGAAACGATGAGCATCGACCGTCTCAGGGCCGCCCTCGCGGATCACTACACGATCGAGCGCGAACTCGGCCAGGGTGGCATGGCCACGGTCTACCTCGCCCAGGACATCAAGCATGGGCGCAAGGTGGCCATCAAGGTCCTCAAGCCGGAACTCGCTGCCGTCCTCGGCGCCGAGCGCTTCGTGGTCGAGATCAAGACCACCGCGGCGTTGCAGCACCCGCACATTCTGCCGCTCTTCGACAGCGGTGAGGCAGACGGCTTCCTCTTCTATGTGATGCCGTTCATCGATGGCGAGACGCTGCGCGACCGATTGGATCGCGAGACTCAGTTCGGCGTCGACGACGCGCTGAGGATCGCGACCGAAGTTGCCGACGCCCTGCACTACGCCCACACGCAGGGCGTGGTGCACCGCGACATCAAGCCGGAGAACATCCTGCTCGCGAATGGTCGTCCGATGGTCGCGGACTTCGGCATCGCACTCGCTGTCAGCGCAGCAGCGGGTGGCCGCATGACCGAGACCGGCCTCTCCCTCGGCACGCCGCACTACATGAGTCCGGAGCAGGCCACGGCCGAGAAGGAGATCAGCGGACGCTCGGACATCTACTCGCTCGCGAGCGTGCTCTTCGAGATGCTCGCCGGTCAGCCACCGCACCTCGGTGGGTCGGCGCAGCAGATCATCATGAAGATCATCGCCGAGCAACCGGCGCCAGTGACGCAGTACCGGAAATCGGTACCGCCGCACGTGGCCGCCGCACTCGGGAAGGCACTGGAGAAGTTGCCCGCGGATCGATTCGCGACGGCGGCGGAGTTCGGGGCGGCCCTCGCCAATCCCAGCTTCACTACGGCCACCAGCCTGTACGCTGGCGGCGCGGTGCCTCGTCCGCGCCGTGCGCTGCTGGCAGCGGGGTGGAGCATCGCGATTGTGGCCTCGGCATTCGCCGCATGGGGATGGCTCCGTCCCGCCCCCGAGACAGCAGTCCTGCGCTACGCCATGGCGTTTCCCGACGGCCAGCAGATCAGCAGCATCCGTGGTGGCCGCATCGCGCTCTCACCGGACGGCTCCCGCCTCGTCTACGTGGGCGCGGCACTCGGTGGCGAACGCCTCCTCCTGCGCAACCGCGACCAGCTCCAGGCGGCGCCAATCCCTGGAACGGAGGGTGCCGCAAACCCGACGTTCTCCCCGGATGGGGAACGGGTGGCGTACGTGCCGAATCTTGGCAACGAAGGCATTCGCATCGTCGGCCTGAACGGTGCACCGCCCATCGCAATCCTCAGTACCCGGATCGGATCCGACGGGCTGACGTGGAGCAGTGATGGCAACCTTTATTATGACGGCCTCACCCAGGGTGGCACCGTCGGCTTGATGCGGATTCGCCCGGAAGGCGGTACTCCGACGCAGGTCACTACCGTTGACACCACCGCCGGCGAGGGAGACCACTACTGGCCGGAAGCGCTTCCGGATGCTCGTGGCGTGCTCTTCACGATCGAGGCACGCGCCCCCCGGGAGCCGAGACGCGTCGCGGTACTCGACTTCACCACTGGCAAGACGACCATTCTCCTCGAGGCCGCGACGGCACGTTATGCGCCGAGTGGGCACCTGCTCTATGTGACGGACAAGGGCGACCTGCTGGCGGTTCCGTTCGACCTGAAGACGCTGACGGTTACGGGAGAATCGTTCGCGCTCACGAATCAGGTGGCGACCCGCGCCTTTGGGGCGGTGGATCTCGCGCTCTCATCAAGCGGAACCTTGCTCTACACCATCGGCGGACAAGCCACCGGGGACGCGGATCTGGCCATCATCGCGCGCGACGGAACAGTCGAGTCGGTCGAAAGCACGTGGAAGGCGGATTTTCAGAATGTGGCCCTCTCGCCGGATGGGAGTCAGGTTGCCGTCAGCATCGCCGGCACCACTGGGCAAGACGTCTGGGTCCGGGCCCTCCCGGCGGGACCGCTCACCAAGCTCTCGTTCGAGGGTTCGTTCAATGGCCGACCCACGTGGTCCCCTGATGGACGCAAGGTTGGATTTATCACGAATCGCAACAATGGTAGGGAATTCTGGGCCAGTCCAGCCGACCGCAGTACGCCAGAGATACCTGTGATTCAACGGAGCGGACAGACCGTGCAGGAGGCACTCTGGTCGCGTGATGGCAAGTGGCTGCTGACCATGGTGAACAACGATTCCGGGGTCGTCTTCGCCCGGAAAACGACCGGCGACACGACTGCGCTGGCGCTACGCATCAGTCCAACGCCGGTCCAGAGCATCGCCCTCTCGCCGGACAGTCGCTATCTGGCCTATAACTCCGACGAATCAGGGACTTGGGAGGTATATGTCCGACCCTTCCCCGCCGTCGAAACCGGACGATGGACCGTCTCCAACAATGGGGGCTGGGAGCCACATTGGAGTCACTCCGGCCGAGAGATCTTCTTGTATGCGATGGACGGCACGCTCGAAGCGGTCGAGGTGATCCCGGGACCGAGCTTCATTATCGGCAAGCGTACCCAGCTCTTCAACGGCGTCGGGTATACTGGCGGCGTTGGGACCTGGGACGTCACCCCAGATGACCAACGCTTTGTGGTGATCCGTCCGGGGGCCGAGCAAGGCCAGTCCGGCAACCTGATCGTGGTGGAGAATTTCCTGCAGGAACTGCGCACGCGGAAGACGCCATGAATGTCGTGTATACTCCACAGACGCATTCTACCCGGAGCTTTACCGTGAAACGTCTTCTCATCGCCGCCGCCCTCGTCTTTGCCGCTTCCACTCCTGTCGCCGCGCAGTCCGTCGCGGGGACCTGGAATGCCACGATGACCACACCGGGCGGCACATCCGACTTCAAGATCTTGCTCCGCACCTCGGGTGATTCGGTCTCTGGCACAGTCTTCCGCCAGACCGGGGAGGTCCCGCTCCGGGGATTTATGAAGGGAGACTCCCTCCACTTTACCTACACGATCGTCTACGGCGAACAGCCCTTCCCCCTCACGATCCACGTGAAGGTGACAGGCGATGCCATGAGCGGTGTCGTGGATTTCGACGGGAAGGCGGAGGAGCCGTTCTCGGCCAAGCGTCAGCCGGCCGCGAAACCGGATTAGGCAAGGGCTCGACCGTCGCGCGCGCTCCCGTCGCATTGCCAACATGACCACTTATGGTCATATTGTGACCATGTCAAAGAAGCCGGAACGCCGAGTCAAGGTCGCCGAGCTCAAGGCGCAACTGAGTGCCTATCTCCGGGCAGCACGGGAAGGTCGCGCGGTCACCGTCTGCGATCGCGAGACCCCGGTAGCGCGACTCGTCCCCTATCAGGTGACCGCCGAACCGTTGCCATCCCGCCCCGCCGTGCGGCGGTGGGGCGAGACGCCGCTGCCACCACCACTCGGACGGCGGAGCGATTCGCTCGCGGCGCTTCAGGAAGAGCGGCAGTCGTCACGATGATCGCCTACCTCGACGCCTCGGTTGTCCTGCGACTCGTCTTGCGCGAACAGAACGCCCTCGAGAAGCGTGAGCGTTTTGACGGCGCCGTCGCCAGCGCGCTGACCGAGGTCGAGTGCCTGCGGACGCTCGATCGCATGGCACGACTCGGTGAACTCAAAGCAGACGAAGTCGCCGACCGACGCATGGCTGTGTACCGACTCCTCGAGGAGGTTGAAGTGATCGACGTCAGCGCGCCGGTCCTCCGCCGAGCGGCGGAACCCTTCCCCACCCCCTTGGGGACACTCGACGCACTTCACCTCGCCACGGCACTCGCGTGGCGTGACACACATGGCGCGCCCCTGACAATGGCCACGCACGACAAGTCACTCGCCACGGCATCGCGCGCCGTCGGATTGGAGGTGGTCGGTGTCTGACATCCTCACCCGCCTCCGCGCCTCCCTCGCCGACCGCTATCGCCTCGAACAGGAAATTGGCGAAGGCGGCATGGCCACTGTGTACCTGGCGCACGACATCAAGCATGATCGTGACGTCGCCATCAAGGTGCTGCACCCCGACCTGGGTGCCGCGCTCGGTGGCGAACGCTTCCTCACCGAGATCCGCACCACGGCACGCCTCCAGCATCCGCATATCCTGCCGCTGCTCGATTCCGGCGACGCGGGCGGGCTGCTCTACTACGTGATGCCACTCGTCACCGGTGAGACGCTGCGTGCAAGACTCGACCGCGATCGGCAGCTCCCCATTGACGAAGCGCTTCGCATCGCGCGGGAAGTCGCCGACGCCCTCGGCTACGCGCACGGCCAGAACGTCATCCATCGCGACATCAAACCCGAGAACATCCTGCTGCAGGACGGGCACGCGCTGGTGGCGGACTTCGGCATCGCTCTCGCCGTGCAGAGTGCCGGCGGTCAGCGGATGACGCAGACCGGCCTCTCGCTCGGCACGCCGCAGTACATGTCGCCCGAACAGGCGATGGGCGAACGCGCCATCGACGCGCGGAGCGACATCTACGCGCTCGGTGCCGTCACGTACGAAATGCTCGCGGGCGATCCCCCCTTCACCGGCTCCAGCGTGCAGGCGATCGTCGCCAAGGTGATGACCGAGCGGCCCTCCCCGCTCCACACCGTGCGCGACACGGTACCGGAGCACGTCGAGGCCGCCGTGATGATGGCACTCGCCAAGCTGCCCGCCGATCGCTTTGCGTCGGCCGCAGAATTCTCGGCGGCCATGCAACCCGGTCAGACATCCTTCTTTCCCGCGCGCACCCAACGGCGTGGTCTGGATTGGCGGGTGGCGTTGGCCGGCGGCGTGCTGGTGGGTGCCGCCATGGGAATCGGCGTGATGACACAACGGACGCCGGCAGCGGCCGTGGGACTCGACCAACGGCAGCAGCTCACCTTCAATGGGCGGACGACCAACCCTGCCATCGCCCCTGCTGGTGACTGGGTGGCTTTCACAGACCAGGACTGTCAGCACGGGATCTATGATCTCTGCACTTCGACGCTGCTGGTACAGGAGATCGGGAGCACACAATCGGTCCCACTCATCCACGATGCACTCACGATGGGTACGCCGCGGTGGTCACATGACGGGAGCCAACTGGTTGTGTCCGCCCGGCTCGACTCCCTCCGAGCCGGGCTCTTCGCGATCCCGCGTTCTGGCGGCGTCGCCCGCTTGATCGGCCCAGAGGGCGTGTTTGACACCCATCCCGCAGGGGACAGTGTCGTCGTCATCCGACAGAACCCCGGGCGGAACGCGACCGCCATCTTCATCACCCTTTCCAACGGCACGATCACGGATAGCGTCTCGGTCCCGTTCACCGGCGTGAAGGACATCGCATGGTCACCGGACGGCCGGTATTTCGCCGCGAATACCACCGAAGACGTCCTGGTGGCCTTCGACCGGACCGGCACCGAAACGGGACGGCAGTTGTTCCATACTCGCGAATCGGTCCGATGGAACGTTGCCGGGGACGCCATCATCGCGTTTACCACGGGTGCCGTCAAGGAAGACGAACTCCTTCGCGTGGCGGTGAATGCCAAGGGGGAAATGCCCTCGCCGCCCACCGCCCTGCTGGCTCGGATCCCGACACTCTACCGAGGGCGCTTTGATATCGCCCGACAGAGCGGTCGCATGATTGTCGCAACCGGCGACGCGATTACGGATCTGTGGACCTACGCCTTCACGCTGGGCGACCCGGTGGGCCAGCAACAGACTCGTGGCACCACCTGGTATGGTGCTCCGACAATCTCGCCGGATGGCACGACCCTGTACTATGGCCGGGGCGATGCCCTCGGGGACAATCTGTACGCGTTGACGCTGAACGACGGGAGCGAGGAAGCGCTCAGTGCCGAGCGCCTCCCGTTCGGTACCGGCGTGCAGTTTGCCGCCGACGGTCGCCGCATCACCTTCGGACATGTGACGCCCGACGGCGCACGCTTGGACGGCCTGGAACTTCCCTCGCGCCGCCCATTCAGCCAGATGACGGCGGGAAAGGGCACCTTCGCATGGCCCATGGGAGCGCGCGGCTTCCTTGACCTGACGGGAGATGGGAGAGCGATACAAGTCCTGGATTCCCTGGGTGGGGTCTGGCGCGCGCTCCCTGCACCAGACACGCTTTCGATTGTTGCCGTTGCGCCGAACCCAGAGGGAACGCGCGCGGCGCTCATCGTCGAAGGACCGGACGGTGCCATGTTGGGCACGGTCTCGCTCAGCGAGTGGCAATTCCAGCCGATTATCCGGTGGCCAACTGGCTCCACCGAGGGGCCTGGGACGCTCGAGGCGACGGGCATCAATTGGCAGGCAGACGGCAACATCTATTTCGCGATATGGCGACGCGCTGACACGTTTCCAAGCATGTGGCGTGTGAGTGAGGACGGTGGAGCACCAGTCCGGATCAGCACCATACCCCCAACCTGCCGACTCGGATACCTCTCCATCAGTCTCGCAGCCCGCCTCGGCACCTGCGTCGCCCGGGAATTCCGGAGCGACGTCTGGACCATTGAAGAGATCGGGAACCGATGACCATCGACCGCCTCCGAGCTAGCCTCGCTGACCGCTATCGCCTCGAGAAGGAAATCGGCGAAGGTGGCATGGCCACCGTGTACCTGGCGCACGACATCAAGCATGATCGTGACGTCGCCATCAAGGTGCTGCACCCCGACCTGGGTGCCGCCCTCGGTGGCGAACGCTTCCTCACCGAGATCCGCACCACGGCACGCCTCCAGCATCCGCACATCCTGCCGCTGCTCGATTCCGGCGACGCCGATGGCCTCCTCTACTACGTGATGCCACTCGTCACCGGGGAGACGCTGCGTGCGCGGCTCGACCGCGACCGCCAACTGTCGATCGACGAAGCGCTGCGGATTGCGCGCGAAGTCGCCGACGCCCTCGGCTACGCCCACGGCCAGAATGTCATTCATCGCGACATCAAGCCGGAGAACATCCTGCTGCAGGACGGGCACGCACTCGTCGCAGATTTCGGCATCGCTCTCGCCGTGCAGAGTGCCGGCGGTCAGCGGATGACGCAGACCGGCCTCTCGCTCGGCACGCCGCAGTACATGTCGCCCGAACAGGCGATGGGCGAACGCGCCATCGACGCGCGCAGCGACATCTACGCGCTTGGTGCCGTCACGTACGAAATGCTCGCGGGCGATCCCCCCTTCACCGGCTCCAGTGTGCAGGCGATCGTCGCCAAGGTGATGACCGAACGGCCGTCGCCGCTGCACACGGTGCGCGACACGGTACCGGAGCACGTCGAGGCCGCCGTGATGATGGCACTCGCCAAGCTGCCCGCCGATCGCTTTGCGTCGGCGAAGGACTTCGCGACGGCGCTCACGACGGGGACTGGGATCACCGCGTCACGCACCGCACCGATGGCGCGCGTCAGCGTGCGACGCCGCGGGATCCTGGTCGCGGCAGGAGTCGCCGCCGTTGCACTCGCCTTCATGGCTGGGCGGCGTGGTGGCGGTGAAAAGCCATTCACCACCTTCGGGCGCTCAACACCGGTCACGTGGGAGCAGGGCCTGGAACTGACGCCAGCGCTTTCTCCCGATGGCAAGCAGGTGGCGTACACGGTTGGTAACGGCACCCAGAGCAAGGTCTATGTGCGCCCCATTGCCGATGGTCAGCCGACAGCGCTGACCACGGACAGCAGTGCGGTGGAACTCTTCCCCAGATGGTCGCGGGATGGATCGCGGA
>JAHECN010000072.1 GCA_024641735.1 Gemmatimonadota bacterium | reverse complement strand
CCGCGCGTCCACATCGGTCGGAGATCGGCGATCAGATCGTAGAGGGTCTTGGCGGTGTCCACGTCGCCGAGGTCCTGTCGGTAATAGGCGACGCGAGTTGCCGGCATCAGGCGCACCGCGCCCCCCTCCGCAGCGCGCTCGCCGAGGAGGGTGCGCAGCAAGGTGGACTTGCCGGCCCCGTTCGGGCCGATCAATCCGACACGGTCGCCACGCCGGAGAATGCCGGACCACGACTCGAGCAGGGTGCGCCCCTCGATCGCGACGTGCAGCTTGTCGACCGTCAGCACCTGATCGCCACCGCGGTCACCTGCCACGAAGCTCACCGCCATCGCACCGCCTTCGCCGGGGGGCGGCGTCAGGCGCGGCACGCGCTCCAGGCGCTTTCGCCGTCCCTTGGCCTGGGCCGAATTGCCGCCCGCGATGTTCCGACGAATGAAATCCTCTTCTGCCGAAATCTTGGCGTCCTGCTTGCGAAAGGCGCGAGCGGCCGAGGCACGGCGTTCGGCCCGTTGTTCGATGAACTCACTGTAGCCGCAATCGTAGGCCACCGCGCTCTGCGCCTCGAGGTGCAAGACATGGTCGGCCACCGCGTCGAGGAAGGCACGGTCGTGCGAGATCAGCAACACCGCCTCATTCAAGCCGCGGAGATACTCCTCCAGCCAGCGCGATGTGGCGATGTCGAGGTGGTTGGTCGGTTCGTCCAGAATGAGGAGATCGGCAGGCGCGGCCAGCTGGCCCGCGAGCGCGAGCCGGCCACGCTCACCACCAGAGAGGGACGCGACGTCCTGCGTCTTGGCCTGTTCGGGATCGAAGCCGAGGCCAGCAAGCACGGCGTCCACCCGCGCAGCTGCCGTATACCCACCGTCGCGGTCGAAGCGTTCAAGATCGTGGGAATAGGTGTCGAGCATCGCCTGGGTCAGCGCATCTCCGGCCGCCCCGATGGCATCCCCCTGACGCGCGAGGTCCTTCTCCAGCTCGAAGAGATCGCGGAAGCCGAGGGCCGCACCCTCCCACACCGTCTTGGCGCCGCCGAGATCCCGATACTGATCCATCACGGCGATCCGCAGGCCACTCATCCGAGCGACGCTGCCCCGATCCGGGGCCCGGGCACCCGTGATCAGCTGCATCAGGGTGGTCTTGCCACTCCCGTTTCTGCCAAGAATGCCCCAGCGATCCCCCGCCATCACGGTGAAGGTGACGTTCTCAAACAGGACGTCGGCGCCGAAGATCACAGCCAGACTGGAAGCAGAAAGAAGCGTCATGAGACTCGATTACACGAGAAATGTGCCGAAAACAACATGCTCCCGGCCGGAGATTCCGGTCGGGAGCATAACACCATCGCAGGCGGAGGGGCGGATCAGTTCCCGGTCGAGCTCTTCGTGACTGCCTTGCCATCGATCTTCACGGAACCGCCGGCGTCATTGCCCGAGATATCGACGATCGCCCGCCCGGTGGCCGGGTCACGAATCAGAATCCGGCCCCCGGCGTCGTTCCCCTGGATATCGACCACCTGCTTGCCGTTGATCTTGACGGAGACATTGCCAGCATCCGCTTCGTTGGCCTTCACCGGCGTTCCCGCCAGATCGACGGTCTCGGCGTGACCCTGCTGCAGTTCATCCCGGAAGCCGCGCGGCAGCATGAGCCGATGGTTCTGGCCCGAGGGGAGGAACTTGATCCTACCGAACTCGACCAAATCGCCAAAGCCGGCGTCCGCCTCCGTGAGGCAGGTGAAGGTCGAGTTCTTGTCGATGTGGCTCGCGTCACGAACGGTGAGCTCACAATCGGCGAACTGATTCACATCCACACCGTCATCGAGCCGGACGGTCAGGTTGAACGCCTGCACCCGATCTGGGGCGCTCCGCTCGATCTGCAGCTTCTCCAGGCCCCCGAGGGACACGTCATTCATCTTGAAGGAGGCGCCCAGCATCGGCAGCGTGATCGAGCTTGACGAATGGGTGAGATCCATCACCTTGGCCTTGCCGGCATTGATCCCCTTCACGGCAAACATGCCGACCCCAAAGATCAGCAGCATACCGAGGGCAATTTTGGTCCAATAGGTGGGTGTCATGGCAGCCTCCGACGGCGATGCCCCCGGGGCATCCGGGGGTACTCCATTGAACGTAGTTGCCGGGACGGAAGTTTCAAGTCGCAACGTTGCACCCGTGGAACATCGCCCGATGGATCATTCTACCTTTCCCCCCCATGACCCGCCCCCTGCACGACCTCACCTGGGATAACTCGTTTGCCCGGCTCCCGGACGCGTTCGCCGAGCGCGTAGCGCCGACGCCAGTAACGGAGCCCTGGCTGCTGGCCTTCAACGAAGATCTGGCTGCAACCCTCGAGATCTCGCCATCCGTCGCGGCAGATCCGGCCTTTGCGCGGTGGATTGGGGGACTGGACCAGCTGCCCGGCACGGAGCCGCTCGCGGCGATCTACGCCGGTCACCAGTTCGGCGTCTGGGTGCCACAACTCGGCGACGGGCGGGCCATCCTGCTCGGTGAGCTGACCACCTCGTCCCACCAGCGCTGGGACATCCAGGTGAAGGGCGCGGGGATGACGCGTTTCTCGCGCATGGGGGATGGGCGCGCCGTGCTCCGCTCGACGGTGCGAGAGTATTTGGCCGGCGAGGCGATGCATGGCCTCGGCATTCCGACCACCCGGTCCCTCGCCATCGTCGCGAGTGATTTGCCAGTCTATCGTGAACGTGCGGAGACCGCGGCCGTGCTGGTCCGCGTGGCTCGCAGCCACGTGCGCTTCGGATCGTTTCAGCTCTTCGCGTCGCGCCAGCAATTTGCCGAGGTGCAACAGCTGGCGGACTACGTGATCGAGCACCACTTCCCGGAATTCCTCGCCCTGCCTGCAGAGGATCGCTACGCGGCATGGTTCCGTGAGGTGGTGGATCGGACGGCCCGCCTCATGGCAGCATGGACCGCCGTGGGCTTCAATCACGGCGTCATGAACAGCGACAACATGTCGATCCTCGGCATCACGCTCGACTACGGTCCCTTCGCCTGGTTCGATGACTACGATCCCGCCTTCATCTGCAACCATTCCGATTCGAGCGGCCGCTACGCCTTCGATCAGCAACCGCGGGTCGGGCTCTGGAATTGTGCGCGACTCGGGGAGGCACTGCTCTCCCTTGTTCCGGAAGAGGCGGCGGTCGCGGCACTGGAGTCGTACCGCGACACCTTCGAGCTCGCGGTCGATGGACTCATCCGCGCCAAGCTCGGCCTCGCCCGTCGTCTGGATGGCGACGCCGCCCTCATCCGCGACCTCTTCGACCTGATGCACCAGACCCCGGTCGACTACACCCGCTTCTTCCGTCTCCTCTCCGCCGCGACCGCCAGCGATCCGGACACGATCACGGCGATGCACGTCGAGCTCGACGACCCCTCACACAGCGAGGCGTGGCTGCAGCGCTGGATCGCGCGGGTAGCAGCGGAGCCGGCGAGTGATTTGGAGCGGCGCGCCGCCATGGAAGCGGTCAATCCGAAGTTTGTGCTGCGGAACTGGATCGCGCAGGAAGTGATCGACGCCGCCGTCGCGCGCGACACCGCGCCGTTCGAGCAGGTGATGGCGCTGCTGCGGCGCCCGTTCGACGAGCATCCGGGGATGGAGCGCTATGCGGAAGGGCCGCCGGAGGGGACGGTGGAGGTGGCGGTGAGTTGTTCGTCCTAGGGTGACGCCTCAAAGAACTCCAACCCTTCCCCCTTGTTCAACGTGTGCCGGAGCGCCCATTCATCTTCGAACAGAATGATGGACTGCTGCTTGGCATCGAAGAGACGCATGCGGGCGCGTCCCTCGACCAGTTGTTCGATCGCCTCGTCGCTCCCGCGCACCCAACGCGCGTGACGGAACGGCAGGGGCTCGAGGCGGCAGGGCGCGCCGTACTCGTTTTCGAGACGGAACATCAGCACGTCGAACTGGAGCAAGCCGACGGCGCCGACAATCGGCACCGGACCGGCGATGGAGTCCTGATAGAAGACCTGCACGGCGCCTTCTTCGCCGAGCTGGCGGAGTCCCGTGTCGAGGTGCTTCCGGCGCAGCGGGTCGGCGATCACCACCCGCGAGAAGTGTGACGGCGCAAAGCGCGGAATCCCGCTGAAGACGACATCGCCCTTGAGCGAGATGGAATCCGAGACGCGCAGGTTGCCGCGATCGAGAATACCGATGACGTCCCCCGGGAATGCCTCCTCGATTTCGACCCGCTCGCGCGCCAGGAATTGTTGCGGTTGCGCGAGGCGCAGTGTCTTCTTGGTTCGGGCAAGCGTGACGGTCATCCCCGCCTCGAAGCGTCCGCTGCAGACCCGCACGAACGCGATCCGATCGCGGTGCTTCGGATCCATGTTCGCCTGAATCTTGAAGACAAAGCCGGTGAACTCGGGGTCGGTCGGCTGCACGTCGTCCCCATCTTCGACTTGCCGTGGCAGTGGGCCGGGAGCGACTTCGAGGAAGTCGTGCAGGAAGGGCTCCACCCCGAAGTTGGTCAGCGCGGACCCGAAGAACATCGGCGAGAGCGTGCCGGCACGAATCGCCTCCTCGTCCCACGGGTGGCCAGCCGCGTCCAACAGGTCGAGCTCATTGCGCAACGTGGCCAATGCGTCCGAACCGATTACGTCAGCCAGCGTGCCATCATCCAGGGGAATGCGACGGATCTGGACCAGCGAGGCGCCGTGATCCTTCCCGCGATCGAACATCAGCACTTCCTTCCGTCGCCGATCCGCCACTCCGACAAAGCCACTGCCGGTCGTGATCGGCCAAGTCACCGGGTGAATTCCCAGCCCAAGATCTGCTTCGACGTCCCCGATCAATTGCAGCGGGTCGCCGCCGGGACGATCGCACTTGTTGACGAAGGAGAAGATCGGCATCTGCCGCATCTTGCAGACGTCGAACAACTGCCGCGTCCGCTCTTCCACGCCGCGCCGATTGTCGAGCAGCATCACGGCCGAGTCGGCGGCGACCAGAGTCCGGTAGGTGTCCTCGGAAAAGTCGGCGTGGCCCGGGGTGTCGAGCAGGTTCACCTGATAACCGAGATACTCGAACTGCATCACGGAGGAAGTGACCGAGATGCCGCGTTGCTGTTCCAGCGCCATCCAGTCGGAGGTGGCGTGCCGGGCAGCGCGACGCGCCTTGACGGAGCCTGCCAGGTGGATCGCGCCACCATAGAGCAGGAGCTTCTCCGTCAGCGTCGTTTTGCCGGCGTCGGGGTGCGAAATGATCGCGAAGGTGCGGCGGCGCGCGATCAGCTTGGCCAGCGCGTCGGGGGTCAGGGTCTTCATATGGCGCCAAAGATACTATCCCTGCCGTTCCGTCCGGCCGGACATGGCAGTAGAATCCGCGGATGACCCGCGACGACTCCGCCCTCACCCCGCGCCACTGGATCGCGCTGACCGCCCTGATCTCGGGGGTGGTGGCCACCTATCTCCACCTCTGGAAGCTCGGCCTCACCGGCCCGCTGGTCTGCACCGCCAATCACGGTTGCGAAATCGCCCAATTTTCGAGCTATGGCTGGTTCCTTGGCGTGGATGTGGCACTCATCGGAGCCGTTGGCTACACCCTGGTCTTCCTGACCGCGATGGTGGGAGTGCAACCGCGCTGGATCCAGGATCGGCGCGTCACCACCGTCCTCGCCCTCCTGGTCTACCCCGCCATCCTCTTCACCCTGCGCCTCAAGTACGGCGAGTTCATCGTCCTGAAGACCTTCTGCCCATGGTGCGCGGTCTCGGCGGTGACGATTACGCTGCATGGGGTGTTGGTGTGGAGAGACTGGAAGAGGACAGAGAGAGGAGAGACGAGAGAGGAGAACGGAGAAAGGCGCTAGACGCTCACCCTCCTCTCTCGTCTCTCCTCTCTCTTCTCTCTGTCATCTCCCCACATCATCCAACCTCCCCACCTCCCGTAGCTTCGGTGCCCAGCGCCACGTCCCCCCCACGACCAGCAACGTCATCCCGCCGCCGAAGAGCACGGAAGGCACTGTGCCGATGAGTCGTGCGGCGAGGCCCGACTCGAACGAGCCGATTTCATTGCTGGAGCCGACGAAGATCTGATTGACGCTGGTGACGCGGCCCATCAGGTGATCCGGGACGAGCAGCTGGAGCAGTGTTGAGCGCACCACGACAGAGATCATGTCCGCGGCACCGATCAACACCAAACAGAGCGTCGAGAGCCAGAGCGTGCGCGCAAGTCCGAACGCGATCGTGAAGAGGCCGAACGCGGCGACGGCGAGGAAGAGGGCCCGGCCCGCGCGACGCATCGGCGGCCGCCACGCCAACCAGAGGGACATCAGCACGGCGCCCGCGGCGGGCGCGGAGCGGAGGATGCCAAGGCCCCAGGCACCGACGTGGAGGATGTCGGCCGCGAAGATCGGCAGCAGCGCGACGGCACCGCCGAAGAGGACCGAGAAGAGGTCGAGTGTCATCGCGCCAAGGAGGATCTGCTGGCCGCGCAGATACCGGATGCCGGCGGAGAGTGACTCGAGGATCGGCTCGACCAGCGTGGCGGCGGCAGGCACTCGACGGAACTCGATCTGCGTCAGCGCACCAAACGCCACGACGATCAAGCTCGCATCCACCAGGTAACTCCCCTGCGCGCCAATCAGAAAATTCAGCACACCACCAATCGCAGGGCCGATCACGGCCCCGAGCTGCCAGGTCGTGCTGCGCCATGTGACGGCATTGGCCTGCAGTTCCCGCGGCACCATCGCGGCGGCGAGCGCGGTGCGGGCCGGCTGCAGGAAGGCGCGCGCCACCCCGCTGATCGCGATGACGAGATAGGCACCGAGGATCCGGTGGCGCGCGGCATCTCCCTCGAGTCCCGCGAGGAAGGCCAGCGCGAGGGAGCAGAGCAGCAAGGTCGCCGTCGCAATCAGTGCCAGACGTCGCCGGTCCATGCGATCCGCGACATGCCCCGCGAAGAGTGCCGTGGCGATATTGGGGAGCGCCTCCGCCAGCCCGATCAGCCCGAGCGCCAGAGGATCGCGCGTGTCCAGATACATCTGCCACGCGACCACGACGCCCTGGATCTGAATCCCGAGCGTCGTGGTGAAATGGGCCGTGAGAAAGCGGCGATAGTCGGGGAGACGGAGGGCCGCCCAGGGGTCGTGCATGCGATAGAAGCTAGTCGTGAGTTGGGAGTCGTGAGAGGCTCGCTTGATCGTCAGTTCTCGCGACTCGTAACTCGTGACTCACGCCTACTTCGGCATTCGCATCTCCAACACCCCCATCCCGATCCTGACCTTCGCCTCCGGCGGCATCGCCACCAGGAAATCTCGGCCCCCCTGTGCCAGCACTGGATACCGCTTGGCATACTCTGCGAGTGCAGGCAGGAAGAGGAACTCGGGGATGGGGAAGCCATTCACCACCAGGCGCTCGAGTCGGAATCGCATCACGCCGCCGTCACGCTGCGGCATCGAGATTTCAGCGGTGAAGGCCGAGGTGGAATCGAGGAATGCGAAAATCGGCCCGAGTTCGGCCCGTGAGTCGGCTGGGAAGTCCATCAACCGACCATGGATCCGAATGCGCGCCGTGTCGGAGGTCACCCGAAAGCCCATCGAGTCCGGGAAGGGTGGCACCCCAAGACGGGCCAGGAGATATCCGGTGAAGTCTCCGACATCCACGCGTGCCATCGAGACTTGGCGATCGAGGAACACCGAGTCGACCGTCACGGCGGCGCGTGCCACCCCGGCATTGGTGATCGGTGAACCCGTACCGGGTATGGCCAGTTGGGCACCTAGCGGCGCCACGCTCACCAGAAGAACAGCGGCCAGCAGACTCGATCGCACCACAGGGACTCCACAGCAGGGGGACAGATCAGGGACGAGTGGCGCGGCGGCGCCCGCACACGTCAGGCGGTCGGATCGACTAGAATCTGTCACCATGATCACCGATTGCGCTGGCACCCGACTCTGGAGTCTCTCGATGCGCCGCTTCCTCATGCTCCTCGGCACCCTCGCCCTGGCCAGCACGCCGCTACATGCCAGCAGCCCGGACTTCTTCTGGGGACAGGTGGGTCACCGGATCATCGCCCGCGTGGCGGCGTCGCGCATCTCGCCAGAAACCCGGCGGGTGGTCAAGATGCTACTCAACTCCGACGAGAGCATGGCGTCCGTGTCGACGTGGGCCGATGAAGTACGCTCGGCCCAGCCCGAAACCGGGCCGTGGCATTACGTCAACATCCCGATCTGGGATTCGCTCTATCGCCCGGACGTGGTCTGTCGGAATGGTGACTGCGTGATCGCCGCACTCGATCGGTACATCGCGATTCTCGGCGACCGGAGCAACAGCCGGAGCGTGCGCGCGGACGCGCTGAAGTTCGTGATCCATTTCGTGGGAGACATGCATCAACCGATGCATGTGGGCGATCGGGGCGATCGGGGTGGCAACGACGTGAAGGTGACCTATCGCGGGCGCGACACCAACCTCCACTCGGTGTGGGACAGCGGACTCCTCGGGGCCACCGGCATCAGCGAGGAGCAGTATGTCGTACAGTTGGAGCGGACACTGCGTCAGCGCGGCGATCTCCAGCGCTTGACGAGCGGCACGACGCTGGATTGGGCGATGGAATCCTTTCAGGTCTCCAAGAACGTGGTCTACCCGTTCCTGCCACGTTCGCTGGAACTTGACGACGACTATCTCACCAAGGTGCAGTCCATCATGACCGATCGGCTGCTCCGCGGTGGCGCTCGGTTGGCGGCAGTGCTCGACCGGGCGCTCGCGAAAGGCTAGTCAGGGGCCGACGGCGCGGCGGATTTTGGCCAGGAGTCTGTTGAGGATCTTCAGCTCGTCGTCGCTCAACTCGGTGGCGAGCAGGTCGTCGGTCGCCTCCATCGCGGGGTCCAGTCGGGCCAGCAAGGCGGTTCCCCCCGGAGTGATCCGGCAGCGCACCTGACGCCGGTCGCAGGAGGCACGCTCGCGGGAGATCAGTCCCGCGGTCTCCAGCTTGTCGACCAGACGAGTGATCGCGGCGGCCGGGTCGATCATCCGGTCACGAATCGACAGCGTGGGGAGCCCTTCCGCGCCCGCCCCCCGCAGAATCCGAAGCACGTTGTACTGCGCCACAGAAATTCCTTCGGGGTCGAGGATCGCGGCCGTCATCCGATTCAGCACCGACGCCGTCCGAGCAATACCGACGATCGCTTCTTGACCGGGAGAGCGGAACGGACGCGACTGCTGGAGCTCCTCGAGGAGCATGCCATCGATGGGTGGTTCGGTTTCAGCCATGGGCCGAAGCTTGCCACAGAACCGCATCACGTCAACCTGCCACTTGCCCGCACTGCACAGCGACGGGTAGCCTACGACGCTCTCAGTCCCCTTCCGGTGAGGTCGCGACATGCAGTTGGCAGGCTTGGCAGGTTTTGTCGCGGTTGGCATCACCTTGGGGATGCTCGGCGGCGGCGGGTCGATTCTCGCCGTGCCAGTGCTGGTCCATCTCCTGGGGATCGCGCCGGGTGTCGCGGTGCCGATGTCCCTGCCGGTCGTGGGGATCGCCGCCGCGGCCGGAGCCTTCGCGCGGTGGCGCAAAGGACAGATCGAACTCGCCACGGTGGCGGGCTTCGCGGCCGTGACGATGCTCGCTTCCTTTGTGGCGGCCCGTGCCGGTGCCGGATTGGCCGACACCCCGCGAATGGTCCTCTTTGCGGCGACGATGTTGATCGCCGCCGGCGCGATGTGGCGACGTGCCAACCGGATGCAGGGCGTGCCGGAGCGCACCGCCGAGCCGCCGCGAGCCGCCACGTCACGGATCATCGTGGCGGGGAGCGCGGTCGGCACGCTCACGGGACTCGTCGGCGTGGGAGGCGGATTCCTGATCGTTCCCGCACTTGCCGGCGTCCTTGGGCTCCCGATGGCGAGCGCCACGGCGACTTCACTCGCGGTGATCGCGCTGAACACGACGTCGGCTGGTGCCGGGTGGATCGGTCGCGTGTCGCTTGATCTACCATTGACGGTCCAGGTGACCGTCGCGGCGCTGGTCGGCATGGCGATCGGCACGCGGCTGGCACCCCATGTCCCGGCGCGAGTATTGACCCGTGCCTTTGCGGTACTACTTCTTCTGCTGTCCGGTTTCCTGCTCATGAGCGAACTGCGCACCTGAACGCGCATCCCACGGAGTCCTGCGATGTTGATCCGCCGTTTCTACGATGACCGTCTCGCCCAAGCGTCCTACCTGATCGGCTGCCAGAAGACTGGTGAGGCGATCGTGATCGATCCGTCCCGCGATATTGCGCCGTACCTCGCCGCCGAGCAGGAAGAAGGGATCCGAATCACCCGGGTGACCGAGACGCACATCCACGCCGACTTCGTCTCCGGCGCACGGGAACTCGCCGCGCGGACCGGCGCGACGCTCTTCCTCTCCGCCGAGGGAGGCACGGACTGGCAGTATGCGTACGCGAAGGAGGCCGGCGCGACGTTGCTGCATGACAACGATGTGATCACGATGGGTGGTGTCCGACTGGATGTCTGGCACACCCCTGGACACACGCCGGAGCATCTCGCGTTCATCGTGACCGACATGGCGCGGAGCGAGGATCCGGTCGCGATGGTGTCCGGTGACTTCGTCTTCGTCGGCGATGTCGGACGGCCCGACCTGCTGGAGAAGGCGGCGAAGGTGATGGGCACGATGGAGGCTGGGGCCCGCGATCTGTATCGTTCACTCCAGCGCACCGCGTCGCTGCCCGACCACTTGCAGATCTGGCCGGGCCATGGCGCCGGTTCCGCGTGCGGCAAGGCACTCGGTGCGATGCCCACCAGCACCCTCGGCTATGAGCGTCGGACAAACTGGGCGTTCAGCATGCCGGATGAAGCGAGCTTCGTCAGGGCAGTCCTCGAGGGACAGCCCGCGCCTCCGCGCTACTTCGGAACGATGAAGCGGATCAATCGCGAGGGTGCCCCCGTACTCGGCGATCGCGCGGCCCCCGCCCCACTTCCCGCCTCGGCGCTTCCGGCCGCGCTGCGTGATGGGGTCGTGATTGATCTCCGTCCGGCCACGGAATTTGCGGCGAACCACGTGTGCGGCACCATCCATCTGCCCTTGATCAAGGCTTTCACGACGTGGGCAGGGTGGTTGCTGCCCTATGATCAGGACATCGCACTCATCGCGCCGTCCGCCGCTGCCGCCGCGGAGGGACAGCGCGCACTGGCCTCCATCGGACTCGATCGCGTCGTGGGCGCGTTCGGATTGGATGTGCTGACTGGCACGCTGGCATCGACCGCGCGCGGCGACATTCTGCAGGCCCCTGCGATGCTCGCTGCAGGCCGGCGCGTCATTGATCTTCGCAATGTCAGCGAGTGGGACGCGGGCCACATTCCGGGTGCAGAGTTCCATCCCCTCGGGACGATTGACGAATCTCTCGCAGATGTGGACCGTGCCACGCCACTGGCGATTCATTGCCAGGCCGGCACGCGCTCGGCGATCGGTGCCTCAGTGCTCGAGCGGATGGGCTTCCGTGACGTGATCGACTTGACGGCAGGCTACGCCGGCTGGCGTCCCGCCTGATGTCGCGGTGATCCTGCGCTACGGGTAGGGGTAGCCCTTCCGGAGCGCACGATCGAGGGTGCGATCGTGGCCGTAGATGTCGCGATAGAAGAACGCCTCGCCCGACTCCTTCACCACAACCGTCTGATACACCAAGAAGACCGGCACCCGGCGGGTCAGCCTCACCTGCCGAGTGGAATCACTTGCCATCGCGGAATCGACCCGCGCCGCCGGCCATGCGGCCTGATCGCGCAGCAGAAACCTCGCGAGCGCGCTCGGATCGGAGACCCGAATACAGCCATGGGAAAAGTCGCGGCGCATGCGTGAGAAGAGCGTGCGTGCCGGCGTGTCGTGCAGGTAAATCGCCTGCGGGTTCGGCATCACGAACTTCACGTGACCCAGTGAGTTGGCGGGCCCGGGCCGCTGACGCACAAAGACATCGGTACCGATCCGACGGATATTGCTGTCGGTCGGGGGAATCACCCGCCCTCCGATCAACAGTTCGTAGGCATCCTTCGCGAGAAAGCCGGGATCGGCCATCGCTTTCGGCCGGATCTCTTCAAGCGCGATGCTGGCCGGCACACTCCAGAAGGGCTGGAAGTTGACCGCGACCATGTCGACCGCCAGGAGCGGCGTGTCGTGCTTCACGGCGTTGCCCACCACGACGTCCATCGTCAACATCTCCGACTCGCGATCGGT
>JAHECN010000210.1 GCA_024641735.1 Gemmatimonadota bacterium | reverse complement strand
ACGCCAGCAAGATCGTCTCGAGATCACGATTGGGCGCCCAACGATCACCGTCAACCATCGTCGGAAGGAAACGGACCTGATAGGTCCCCAGAGGGAGGCCACTCACTTGGCCCGCGTCGGTAATCTCCTGTTGGAATCCGTTCGGGCCAATCAGAATTGCCTGCGGTTTTCCGTGTGCCGCAAGCCCACTGGCCGTCAAGGTGAGGGTTCCTGAACCTTGGACGAGCACCGGATCCATCCCGGCGCCAGCCACACACCCCGCAACAGTCGTCAGCGCCGCGAAGACCAAGGCACGCCATTGGTGATTGCTCGCCAACCGTCGGGACATCTTGAAGGTGTAGGTCATGTGGAAGCCGGCTCCTCTTGCGTGGGCCCGGCGAAGACGATGCCGCCGGACGGCCCCCCTGCGAACAGGGGAGCAACGTGCTGGCGGCTGGGCGGACTCCCAAGGCACCGAGTCGGTGCGGGGGAGGTCCCTGGCTCTGCGACCCCGGATCACCCCGGGTGTGCTCTGGTCAGCGTGAATCGAATTGTCCCGGCTCGTGGCGCCGGTGTATTTCCTAGTGTTTAGAATCGGCAAGTGTAGTGCCATCCTGTAGCGCCAGCATCGGCATTTCATAAATCGTTATATTACAAGTGTTTACAGTGCCTCTTCCGAACATTGATTGAGCACATCTTCATGATTAGTGTCTAATAATTAGACAATGTTTTTGGAGTTGGTCGGGTCGGCTGCGGCTCGGACGCGCATTCAGCCGCGCCAGCAGAGCGCGAGAAGCGAAATCACAGACTGCGGAACATTCGCCTACACAGGAACACCAGTCGCGGCCGAGTGGTCCCCATTCCTGCAGTGGGCATAGTTTCTGCAACCCACGGCCGTCTTACTCACTTCCAGCGAGCGGGCAGGCCATGGTGTACAAAATCGGGATCATCGGCGCCGGCGTGATCGGACGACTGCGAGCGCGGACCATCCACGCCAACCCCAAAACCCAGCTGACGGCGGTGTTTGATCCGGATCAGGCGGCTGCGACGCGCGCGGTCTCGGGGAGCGCCATCCCGGTGACGACGCTCGAGACCTTCTTCGAGCAGCCCCTCGACGCGGTCATCATCTCATCACCGGTGCATCTCCACGCCGAGGCGTCCCTCGAGGCGTTCCGCCGGGGACTCCATGTGCTCTGCGAAAAGCCGATGGCGAACACCGTGGACGGGTGCCGCCAGATGGTGGCCGCTGCGGTGGCCGCTGATCGCGTCCTCGCAGTCGGATTCAACCAGCGCCTCCTCCCCTCGATGCAGTACATCCGGGAGATCCTCGACGCCGGCACGATCGGGGAGATCGACCACATCCGGCTCTTCGGGGGACATGACGGCCTGGCGAACTTCCGGGCCGATTGGCAGTATCGGGTTCCCGAATCCGGTGGCGGGGCCACCATGGATATCGGCATTCACATGGCGGATTTCGGGCGCTACTTCCTCGGCGACATCACCGAGGTCTACGCCGTGACGTCGGAACGGACTTGGCAGCTTCCCGGGTCGGAGGACAACGCCATCGCGATCTTCCGCAACCCGGAGGGAATCCCCGCCTCGTACCACGCTACATGGAACGAGTGGGCGGGGTTTCGGGTCGCCGTGGAAGTGTACGGGCGACTCGGCATGGTCCGCGGATCGTACGGACCGATGCGCAATACGCTGATCACCCACGAACGGCCCGGAGCGCGGCGCCACACCACGCGCAAGTTCTATCCCGAAGTGATCCTTCGAGAGAGGCTGCAGTCGTGGGAAGTGACGACACAGATGTCGTTTGCCGAGGAGTTGGCGACCTTTTTGTTACGCATCGAAGGGACGACAGGCGGTGCCCTCGCGGACGGACACGACGGCCTGCGATCGGTGGAAGTCGCGTATGCCATGCGGGAAAGCTCGGCGGCCCATCAGGTCATCCAGCTCCCGCCGCTCGGCCCCATGCGTTGACCACCACCTTGCCCCCAGCCAACTTGGGCTCCTCGCCCACGCGGCCGGAACTCACTGTCGTCGTCACCGTGGTCGAAGGGGGCGACGCGATGCCGCGCTTTCTCACCGCGCTGTGCAATCAAGTCGACCCGCCCACGATGGAAATCCTTGTTCCGCTCGACCAGAGCGTGCACGAGCTCCAGGCACTGCAGTCCGCCTTCCCGAGCGTGCGGTTCCTCGATCTGGGAGCCGTGGACACCGCGCGCCCGGTCGAGAGTGCCGGGGGGCAGCACGAGCTCTATGACCGCCGCCGCGCCGCGGCGTTGGCGGTTGCCACAGGCGAGATCGTGGCGATTCTGGAAGATCGTGGGGTGCCGCGCCCCGACTGGTCCCGCACCGTGATGCGAGTGCACGCGGAACCGTGGGCCGTCATCGGGGGAGCGATCGAACCGGCCCCCTCGGCCATACGGGAATGGGCACTCTACGTCTGTGATTACTCGCGATACGCGTTGCCGTTCCCGTGTGGCCCGGTAGCGTGGGTCAGCGATGTGAACGTGAGCTACAAACGTCGGGCACTGGAAATCACCCGTGACTTGTGGTCGGATCGGTTCCACGAGCCACTCGTCCACTGGGAACTCGTCCGCCAAGGCGAGGTCCTTGTCCTCACCCCGGATCTGGTCGTCGATCACCACCGCACTCGCAAGCCGATCCGCGTCTCGCTCGTCGAGCGATTTCACTGGGGTCGGCTGTTCGGGTATATCCGAGCCAAGGAGATCGGGATGGGCAAACGACTCCTGCTCGTGCTCGCCTCGCCGTTGGTTCCTGCGGTAGTCTACCTTCGGCACGCCAAGGTGCACCTGCGTCGCGGCGATGCGATGCGATTTGTTGCGGCGACCCCGGCCATTCTGGGGTTCCTGGTCGCGTGGACCGCAGGAGAAGCCATCGGCACCCTCACCGGCACCGCGTAGTCTGGCATGGACCACGTGACGCGCGCCGCACCCCTCTGCACGCACTGGCGGCCGGTCGACGGCGAGCCTGTGTGATGGCCAACCAACCCACCGCACGCCATGACGCCGTCGTCGGACGGAGCTTCCTCAAGCTCGGCCTGGGGGAAGCGGCGGCGCGCATCATTGCCTTCGGCGCCACCGTGTATCTCGCACGCACCTTGGGCGCTTCGGTGTATGGTGTCATCGTCTTCGCAACAGCAATTCTCCTCTACCTGACCTTCCTCACGGATTGCGGCGTCGATGCGCTCGGCGTGCGTGAAGTTGCCGCCGCGCCCGATGCCCTTCCCACGTTGGTCCCGAGTACGCTCGGCGCGCGCTTCATGGTGGGAATCGCGCTGACGC
>JAHECN010000209.1 GCA_024641735.1 Gemmatimonadota bacterium | reverse complement strand
GAAGACGGGAGTGCCGGTGACGGACGCCACACTGTTGCGCGGCAACGGCGAGTGGTCCCTCGAAGGACGCTACCGCGGTCAGTTGATGCGAGAGACTCGGATGCTCACGACTGCGTCGCACAAGGCGGTGGGCAAGCCGGTCCGCTTCACGACACCTCCCGACGCCAAGTACATGGGCACCGGTCCCTTCACGCTCACGGACGGCGTCCACGGGACCACGTTCGCCGATGGCTTCTGGAATGGCTGGCTTGGGGTGCGGATCGAGGCGACCATCGACCTCGGGACAGCGACTCCGGTGGATTCGGTGGTCGTGACGATGCTGGAGGAGGTTCGGTCCTGGATTCTCCTCCCGCGCGAAATCCAGCTCTCTGTCTCGGAAGACGGCGTGCGGTGGGAGGATGGGGGTGTGCGATCCGTGCAACAGGAGGTCACCCCCGATGGGCGGTCGCGCCCGCGCATCACCCTGCCGCTCCCCCCAGGGACGCGCGCGCGCTACATCCGCGTGGCCGCTATCAATGGGGGTCGGCTCCCGCGTTGGCATGCTGGAGCGGGTGAGGCCTCGTGGGTCTTCCTGGACGAGATCGAGGTGCACTAGCCCTCGAGTGCTGGGCACGGTCCCTGCTACCGATACTCCTATGTCCTCAGTCCCCCTCAAGGGGGCGATTCTCATTTGCCAGGAGTTCCGGGATGCCCAATGCCTTTCGCCACCGGGTCACCCACGCCGTTACTGTCGGGATGATCGCTGCCGCGCTGGTCGTGGCCACCCAGTACTTCATCGCCCTGCCGATCGGCGGGCAACCGATCTGGATGGTGGTGCTGGCGCTGGCTACGGCGACTCCCGCTGCCTATGTGATGCTGCCGCTGCAGTCGGTCGTCGAACGCGTCGCCGGCCAACAGCTTGGCACTGGCTATATGATCGAAGTCACCACACCGTTCGGCCCGGCCCTCCGGGCAACGACCGAAGACCTGCTGCTCATGGCACTGGGAACGATCGTGATGGTGGGATTGGTGAGCTACGCGGCGGCCGGGATTCAGGAGCTGGTGGACGAGCGGCGGGTGCGGAACAACTGAAAAGAGAGAAGAGAGAAGAGAAAAGAGAAAAGAGAAAAGACTGCTGCGGGCTTCTCTCCTCTCTCCTCTCTCCTCTCTCCTTTAGCCCCTCACCACAGCTCGCACCGCCCCAATTCTCCCGGCATCGGTCACCATCCGCACCGTCTCATCCTCCGGCCAGTTCTTTCTGAACGGCACCGGATCTTCGTGAAAGGTCATCTGCTCTCGAAGTGCTGTGGTGCCGCGCACGTGGACTTCCGTGACGCCGGTCTCCCGCACCAGCGCTCCCGCGTTCGTCTCGTCCACTCCACCTCCCGCCATGATCACCAAGCGCCCGTCCGCCTGACGCACCGCGTCGGCGAGTTGCTCGCGTCCTTGCCACGCTGTTTCTCGGCGGCCTGAAGAGAGCACGCGGGTCACGCCGAGCCGAATCAAGGTCTCGATTGCCGTGGCCTGATCGCGACAGACGTCGAAGGCACGGTGAAAGGTGATCGGCAGGTCGCCGGCCGCGTCACGCCAGACGGTGATCGCCTGTTCGTCGACGTCACCCTGCGCGGTGAGTGCGCCCACGACAATGCCGTGCACGCCGAGCGACCTGGCATGCCGGATGTCCTCCGCCATGATGGCGACCTCGTCCGCGTCGTACACGAACGAGCCGCCGCGAACGCGAATGATGGGAAAGACGGGGATACGCAGCGCACGCACCGCGGCCACCAGCACCCCGTGACTCGGTGTCGTCCCCGCGTCAGCAAGGTTATCGCAGAGTTCGACTCGGTCGGCGCCACCGCGCTCGGCGGCAAGGGCGGAGGCAACGCTATCGACGCAGGCTTCGAGGAGAATGGGCATCCGGGAAAGAAAGCGGGTCTGCCCGCCGCGGGAACCCGCGCTTGCGTTGTGTGTTGTAAACACGTATTGTTGTGGTATGACGATCCGTGGGCGGCTCCAGCAGTCTTCCTTTTCCGATCCGGCCGACGAGGCCGTGCTTGGGATACTGATGGTCGCGGCCGACGTCAATCAGCAGGTCAGCCAGCGGTGCAAGGCACACGGGATCACGCTGGAGCAGTACAACGTGCTGCGGATCCTGCGTGGCGCGGGAGAAGCGGGGCTGCCTCGCTGCGACATCGCCGTCCGGATGATCTCTCCCTCGCCCGATGTGACCAGGATGATCGATCGCATGGTCAAGCTCGGGCTGGTGGTACGGGGGTGGGACAGCGAGAACCGACGGCTCTCGATTGCCCGGATCACGCCCGCCGGGAAGGACGTGCTGGCGGCACTGGACCCTGAGGTGAACGCGATCAGCGCCGCCGTCACGCGACCGGTCCCCCGCAAGGAATTGGGTGGGATGATCGGGGTCCTTGATCGGATGCTGCCTTAGGTCAGATTCGCTCTCGGCGAGCCATTTTTTGGATGTACATGTGTTGTAAACACATTGTGGTGAATACACACTTTCGGAGGATCGATGACGGACGCACTGCTCTTCACCCCCCACACGCTCGGGGAGATTCCGCTGACGAATCGCGTCGTGATGGCGCCGATGACCAGAAATCGCGCCTCTGCGGAAGGGCTGCCCCTGCCCATCATGGAGACCTATTACCGGCAGCGCGCGTCAGCGGGCCTGATCATCAGCGAGATGACCCAGATTGCCCCGGATGCGCTCGGCTACATGAAGACGCCCGGCATCCATTCGGACGAGCAGGTGCGCGAGTGGCGCAAGATCACCGACGCGGTGCACGCCGAGGGCGGCCACATCGTGATGCAGATCGCGCACACGGGGCGCATCTCCCATCCGGATCTCATCGGAGGGAAGACTCCGGTGGCGCCGTCCGCCCTGCAGCCACTCGGCAAGACCTGGACGCCCACGGGGCAGAAACCGTATGTGATGCCGCGTGCGCTGGAGGTGCCGGAGATCCAGGAGATCGTGGCGCAATTCGCACACGCCGCAGCGCAGGCGAAGACGGCCGGCTTCGACGGGATCGAAATCCACGCGGCCAATGGCTATCTCCTCGACCAGTTCCTCCGCAGCGGGTCCAACGTGCGCGAGGATGCGTATGGCGGGACGGTCGCAAAGCGAACCAGACTGTTGACCGAGGTGATCACGGCCACGGTTGCCGTCTGGGGTCCTGGGCGCGTCGGGGTGCGTCTCTCCCCCTTGAACCCGTTCAACAGCATGCACGACGCTGCACCCGCGACGACATTTCCCGAAATCGCGCGCATCCTTTCGCGCTATCCGCTGGCCTATCTGCA
>JAHECN010000071.1 GCA_024641735.1 Gemmatimonadota bacterium | reverse complement strand
GCGAGATGGAGCGTCCCCTCGCTGAGCGTCTTGGTCAGCAGCGCGCGCGAGATGTCACGGGCCTTGTTCCGCGTCGCCAACTCCGGGAGATAGCGCCGCTGCATGGCTTCGCGCCATTGGTCGCCAAGCTGCTTGAAGTCGAGGCCGATCACTCGGCGCACGGCGCCCTCAAGCGAGCCGGAGCGCGAGCTCATCAGAATGGCACCGACAGCCTCATCGCCCCAGCGCTCGCCCACGTAGGTGATGATCGACTGCCCGAAGCGGTATGGAAAGATCCGTGGATCGTTTTCCAACTGCTGAATCGTGGGCAGCTTGCCTTCGGCGGTGGCGTCGCGGATCCACATCGCGGTGTTCGGGTCGAGTTCTCCAATTGAGAAGTATTCTGCCATCCCTTCGACGAACCAGAGCGGAGGATTCACGGCGAGGATGGTCTGCAGTCCCCCACCCGCGCGCCCGCCCGACCAGACATCGTACTGGAATTGGTGTACCATCTCGTGTTGCAGCACGTGGCCGATGTCGGCATACGATCCCGTCAGCGGAATCACGTTGCGGTGCTTGAGGAAGTCCGTGAATCCGCCAGTCCCCTCGCTCACTTCTCCCGGCGTCGTATTCGTCTGCTGGAAATCGGAATGCGAGGCGTACAGGATGATCGGCTTCCGTTCCTTGAACTGATGCTTCAGGACGCGGGAAAGGCGCGCGTAGGACCGTTCCGCCATCCGCGCGACATCGAGCGCGGCCTCGCGCTCCCGATCGTAGTAGTACAGGTCGAAGTGCTCGGTCTCAAGAATCTTGAAATCGAATCGGCTGTACTGAATCTTGTTCTGGCCGAAATACTGCGCGGCGGCCGGCGCGGGGGCGGCGGCAGCGACAAGGAGCATCAACCAAGCAAGGCGACGAGTCATGGGTTCCTTCCGTCCTGCGGGAGTACTTACGAGTCGGCGAGTAACACCGGAGCATCTTGCCACAAGCGCTCCAACTGATAGAACGCGCGGGTCTCCGGGTGGAACAGGTGGACGACCACATCCACGAAATCGAGCAATACCCAGCGGCCGTTGCTGAGGCCTTCCACGTGATGGGCGTCGTGTCCGGCGGCGTCCATACTGGCCACCACGTTGTCCGCGATCCCGCGAACGTGGGCGTCGGATGTCCCGGTGGCGATCACGAAATAGTCGGTGGCGTTCGTGAGACCCCGGAGGTCGAGCACGTGGACGTGCAATCCCTTGCGATCCTCGATGGCATCCACCGCCGCCTGCACCACGGTTGGGAGGTGTCGGTTACCCAACGTCGTGCTCCGGCGTGCCATCCTCATTCTGATATCCGACACCCCACGCGCCGACCCCGACATGGGTTGCCAGCACCCCGGTGGCTGGACCGACGACAATCTCCCGCGGCTGAAACGCCGCCTGCAACGCATTCCGCACGCGCTCGGCGATCTCCGGGGCCTCGGCATGCACGACGCCGAACCGGAGCGCCTTCGGCTTCGGGGTCAAGCGTCGCTTCAAGTGTTCCAGGACCCTGGGGATGGCCTGCTCCCGGCCGCGCACCCGATCGATCGGCTGGAGGCGGCCACTCTGGTCCACGAACAGAATCGGTTTGATGTCCAGCAACCCTCCGAGCCAGGCCTTGCCCTTCGACACACGACCCGACCGAATCAAGTTGTCATAGGTATCGACGGTCAGGAAGAATCCTGACTGATCTCGTACCCGACGGAGTTCGGCTGCGATCTCCGCTGCACCCCATCCTGCCTCTGCCAACTCCGCGCCCCGCAATGCCAACAACCCGACCCCGAGCGAGGCGCTGCGAGAGTCCACCAAATGGACCCCGTTGATCCCGGCCGAGGTGATGGCGACCTGTGCCGAATTCAGCGTCCCCGAAAGCGCACCCCCGAGGAAAACCCCGACCACCTCGCTGGCTTCTTCTCGGGCGGCGCGAAAAGCCCGGATGAACTGTGCCGGCGCTGGCTGGGACGTTGTCGGCAGTTCCTTGCTGGCATGCATCCGTCCGTAGAAGTCCGCCGGCTTGAGTTCGACTCGGTCCAGAAAGCTCTCGGTCCCAAAGGTCACGCGGAGTGGCACCATGATGATTCGGTGCCGATCAAGCAGGGCGTCCGGAAGGTCGTTCGAGGAGTCGGTGACGATCCCGACCTGGCGCTGCTCGACATGGACGAGCCGGCGGTGCTGGGCTCGCATGTCCTCCGCCTTCCGGGCGGTGACAGCCCCCCATCGCTCGGCATACGTAAAGACGGCGTCGGGGGTATCGGTATGCACATGGATCTTGAGGATATCCCCGACCACTCCCACGACGATCGATCCACCAAAGGCATGCATCGCCTCACGCACATCGTTGGCCGGGGGAAGGGGGACGCCGCGGACCAAGATCTCGGTGCAGAACTGGAAGTCACGCTCCGGATCAAAATCCGCCATGGCTGCGGGGAGCACGGCGTCCCCCGACACGGGTTCGACGGCAGGACGGATCGGGTCGCCGTCGAGCACGCGGACGAACCCCTCGATCATCCGGACAAATCCCTTCCCGCCAGCGTCCACGACGCCGGCATCCTTCAGCGCGGCCATCATTTCTGGCGTGCGGGCGAGGACCTCTTCCGCCTCCTGATGGAGATTCCGAATGAAGGCCCCGATGTCGGCGGATCGGCCGGCCGCACGTTCTGCGGCGTAGGCGGCGTCGCGCGCCACGGTCAGGATGGTCCCCTCACGGGGCTCGTCGATCGCGCGGCCCAGCGTGTCGGCGCCACGGCGCACGGCCGCTGCCACCTCACGGGCACTCGCCGTGGCATGATCCCGCAGCCCTTCGGCGAACCCGATCAGGAAATGCGCCAGCAGCATGCCTGAGTTGCCGCGGGCGCCCAGGAGCGCGGCGCGGGCCGCAGTATCCGCGGTGTCGGAAAGCGACGCGTCGCCGAGCGCCCGGAGGGCGTCGGCGACGGCGCGGAGTGTCAGCGTGAAGTTTGTCCCAGTGTCCCCGTCGGGAACAGGGAACACATTGATCCGGTTGAGCTCATCCCGACTCGCCGCCACCCAGTCGGCGGCGGCGTAGAAGCCACGGGAGAGTCGGGGCCCGTCGAGGTACCCCATCCCAACCGACATCCTGCCTCAGCCTTCGGCGGTGACGTTGACCTTCACTTCGGCGTGGACGTCATGGTGCAGCTTGACGCCGACCGTGTGGAAGCCGAGCAACTTCAGAGGGTGCTCGAGTTCGATCTTCCGCTTGTCGACGTCGAGGCCCATGGCGTGGAGCGCGTCGCCGATATCGGCCGAGGTGATCGAACCGAACAGCTTGCCTTCCTCCCCGGCCTTCGAGGAGAGCTCCACCGTCACGGCGCCCAACTTGGCGGCAAACGCCATCGCTTCGGCGCGATCGGCGGCGTGCTTGGCGTCACGCGCCTTCGCCTCGGCCGCAATCCGCTTCTTGTTCCCTTCGGTCGCCTCGAACGCGAGTCCACGGGGGAGGAGGAAATTGCGAGCATACCCCGGCTTGACGCGGACCATTTCACCGGCCTTGCCGAGCGAGGGAACGGACTCGCGCAGGATCAAATCAATCATTGAGAAACTCCTAGGGGCGGCGGCACGCGCCGCCGCAGGTCAAGCCACGTATCGGCCACGCCGAGGACGGCGCAGCCCAGTGGTACCAATGCTAACACTGGCACCGCCGCGAGGCACAGGATCACCACGAGAAAGCGTGGTGCGGGGATCATGGCGGTCCGCAGGACGGCACCACCGCGGGCCGCGTAGAGGGCCACCACCACGAGCAACAGGTTGCGCACAACAATCGTCCCGGTGGGTGGCAGGGTCACCAGCACCAACGCCCCAAGGAGGATCAACGCCCAGATCAGGTGATCAGAAAAGCGCAGGCTCCGAAATGGGGCAGGTGGCGTCCCGAGCGGGCGAGCCGCGATGCGGTGATACCACGTCCAGGCCAGCCAGCCGCCGAGGAGGGCGTAGATCGCCAGCATGGCGGGGTACAGCTCCCCCATCGTCACGGTCGCCCGGCTGAGTTCGCGCACCAGGTCGGTGACCTGATTTCCACCATCCTCCAGGACGGGAGATTCTGGCAGGTTGAAATTCGGGAAGAGTGTCCGCCACCCGGTCCAGGTGGTTGTCACGATCTCCGTCTTCAGCTGCTGGAAGGCGATGCCGAGCTTGAGGAACCAGCCAATGGTCGCCACCGCGGCGACGCCGATGCTGACCAGCGTCCGGGTCAGCAAGGATTGCAGTCGGTTTCCGAGGGCGGTCACGACGTACGCACCGGTAAAGAAGACCCCGGCGGCACGCAGGGTCTGCTCTGGCAGCGTGGCTGGGACCTGCAGGATGGCGCCGATGATCGTCACGCCAAGAGCGATCCAGATCCACTCCCGCAGCGTGGTTGGGCGGGAGAGGAGGACCAGCAGGACGGTCGGAGCAAGAAAGAAAAACGGCGCCACGGTGGGCGCCACCACAAGAAACCCCGCCGCGAACAGCAGGGTCGGCCACCGCGAACGGGACCCGGGAAACCCGGGTCCCTGCGGGGGCGTGGTCAGCCGCCGAATCCCTTGATGTAGGGAAGCAGCGCCACTTGGCGCGACCGCTTGACGGCGGTGCTGAGCTGGCGCTGATGGCGGGCACAGGTGCCCGACAAGCGCGCCGGCAAGATCTTGCCGCGCTCGGTCAGGAAGCGGGTCAGGAGACGTTCATCCTTGAAGTCGATGATCCGGACGCCGGACTCGCAAATCGCGCAGGTCTTAGATGGGCGGGCCATTATTCGTCGTCCTCCCCGTCCTTGGCGGACGCCGTCGGCGCCATCTGGGCGCCTTCGTTGATCACGATCAGGTGACGGATCAGTCCGTCATCCAGCTTGAGCGCGCGCTCATACTCCGGCAACGCCGTCGGCTCGACATCGAACTTGGCGATGACGTAGTAGCCGGTCTCTTTGGTAGCGATGGGATACGCGAGGGTGCGCTTGCCCCAATGGTCGAGGGCGATTTCTGCCCCTTCGGCCTGCGGGAGTAGCGCGTGGAAGCGGTCAAGCTTCTCGGTGACGGCGGCTTCTTCGAGGACGGAATCGAAGATGTACACCGCCTCATACGAACGGGTCATGGGCACCTTCCTTCGGACAGGGTTGCCCCGGGGCTGGTGCGGCACCCGAGGAGGACAATTGTCTACAGCCCCCCAAGATAAGCAACGGGGGGCCTCCAAGCCAACTGTGGGGTCAGGGCGAGGTTCCGAGCCTGAGCCACTGGATCCTTCGCCACTCGCCGTCATGTGGGCGCTGGACCAAGAGCGAGTCGCCGGCCGCGAGGAGCACCCGGTACTCCTTGGGGAGCTGGAAGCGCCCGTTTGGCTTCCCATCGGGCGCGAGCCGGAAGTACTGGACATCGGGGAGCGTCGTGGCTGGCCCCGCCAGATAGATGGTCCCCTCCCGGGTCGCGGTCAGGGTAGCGATCGCCGGATGCGTCGTTTCACTCGTGGCGACCATGGAGGCCATGACCGAATCGGTTGCGTCTGGCCCCATCAGGTTCCGGATCTCTTCCGAGCGCGCAGTGAATTCTTCCTGGGTGATCGGGGCACGCGGCAGATCCATTCGGAGCTTCCAACGCGGTTGGCCGTCTGGCATTTGGCGGACGAGTTCGCCGTTGGTGCCGGGGCCCCACACGGTCTCCCCATCCTGCAACAACGCATACACTGGGGCCGTGGTGAAGAGCGGAGGAGCGGCTTGGACGGCGTCTCCTGCCAACTTCAGCCACGGGAGTGGGACTTCCAGCATGAGTCGGCCGATCGAGTCGGTCACCTTCTCCAACAGGAACACCTGAAAGATGGTGATCCCGGTATCGCCCTTGGCGGACATCCGCTGCAGGAGCGGGAGCTTGCCGGTGAATCCGCGTGCTTCACCCAAACGGAGTGGAGACAGCGCCGTCTCCTGGATGAACTTCCCGCGTTTGTCGAAGCTCCGGAGCGAGACCCCGCTCTCCGAGAGGTTGATCATCTCGATGTAGTCCTTCACCCCGGGACCAACCGCCAGGATCGTCTGGTACTGCTCATTGGCGGGGCCCGTTCCGCTCACATCCACAGGCGTGTCGCCCCCACCCCACAATTGAACGGAGCGCCCCGGCTCCCACAGCGCAAAGTGGTCGCGATCGATCCAGTTGGCGATCGGTTGCCGGAGGGGACACGGCGCCGCCCCATCCGCGACACAGACTTGGTGGCCGTCGGACACGGAGAGCGTCGGGAGCGCCTCGATCGCATCGGCGTTCAGCGTCCAGTCGCCTCCGGGCGCGGGTGGCGGCGGCAGGGCGTCGGAGGAACAGGCCAGCATGACCAGCGGAGCGAGCGCGAGTGTCAGTCGTCGTGCGAGATGTGGCATTCCACCATCCTCAGGTGTTGAAACGGAACAACATCAGGTCACCATCTTGGACAACATATTCCTTTCCTTCCGCACGCGACAACCCTTGTTCCCGCGCGGCCTTCCAGCCGCCGACGCGCACAAAATCCGCATACGCCACCGTCTCCGCGCGAATGAAGCCGCGCTCGAAGTCCGAGTGGATCACGCCCGCGGCTTCCGGCGCCTTGGCCCCGACGCGCACCGTCCACGCCCGCACTTCTTTCTCTCCGGCAGTGAAGTAACTCTGCAGGCCGAGGAGCGTGTACGCTGAACGCCCGAGTCGATCCAGCCCCGACTCGGTGACGCCGAGCGAGCTCATGAAGTCAGCACGATCCTCAGCGGTGAGCTCGGCGAGCTCGGCTTCCACCTTCGCCGAGAAGATGACCACCTCGGCGTTCTCACCTTCGGCGGTGATCACTTGGCGCAGTGCGTCCACATGCGCATTCCCTTCGGCCAGCTCGTCTTCCAACACGTTGGCGGCGTAGAGCACTGGCTTGGCCGTGAGGAGGTTCAGGCTCCGAAAGAGTGGCGCCTCTTCCTCGCTGTATTCCACGGCCCGGGCGAGGCCGCCATTCTCCAGCACCGCGCTCACGCGCTCCATCAACGCCTTCTCGGCCTTCGCCGCTGCGTCACCGGTCTTGGCTGCGCGTGTCGCACGATCGAGTCGCTTCTCAAGCGCGACCAAGTCGGCCAGGGCGAGCTCCGTGTTGATCACCGTGCGATCGCGAATCGGATCGGGGCCGCCCATCACATGCTGCACGTCGTCGTCTTCGAAGCAGCGGATGACATGGACGATCGCATCGACTTCGCGAATGTTGGCCAGGAATTGGTTGCCGAGGCCTTCGCCTTGCGAGGCGCCCTTCACCAAGCCCGCGATGTCGACGAACTGTACCGTGGCTGGCACGGTGCGTTCCGGCGAGATCAGTTTGGCGATCTCCCCGATCCGCTCATCCGGGACCTCGACCACGCCGGTGTTCGGCTCGATAGTGGCGAAGGGGTAGTTGGCGACGAGGGCGCCCGCAGAGGTGAGGGCGTTGAAGAGGGTGGACTTGCCGACGTTGGGGAGGCCGACGATGCCGAGTGCGAGCATTGAGAGAAGTCGTGGGTCGTGAGTCGTGAGTCGTGAGAGGGCCGCGTTCCGGCACTCTGTGTGGGGCACAATCTAGTGCCGCGGGGCAGGATTCGGTGCCCCGGGCCCCGATCCACGCGCGTTACGCTTTCCCATGGCCGACTATCGACGTCTTGTGGCATGGCAGCGGGCATACACGCTGGTTCTGGGTGTCTATCGAGTGACCGGCGGTTTTCCGAAGGACGAACGGTTCGGGCTGATCAGCCAGTGCCGGCGCGCGGCCGTCTCCGTTGCGGCGAATATTGCCGAAGGCGCAGGGCGAAGCCGTGAAAAGGAGTTCACGCATTTTCTTTGGATTGCCAGGGGCTCATTGACTGAATTGGAGACTGAGATTGCACTCTCTCGGGATCTCGGCATGCTGTCGGGAGAGGACGCAGTGCCACTACTTGGCCTCACGGACGAAGTCGGACGTCTCCTGATGGGCCTCCTCAAAGCGCGGGGGGCGATCCCGAATCGGAATCACCCCCCAACACCCTCCCACGACTAGCGACTCGCGACTAACGACTCACTACCGTCCCAACGACACAAACCACGGCGCCAGTACCAAGCTGACCACGCTCATCAGCTTGATCAAAATATTCATCGCCGGGCCCGAGGTGTCCTTGAACGGATCGCCGACGGTGTCGCCGACCACGGCCGCCTTGTGCGGATCCGAGCCCTTGCCGCCGTGCGCGCCGCCTTCGATGTACTTCTTGGCGTTGTCCCACGCGCCACCCGCATTGGCCATGAAGAGGGCCATCATGACGCCGGTCACCGTCGCGCCGGCGAGGAGGCCGCCGAGGGTCTTCACGCCGAGGAGTGAGCCCGTGAGGACCGGGACGAGCACTGCGGCGATGCCCGGGACCATCATTTCACGCAGCGCGGCCTTGGTCGAGATGTCGACGCAACGCGCCGAATCCGGCTTGACGCCTTCCTTCCCCTCGAGCAATCCCGGGATCTCGCGGAACTGCCGACGGACTTCCTCAACCATGCCCTGCGCGGCGCGTCCGACCGCGTTCATCGTCTGCGCGCCCATGAAGAACGGCATCACGCCGCCAATGAAGAGTCCGATGACGACCATCGGGTCAATCAAGTTCAGGCCGACGGTATTGAGGCCGACTGCCGAGGCGTACGCTGAGAAGAGCGCCAGTGCCGTCAGGGCCGCGGAGCCGATCGCGAAACCCTTGCCGATGGCGGCCGTGGTGTTGCCGAGGGCATCGAGGCCGTCGGTGATGGCGCGCACTTCCTTGCCGAGGTGGCTCATCTCGGCAATGCCACCGGCGTTGTCGGCAATCGGTCCGTAGGCGTCGACCGACATCGTGACGCCAACTGTCGCCAGCATGCCGACGGCGGCGATCGAGATGCCATAGAGACCGGCCACCTGGAACGAGACCCAGGTCGCGCCGCAGATCAACAGGACCGGCGCGATGCAGCTCTCCATGCCGATCGCCAAGCCTGCGATGATGTTGGTGGCTGGGCCGGTCTCAGAGGCCTGTGCGATCTTCCGCACGGGGCCCGCGGCCGTGTAGTACTCGGTGATGAGTCCGATCAGAATGCCGGAGACCGTGCCTGCCAGCACTGCCCAGAACGGGCCCATGACGGGGAGTGCCACACCCTCGGCGGTCGTCATGCCGAGTGGCATCCAACCGGTCAACACCCAGGCAAACGCGAGGAACAGTCCGGCCGCGATGAAGGTCACCATGCGCAGCGCGTTGGCCGGATCGCCCTTGGCGAGCACGCGCATCGTGACGACACCAATGAGCGAGGCGACGAGGCCGGCTGTGATGTAGCCCAGCGGGAGGAGCATGGCGATGGTGCGGTTGGCGTCGGGGATCAACACCGAGGTCGCCGCGAGTGCGACCGTCGCGATCACCGAGCCGACGTAGGACTCGAAAATGTCGGCGCCCAGTCCAGCGACGTCACCGACGTTGTCGCCAACGTTGTCTGCAATCGTGGCTGGGTTGCGCGGATCGTCTTCCGGAATCCCTGCCTCGACCTTGCCGACGAGATCGGCGCCGACGTCGGCCGCCTTGGTGTAGATGCCGCCACCGACGCGTGCGAAGAGGGCAATTGACGAGGCACCCATCGCGAAGCCGGAGATGATCTCACCGAACATCTTGGTGTCGGACGCCAACTCGACGTTGCCGAGGAACATGAACACGATCGTGATGCCGGCGAGACCGAGCGACGCCACGGCGAGTCCCATGATCGAGCCACCGCCAAAGGCCACCCGGAGTGCCGCCGCCTGCCCTTCGCTGCGAGCCGCCTCGGCGGTCCGGACGTTGGCAAGCGTGGCGCCCCGCATCCCGATCCACCCGCTGGCGACCGAGGCGAGGCCACCGAGGATGTATGCGATCGCGGTCTTGGTTCCGACCAGGAAGCCCAGAGCCACAGCCACCGCGGCCAGGAAGGGCAGGAGTACGATGTATTCGCGCTTGAGGAAGGCCATCGCGCCAAGCTGGATTTGCTCGGCGAGGTCCTTCATCATGGCGGAGCCATCCGGGCGGCGCTTGACGGCGACGAAGCTCACCATCATGGCAACGAGGCCGACGATGCCAACGGCCAGGGCGTAGAGGGGTAAGGTCTCGGTCATGGTCTCAGTGGGTTCGAGAGTGAAAGGGGGTCAGGTCTTGTCATTGAATCGGGTCATCGCGATCTCGATGCCATGCTGCACCCAGCAGGCCACGGCATCTGCCATCAGGTCGAGCGTCGCGTCGAGGGCCCGGCGCTCGTCGGGGGTGAAGCGTCCCAGGACCCAATCGGCCAGGTCCTCGTATTCTGGGGGCTTGGCGCCAACACCGATGCGCAACCTCGCATAGTCCTGGCGCCGGAGCGACCCCTCGATGCTCTTCAACCCGTTGTGGCCCCCGGCTGATCCAGCCCCTCGCAGCCGGAACTTCCCCGGCGGAAAGGCGACGTCGTCAACCAGGACGAGCAGATCGGCCGCCGGATCCCATGATGGGCTCCGCAAGGCGCGCAGCGCGTCGCCACTTCGGTTCATGTAGGTGGTCGGCTTGATCAAACGAACGGGGACGCTGTCCAGCGTCCCCGTCGTGGCAATCGCCTGATCGGCACGGCGGGGGGAACCAAATCCCCAGCGTGCCGACAGATGATCGAGCAGTACCCACCCTGCATTGTGACGTGTGCGCTCGTACTCCGGCCCAGGGTTGCCGAGCCCGACGATCGCTTTCGCCACTTACTCGCCGTCGGTCTCGGCCTCGTCGGCCTTGCCCTTCTTGATGACTTCCGGCTCGCCGTCCGTTGCGGCTTCGGTCGCGACCGACACTTCCGCGCGGCTGGCGATCACGGAGACGACCGAGACATCGTCGTCCAGCATGTACTCACCCTCTGTCAGCGGCGGGAGATCACCCACGTGAATCGCGTCGCCGACGTGGAGGTGCGTCACGTCGATGTTGATGTGCTCCGGGATGTTGGCCGGGAGCACCTTGATCGAGATGCGATGGAGGTGGTGGTCGAGCACGCCGCCCTGATTCCGGACGCCGTCGGCGGTGCCGACGATGTGCACCGGGACATCCACGACGATCGGCTCACCGGCGACCACGGCGTAGAAGTCGATGTGAATCACATCGGACCGCCGGACAGGGTTGCGCTGCACCTCGCGCACGAGCGCCGTCACCGGCGCGGCGCCGTCGATGGCAACTTCGAGGAGGGCCGCTTCGCCGCCGATGATATCGAGGACCTTGCCGAAGGCTTTTGCTTCCACGGCAAGGGCCATCGGCTCACGGCCGTGCCCATAGATGACCGCCGGGACCTTCCCCTCGCGGCGCAGTGAGCGCGCGGCGCCCTTTCCAGTATTCGAGCGCGATTGCGCCACAATTGCTACGCTATGCATGTCCGTCTCCGTCCTTCGTTCAGTCGAACAGCGCGCTGACCGACTGGTCGCTGTGCGTGTATCCGATCGCCTTAGCCAACAGGCCCGCGATCGAGAGCACCTTGAGCGCCGGGAAATGGCGCTCCGGGGGCAATGCGATCGTGTTGGTGACCGCGATCTCGGTCACCGGGCATTGTGATAACCGCTCCACCGCCGGCCCAGAGAGCAGGGCATGCGTGGCGCAGATGTAAACATCATTCGCGCCGAGGCGCTTGAGGGCATGCACGGCTTCCGCCATGGTGCCCCCGGTATCGATCATGTCGTCGGTCAGAATACAATTCTTGCCGGCGACATCTCCCACCACATTGACGACTTCGGCGATGTTCGGTCCAGTCCGCCGCTTGTCGATAATCGCCAGCGATCCGTTCAGTCGCTTGGCGAACCCCCGCGCCATCTTGGCCGAGCCGACGTCGGGGGCCACGACGACGATGTCGGTCAGCCCCATCTGCCGATAGTGCTGCACGAAGATCGGCGCCGCATACAGGTGATCCACCGGCAGGTCGAAGAACCCTTGCAGTTGATGCTGGTGGAAGTCGATGGCGAGGACGCGATCGGCCCCTGCCCCCGACACCATGTTCGCCATCAACTTCGCCGAGATCGCCACCCGTGGCTGATCCTTTCGGTCCTGGCGCGCATACCCGAAGTAGGGAATGACCGCCGTAATCCGTGACGCACTCGCCCGCCGGGCTGCATCCATGAGGATCAGCAGCTCCAGCAGGTTCTCCGCAGGCGGATTCGTCGGGTTGATGACATAGACGTCGCGACCGCGAACGTTCTCATCGATCCGGACGAAGATCTCCCCGTCGGCAAAGCGCTTGGTTGTCACCTTGCAGAGTTGACCGCCAAGTTCTTCGGCGATTTCCTCGGCGAGTGGGCGATTCGCGGTCCCACTCAACAACAGCATTGGCTTCGTGGTCAGGGGCATATCCGCCTTAAAGACAGCCTGAAAGAATAGTGCCGGGGCAGGGTGGGGGCAAGCGGGAAGGTGGATTGCCCCGCGTGGATTCGAACCACGATAACCGGATCCAAAGACCGGGGTCTTGCCGTTAGACGACGGGGCAGCAAGTGGGACAAAGCTAGTCG
>JAHECN010000070.1 GCA_024641735.1 Gemmatimonadota bacterium | reverse complement strand
CGCCTCGCTCGTCAACTCGAACGGGCCGATTGCCTCGCGCGATTCTGCGCTGGACAACGCCGCCCGCTATGCCGACAATCTGCCGCCGCTGGAGCGTCAGCTGGTGCTCGCCGCGACCTACATGTCGCACAGCACGAAGGCGGATCGCGGCAAGGCGCTCGAGGCGTATCGGGCCGCCTATGCGATGGATTCGTCCGACTTGATCTCCGCGAACCAGTTGATGCTGCTGTACGAGCGCCGCGATGAGTCAGACAGCGCAATTCGCTATGCGCGCCGGAAGGTGGCGATCAACCCGGACGGGAGCACGATGATTCGGGTCGTCGAAGAACTTGCTGGTGCGGGACGGACGGAGGAAGCCATCGCGACGCTCGACTCCCTGCGGACCGCCTATCCGGAGTTCGTCACGACAACCTGGTTCCGGTGGAATCGCGCGGCGGTCGCGTACCAGGCGGGGGATCTCGCCGCGGCCCGCGCCACGACGGAAGAAATCCTTCGCGAGGGAACCGACGCGGACCGGGCGATCACGCTGCCGAACCTCGTGCAACTGGATTTGATCGAAGGACGGCTCCGGAGTGCCGTCGTGAACCGGGGCCGCGCGGACTCGCTGCTGGCCAGCCGTCAATCGGGGACACGCATCGACGGCGTCACCGAAGCGCAGAACGACATCCTCTTCCGTGGACGAGCGGCGGAGGGGATCGCGCGGCTCGACCGGGTCGTGTCAGGGGCGCAGTGGCGAGAGGCGGCACCGATTGATCGCCCGACCTTTCAGGTCGTGGCGCTCTTCGCGCGAGCCGGTGCGCCGGAGAAGGCGCGACGCGTGATCACCGCGGAGCGCGCCTCCCTTCCGGCGATCGCCAGCGCGCCGGGCAACAAGCCGTGGTTCGATATCGCCGATGGTGAGATCGCCCTTGCCGAGGGGAAGTTTGATCTCGCGGTCCAGCTCTTCCGTGGGGCGTTGGTTGCGAGCGATGGCGCACCATCGGAGGCACGGGAGCGCGCGACCCATGCCCTCGCGCGCGCGTTCGATCGTGCCGGACAACTCGATTCTGCTAGGGTGGTCTACCAGCGCCTGATCGATCTCCCGGCATCGAACAGATTCGCGGCCAATGTCGATGGCATTGCGCTCGCCGAGACGCACAAGCGCCTCGGCGAGCTCTACGACGCCAAGGGTAATCGTGCCAACGCCATCAAGTATTACAGTGCCTTTGTCACGCAATGGAAGGACGCCGATCCGGAATTGCAGCCGACGGTCGCGACGGTGAAGAAGCGGATCGCCGAATTGCAGAAGACAGACCAGTAGGTGCGACGCATGCGTCGCACCCACTCAGATCTGAATGATTGACCAGTAGGTGCGACGCATGCGTCGCACCTGCCCACACCAGACCCAGGAAGGGAAGTGACCGATCTCAAGGCCCAACTTCAGGCACACCTTGGTGACACCTTCACCCTCGAGCGTGAGCTCGGCGGCGGCGGGATGTCACGCGTCTTTGTGGCCACGGAGAATCGGCTCTCGCGCAAGGTCGCGATCAAGGTCTTGAGTCCGGAGTTGGCGCAGGGATTGAATGCCGAGCGGTTTGAACGGGAGATTCTGCTGGCGGCGTCACTACAGCAGGCCAACATCGTCCCGATGCTTTCGGCAGGCGAGTTGGACGGCCTGCCGTACTTCACGATGCCGTTCGTGGAAGGAGAGTCGCTCCGGAACCGGATCACACCGCAGGGCATGCCGATCGTCGAGGTCGTGGCGATCCTCCGGGATGTGTCGCGGGCGCTGGCCTACGCGCATGCGCGCGGCGTCGTCCACCGTGACATCAAGCCCGACAACGTGTTGCTCTCGGGTGGCGCGGCGGTGGTCACCGACTTCGGCATTGCCAAGGCACTGAGTGCGTCGCGGACGGCGGGTGCGGGGGCGACGTTGACGTCCGTCGGCACCTCGATCGGTACGCCAGCCTACATGGCACCGGAGCAGGTTGCGGGGGATCCGAATGTCGATCACCGCGTCGATCTCTATGCCTTGGGCTGCATGGCGATGGAACTGCTCACCGGGCAGTCGCCGTTCGCCAATCACACGCCGCAGCGGATGCTGGCGGCGCACCTGAGTGAGACGCCGCCGTCGGTCGAGTCGCTTCGTGGCGATTGCCCACCGTCATTGTCGCGCTTGGTCGCCCAGTTGCTGCAGAAGGATCCGACGGATCGGGTGCAGTCGGCGCAGGAGGTGCTCCGCGCGATCGACGACCTCGCGACCACCTCGACGCCGACGATGTCGCTCAATGCGCCAGGAATGCTGCCGAAGGCGCTGGCGATGTATGCGGTTGCCACGGGTGCGGTGGCGATCGTGGCCAAGGCAGCAGTGGTCGGGATCGGATTGCCGGAGTGGACACTGCCCGGCGCCATGATCGTCATGCTGCTCGGGCTTCCCTCACTCCTGCTCACCGCCTACGTGAAGCGGGTGCAGCGGAAGGCCGCGATCGCCACGCCGACGTTGACGCCGGGCGGCACCATGGCGCAGCGTCCGCCCTCCGGCACGATGGCGACAATGGCGCTCAAGGCGAGCCGCCACGTGTCGTGGAAGCGGACGATGCGCGGCGGCGTCTACGCCATGAGCGGCTTCGTGTTGATCCTGGTGGCGTTCATGGTGACGCGATCGATGGGGATCGGGCCCGCGGCCTCACTCTTCGCGAGTGGGTCGCTCAACGCACAGGACCAGATCCTGCTCGCCGACTTCGCCGCCGCGTCAGAAGACTCAGCGCTGGCGCCGATCGTCGTGGAGGCGGTCCGTGCTGCTATGTCGCAGTCGAGCGCGGTGAAGCTGCTCGATCAGGGGGACGTGGCCAATGCACTCACCCAGATGCGGCAGCCCACCACCGCCATGCTCGAGGGGACCGTCGCGCGCGAAGTCGCCGAGCGGCTCGGTGCCTCGGCGATCCTGCGTGGGCGCCTCGCGCGTGCCGGCAGTGGCTATGCGATCTCGCTGGAATTGGCCCCCGTCGCCGGAGGGGCGCTGCTTGCCTCGATTCAGGGGAGCGCCGGCGACGCGAGCGATCTGATCTCGGTCGTGGACGGGATGACGCGCAAGCTGCGCGGCAAGATCGGGGAATCGCTCCGGGATGTGGCGCGGACCGTGCCGCTTGAGCAGGCCACCACGAACAATCTCGAGGCGCTGCGCAAGTACACCGATGCGGTGCGCGCGAACGACATCGAGCAGGACTTCGATCGCGCTGTGGTGTCGGCCCGCGAAGCGGTCGCACTCGATTCGACCTTTGCGCTGGCGTGGCGGAAGCTTTCGGTTGCGCTGAACAACACCCGTGCCTCGGCGCTGGCACAGGACTCCGCCATCGAGCGCGCGGTGCAATACGCCGACAAGCTTCCCGAGGCGGAACGTCTCCTGGTGATGGGGGGACTCTACGACGGACACAGCGTGCGCCAGAATCGCGCCAAGGCGCTTGAGACCTACCGGCAACTCTATCGTCTTGACTCCACCAATTCCGTCGCGACCAACCAACTGGGCCGACTCTTCGGCTTCATGCAGGAGCCGGACAGCTCGGTACGCTATTACCGTCGGCAATACACCATGCAGCCGGTTCCGAGCAACCGGAACCGGATCGTCATCCCGCTCCTCTATGCGGGCAGGGTGGACGAGGCTGCGGCGTTGCTCGACTCCATTCGAGTCGAGGACACGTTGCACGCCGCTGACCTCGGCGTGATGAATACCTCGGCGATTCTGGCGTATGCGAAGGGCGATTGGGGTGCAGCGCGGGCGATGGCCGACACTTTCGCCAGTTTGCCGTCGATCCGGGCCAAGCTGGATGGAACGAACCTGGCTGCCAGTCTGGAGATGACTGCGGGCCGCCTCTCGCGTTCCGCAGCCTTGAGCATACGCGCGAGTGCGTTTGACCGTGCCCGGGGCGGGGCAACGTTCGATAGTGTCTTTGTCGCGGGGGAAGAGATTGACTTCCTGGACCACAAGGCGCTCGGCGCGGCGATGCTGGACCGGATGCTTCGCTCCGCCGAGTGGGCTGGCGCACCTGCGGTGGACCGACCGTACGTGAACGTCGCGCGTCTCTACGCCGTCGCCGGCCGGCCGGACCGTGCGCGCCAGGTGCTGGCAGAGTACCGGGCCGCTGTGCCCAGAGCCGAGAACGTGGAGATCACGCGCGCCATCGTCGCCGCGGTGGAAGGGGAGATCGCCTTGGCCGAGGGGAACGCGAACGCGGCGGTGGCGAAGTTCCGCAGCACGCTACGAGAGGCAGACGGCTCACCCCCGAGCTGCGCCTTGTGCGCACCGATCGGACTGGCCCGTGCCTTCGATCAAGCCGGCCAAGCGGACTCGGCTATCGCCTGGTACGAGCGCTATCTCACCGCGCCCGCCGCCCAACGACTCGGGTTCTTCCAGGACGCGCGCTACCTCGCCGCTTATCGCAAGCGGCTCGGAGAGCTCTACGATGCCAAGGGCGACCGAGCCAATGCCATGAAGTACTACAGCGCGTTCGTGGACCAGTGGAAAGACGCCGACCCGGAGCTGCAGCCGGTGGTCGCGACGGTGAAGAAGAGACTGAATGAGTTGCGGGCGGTGGGGCAATAGAAGCAGGATGATGGATGAGGGATGATGGATAACAGCAAGGCAGCGGCGGGGTATCCATCATCCATCATCTATGATCCATCATCTATCATCTATCATCTATCATCCTGCTTTTCTACCAGCTCCCCCCTCCACCACCCCCACCCCCGCCCCCCACAGACCCCCCGCCCCCACCACCGGAACTCGACCCCGGTGATGATCCCATGGTGCGGGTGGCTGCCGTTTGGAAATCGCTCAATCCACTGCTGAAGCGCGAGGCGTTGAACTGCCCCATGTTGGAGCCAACGTACCAAGTCGGTGGCTGCGAGGTGAGGACGGAGGCGAACTGATTGACCCAGATGTCGGTGGCATCGAGCGCGACGGCGTAGGGCAGGAGTGTCTCGAAGAGCTGGGTCGTCTTCTCGGGTCCCTGACTCATCTCCAGCTCCAGCTTCTCCGCCCGCCGGATGTACTCCTCCAGTCCCTTCACCTCGGCCCAACGCTTGGCGCCGCTGGCGGTCATCGCCGGCATCGCGTTGCTGAAAGCGATCATGATGATGCCGCTGAGAGCCGCCCCAACCGCAAGGACGACGTTGGTCAGCGCGACGGCACCGACGATGCCGACCACGATGAGGAGGAAGCCGACGATGAGCCAGTTCTGCCGCACCTTCTCCGGGCTCTTGAGGAACCAGCCCTGCGCGACGACCTGCTCGTACATCCGCGTCTTGATGCCGCCGATGTACTTGTAGAACTCGTTGTGCAGGTCGGTCATGTTCCGCGTCGACGCTCCGTCGAGCACATTGTCGAGGACGTCGCGTTCGTAGCGGAGCAGGTCGGTGTAGGGCTTTTCGGTGCGGTCGATCGCCCAGTCGGTCTCGCCGGCGCCGAGGGATTTGAGCGCCTTGGCGAGGAAGGAGTCGGACTTGAGATCACCAAAGAGATTCTTCGGCTGCACTTCGCGAATGGTGATGTAGCCGCGCACCGCGAGGTCGAGCAGCGTCGCCACGATGTCGTCCATGTCGGCGCTCTGGTCGCGGAGCGTGCCGGCGGTCCCCGGTCGCAATTCCTCCGGCACTTGCCACTGCGGCACGATGGCACCGGGTTTGGGATCGCGACCACGCGTATACCAGAGCCGCATCATACCGAAGAAGACGAGGAAGGGGAGCGCCGCAGGCCACCACAGCGCAACACGCGCCGCGCTCTTCTCCGCCGCCGTCGGCTCCGGGACGATGCCTTTCGGAAAACCCGCCACCATGGTGAGTCCTTCACCCGGGTCGAGCCGCCCGGAAGCGAAGCGATACTCCGCACCCGGCGTGACCTCAGCGGTACACCGCTCGCTGTTGTTGCTCTCAGTCCACCCCGCGTAACACCAGGCGGTCCACGTCGTGTCGCTGGCGGCGCCCCCTGGCGGGATCACGACGCGAGCCGTGGCCGAGAGGATCGGCACCGGCCACTCGGTGCCAGTGACCTGCCAGTAGAGCTCGTCATGATTGGCGAAGAAGCCGATGCCGCCGTCATCGAGGCGGTACATGATCAGGTACGTCTGCTTCCCCGTCACGGTCACGTCGGGGGAGCCGATGCGGATGCGCACGCGGTCGCCACGCTCCACCGACGTTTGCAGCGCCGTGCCCGAGGCGTCGGTGACGCCGCGGAGCTTCAGGTCGACGGTGACGCGCCCGGCCTCCAATGCCACTCCCGCACGCGCCACGCGCCGATACTTCACCGGGATCTCGCGGTAGATGCCGTGCCGCTGCAGCTCGCCGAAGTCGACCGCGATCCGTTCGACCACATCGATAGTGCGGTCGGCATTGACGTGATAGGTCGCATCGAACGACGTGATCTGCCACCCGGTATCCTGCCCCACGAGTGTGCTCGGCAGGATGAGTACCAGGAGCACTAGGAGGCGGCGCATCAGTGGCCTCGTTCCAGATTGCTGGAGGGAACCGCCGCCTCCGAGCTGTCGCTCAGCTCGAAATAGCTCCCCTCGGCGAAGCCGAAGGATTTTGCGACGAGTAGGGTCGGGAAGGTTTCCTGGAGAATGTTGTAGTCGCGCACGACCGCGTTGTAGTAGCGGCGGGCCATCGCGATGTCGTTCTCTGTTTCGGTGAGTTGCTTCTGGAAGGAGAGCGCCGACTCGTTGGCACGGAGGGCCGGGTAGCTCTCGACCAATCCGATCAGTTGCCGCACCGACCCGGCAAATGCTGCCTCGGCCACTGCGCGTGATTCGATGTCACCAGCGGCGAGCGCACCGTTCCGGGCCTCGGTGACAGCGGTGAGGGTGTCAGCCTCGTAGTCCATCGTCCCTCGGACCACGGCGACGAGTTGGGGAACGAGATCGGTGCGCCGCTTGAGCAGCGCATCAATGGAGGCCCAGGCGGCGCGCATCGCGGCGCGCAGGGCGATCAGCCGATTCCAGGTCCAGGCGAGCCACCCGAATACGGCGAGCAGGGGCAGGAGGATATAGGGCATCCTTCAATCATAGCGCCTCGATCCGGCACCACCCACTCACCAGCCGCATCTCCTCCACGGAGCGGACCCGGAGGTTGCCGAGCTCGGGGGAGCCAACGACGATCGCCAGCGCCTGTGCCCGAGAGATCGCGACGTTCAGCCGGTTGGGCGACAGGAGGAACTGCGGGCCCCGCGGCGCGTCGTCGAGCGTCGAGGCGCACATCGAGACGATCACCACCGGCGCCTCCTGCCCCTGGAACTTGTCCACCGAGCCGACGCGGGCCTCCTCGCCCAAGCGTGCCTTGAGGGCGCGCACCTGCATGTTGAACGGCGCGACGATGAGAATGTCGTCGAGCGTCATCGCCCGTTCCGCGCCGCCGTGCAGCGTCACTCGGCAGGCGAGGAGTTCACCGACGAGCGCTGCGACGCGGTCCACTTCCTCGGGACTCGACTGCGTGTTCCCCTCGTGGGAGACGGCGACGAAGCGCACGCCATGGTCCAGGCCGAAGCTGCTGGCCTCTCCCCCGACGATCCGGTTCCCCGAGGTGTTCTCCACCGAAGTGAGGCGATCGTCGTAGTACGCCTCGGAAATGACGGCGCAGACGGCGGGATGCATCCGATAGCTCTGACGGAGGAAGATGCCGAGCGTGTCGGGGATGACGGCGTGCTGCTGCAAGAGATAGGTGAGTGCGGAGGCGCCGCTTTCACCGGGATGGACACCCTGCGTCGGTTGGGCGAGCTGCATCTGATCGCCCATGAGGATCAGGTTGTTTGCCGAGAGGCCGACCGCGACGGTGTTGGCCAGGGAGAACTGCCCGGCCTCATCGACGAAGAGGTAGTCGAGTGTGTCGGCCATGTCCGCGCGACTGAAGAGCCAGGCGGTGCCACCGATCACGAGGGGCCCGGCGGCCGCCGTCTCGGCGCCAGCGTTGCTGGCGACCCGTTGTACCGCCCCGGCGAGAATCATCGGTTCCTCATCCGGACCGCCAACTTTGTACAGCGATTTCCCGGCGAGCTCCGGCGCCTCCTGCACGATCTTGGCGAAGAGGTTCATGATTACGGCGTGCGAGTTGGCCACCACACCGATCTTCTTGCCGTCCTGCAGGAGCGCGATGATCACGAGCGCCGCAGTGGTGGTCTTCCCCGTCCCCGGCGGCCCCTGAATGGCGAGCGTGGTCCGGTCCATGGCGCGGACGGCGGCGATGGTCTCGTCGACGAGATTGCCCGCGCCGATGATCGGACCGCTGCGGCCGGTCAGGCGCGGCACGCGGCGCGCGATCAGGTCGTCGATCGCTGGCGAGAGAGATTCGCCGTCGGCCCAGGAGCGGACGTAGCGCTCGATGGCACCGGGGATTTCGCCTGGGCTCTGAAATTCATCGGGGATGAGCGTGCAGCAGACGGGAAGCTCCCGGGTTGCCCCGATCTTGAGCGTGAGCCGCCCCTGTGCCGGGTCGATCGAGTGAATCTTGAGCTTGGTCGATTCGGTGGGAAGCACGTAGCAGCTCGATCCCTCATGGAGCCGCGTGTCCTGATCCGGATCGAAGGCGTACTCGTAGACCAGTGATCGTGCCTCAGGCCACGGCTCGCGGTCGGTCCGCACCAAGCCCGCCAGACAGTCGACGTCGTCGAAGAGTTCTTCGTCGCCTTGCTTCAGCCGTTCGAAGAAGCGCCACCACATCGGCTTCGCGTCGCGCCGATGGAATTCGAGAAGCCACGCGAGCAAGCGGGTGACACGCTGCGCCTCACTTCCGGCCTCCAGAGTGTCCGCGCGTTCCAGCAGCGAGGCGGCGTACCGCTCGATCTCGGTCTGTGGCCGATCCGTCACGGGCTCCGTCGGCAACTCGCCACGGCGCAGCCAGTGCACCCCCGCCTCCGCCTGCCGTGCAAGGAGCCAGTCGCGGAGGTAGAGCGTGGAGTCGCAGTCGACGCGATTGTAGTCGCGGAGAGCGTTGAGACGCGGCGATTCCCGCCAATCCCCCGGCTCCCCGCTGTCGATCCACTTCTGATACTCGACCACCGAGCCGCCGGCGCTGGTAACCTCCTCGGTCCGCGCTGGCATGTACAGGTGCTCAATCTCCTTCAACGAATAGCTCGGCGTCCCGATCACCATGCCCTGCCGCACCACGGTGTAGAGATCTACCAGAATGTCGTAGCGAAGAATCTGATCGACTTCCCACTCTCTCGTGGCGTGCTTGGTGCTCAGCTTTGAGAGCGCACTCTTCTCGTACGCGGCGTAGTGATAGATGTGCATCCCGGGATCGCGGGCCATCCGATCCCAGACCCAATCGATGAACTGCTCGAAGGCGATCCGTTCCGCGGCGTCGTCATGGGCCCACCAATCACGGAACGCGAGTACACCGGCATCCTTGGTGGTCACGCCCAAGAGATATTCGAGGCCGCTGGGCGCGTAGGGGAAGCCTTCGATGTCGAAGAAGATGTCGAGCGGAGAGGCGGGCGGCAGCAAGGCGAGGCCGCGCCTCGGATTTTCTGCGTCGGTGGGTCGCAACGTCCACGCGATCTCGCCCGTGGTCCGGGATTTCACTTGCATCGCGGCCTGCTCGCGCAGCGTCGCGAGCGAGGCCGCGGTCATCCGCGGGACGATCTCCTCACAGGTAGCCAGCTCGGCTACGGTATCGATCCCTGCCGCACGGAGTCGGACGATCTGACTGCGACTGATCCCGGCGACGAGACTCAGGTCATCGATGTGCGCGAGCATCGCGGCGGCACTCGCGCTCCACCGGCCATGGGTGCGGTCCAGCGAGGCGTCGGGGAGCTGATCCGCTTTCCAATCGCGTTGAAAAACGTCGAATGAGCGCTTCAGTCGGCGGTAGTAATGCCAGACGTCGGCGCTCCGGAAGGTGGCGAGTGTGCCGTCGCCCAGCACGAAGCCGAAGCGTTCGGGGCGGCGCCCCTGCATCGCTTCGAGCATCTCGAGGTAGGCGCAGAGTTGCACGAGGAAGTACGGCTTCGCGGAGCGGGCGAGTTTGGTGTCCCACGGTTCGTAGTAGTGCGCCCCCAGCGTGGATTCGCCCTCCACGCGGTGGAGGAAGTCGGCGATCCCCATCCACGGCTCCGCCAGGAGCTCTCCCTGGAAGATGATCGGGGCGCCCTCCTGCATGGCGCGTACGGTCTGGCTGTGGGCGTCGTCGCCGCGGGGGACCTCCACCAGTCCCGGCTCCTCGGTGCGCAACCGTTCGAGGTGCGCCGCCTCGTGGGCGATGCCGCGTTTGGCGGCGAGCGCGAGTTCCTCGTCTGGGCTATCAGGTGTGATCGCTCGGCCGGCGAGCTTGCCGCGTCCGCCGCCGCCACGCGCCTCGAGGTCGTTCCGTTCACACCACGCCGCGAAGTCGCCCTCGAGATAGGCGAGGAGATCCTTCGGCGAGTATCGGAGCGAGCCGTCGGGGAGGCGACGCATGGAGGTCCGGTGTGGGGAGGAGATGGGGTCTCGAATGATAGCGGCTTTCGGGGCTGCGTCGGCGGGTGTCCATCAGCGTTCGATGTTGCAGTGGCGACCGCGAGACCTGGGAATACTCACGGCACGTCTGTCCAGCGGCACGCGTTGACGAAACCCATCAGATAGGTTAATCTGGCAATGCCGACAGTACTCCGCCACGGCAACATGGTCGTACGGCTCTTCGCGCCGCCACGCGAACACCCGCCGCCGCACGTTCATTTGGTGGTCCTTGGTCTGGGTGAGGTCGTGATTCGACTCGGGAGTGCGACAGCCTCTCCCACTGTTGTGCGAAGCACTGGCCTGGTGAAAGGGATGCATGGCGGGCGCTTGCGCTCGTCCAAGCGCATCATGGGCTCCTACTTTGTCGCTGGGAGAATCTGCATGGCACGTCAGACACCGATCCCAGATGAATTGCGGGAGCAGTTCGCCCTCGCGCGGCAGCGCGGTGCTGAAGCGCTTCGGACTGAGCCACACGGCCGAGCGGTGCGGTTCTCCAAAGCGCGGCGTGAACTGGTCATCGACCTGATCAATGGCTGTCAGCTTCGGATGCCGGTTGACCTCGTTCCCGGACTGGAGAACGCGACCGACGCCGATCTCGCCGATGTCGGCTTGACTCCTGCTGGAATGTTGGTGACGTGGGATCGCATCGACATCGATCATTCGGTGATGGCGCTCGCCATCCTTGCCCTCGGCGAGAAGACCGTGATGCGCGCCTCGGCGTCCGTCGCAGGGGCCACGCGCTCACCCGCGAAAGCAGCAGCAGCCAGGGCGAATGGTCGGAAGGGCGGCCGACCGCGGAAGGACGCCGCGGTGTAGCAGAGCGCTACTTCGGGAGGGCGCCGCCGGCGATCCGGATGAATCGGATCAGCGTGCTGCCGGTTGCCTCGTAGATCACGCCGAGGTCGCCGTTGGGGAATTCTTGGACAACGGAGTAGGAGGCAGTACCGGAGGCGATGGTACGTGCGACGGGGAAGCTCTTGCCGCCGTCGCGACTCAACCAGAGCGAAATGTTGCGGCGCCCAGGCCCAGCAGGTCCGACGAAGGCGATGCGTCCGTCGCGCAAACGAATGACCGAGGCGTCCACCGCCGTGATCGCGAAGTCGCCAGCTGCTGGCTCGCCCCACGTCACGCCGCCATCCTGCGACCACCAGCGCCAGCGGTGCGTCCCTGATTCCTGCCGCCCCTCCATCATCACTCGCCCATCGGCAAGCTCGACCACCTCGGCTTCGTTAGCGGGGGCGTTGGCAGCTGCGGCGCCCCACTGCCACGTGGTGCCGTGGTCGTCGGAGTAGATCGTGATCGGTTCCATCGTTCGGCCGGGCGCGTCGAGCGCGGTCGCACCGTTTCGGCGCGCAGGAATCACGAGGCGTCCGTTGCGTGCGCCGTCGCGTTGGCGATCAAGTTGTATTCCGGAGCCGGGCCCGACCGTCGCGCTCCGCCAGAAGGTGCCGTCGCTGCTCTGAAGGGGCTTCGCGATCAACTGCCGCGCGGACCAGGTTACGCCGTCATCGTGGGAGGCACGCACCCACACGACCTGATTCTTTGCATTGGCGGTGGTGTCGTTGCCGGGGATGATGCAATCCTCGTTGCTGCCGCAGCGATCGGGGAACTGATCGTAGGCAAGCCAGACGGTCCCCGTCACCTTGTCGACGAGCGGCGTGGGATTGGCGAAGTCGAAGGCAGGGTCGCGCTCGATCACGATCGGCGCGCTCCAGGTCACCCCGCCGTCGGTGCTCCGTTTGAGCAGCAGCGCGATGGGGTTTGCTGCACCGGGATCGCTCCCGCCGATCCTCCCCTCCACAAACACCAACAAAGTCCCGTGCGGCGTGACGACAAACCCGGGAATCCGAACGTTTGGTGTGCCGAGCGGTCCGTCCGCGCCGCCCAGATAGACGTCGCTCATCTGCGCGACGGGGAGCGGCGGAAAGAGATTCTGTTCGGGGGCCTGCGCCGAGAGCGGAGCAGCGACAAGCAACGCGACAACCAAGGGAGCGTATTTGGGCATCCCCCAAAGCTACCCCGTGACCCATCATCCATCATCCATCATCCATCATCCATCATCCTCTCTCTTCTCTCTTCTCTCTTGTATCTGTTTAATTAAACGATTAATCTATCTCCCATGAC
>JAHECN010000208.1 GCA_024641735.1 Gemmatimonadota bacterium | reverse complement strand
ATCGATTCCTTCACGTCCGTGAGGAAATCTTCCGCGAATGCCGCGTCTCCTCCCGCAAACGTCACCTTGCCGAACGCCGTGTCCGGATTCAACACGAAGACACCCATTCGCATGCCGAGGCGGGACATCTCGCTGGCAACGCGCTCCTGATCGGCGATCGAGCGTCCACGCATCCCGTTGTCTTCCAACGACCGGAAACCGCGTTCGTGCATCCAGCGCAGTTGATCGACGAGATCGCCGCCGGTGTGATTCCCGAACATGCCGAAGTGCGGCGCGAAGTCCGAAGAGAATACCGGGTCCGGGCCGACTCTTTCCTGTGCAGACGCGCCCACCAAGGGAGTCAGCGCCGCCGCGCCTGCGGCCACTCCGGCCGCCACAAAGCTGCGCCGTTCCACCCTACCACCCTTCGCTGAAGGTGCGATTCAACTCGGTCTGCCCCGGCATCGGGACCGGCGGGACCGCGAGCGGTCCAAGGGCGAAGGGTTTCGGTCCGATGTCGAGGTTGGACGCCATCAACTGATCCCAGGTGATGTCCTTTCCGGTGTAGGCCGCTTCGCGACCGAGAATCGCTGTGAGGCAGCTCTCCGCGACGCGACGCCCTTCGTTGAGCGGCGTGCCGGCCCGGATGCTCGCCACAAGATCGCGATGCTCCTCGACGTAGGGGTTCATCCCCTGCATCGGCGGATGCGTCCAGACACTCTCCGCCTGAATCCGGTTCCGTGCGTTCGAGTTCCCCTTGGCGCCGAGCACGCGCTCGCCCACGAAGGAGGTCGTGCCATCCTGCTGACGGCACATCGACGTGACTCGGGCACCGCTCGGGTATTCGTACTCGATCGCGAAGTGGTCGAAGATGTGCCCGTATTCCGCACCGGTCCGCGTCTGCCGTCCGCCGAGTCCGGTCGCCTTGATCGGATGCGCATCGAGGACCCAGTTGGCCACGTCGAGATTGTGCACGTGCTGCTCGACGATGTGATCGCCGGACGCCCAGGTGAAGTAGAGCCAGTTCCGGAGCTGCCACTCGGTGTCGCTCCACTCCGGCTTCCGCGCGAAGTTCCAGAGCGAGCCCTGGTTCCAATAGACCTGGGCGGCGATCACATCGCCGATCGCACCATCATGAATCCGCTTGATGGTCTCGACATACATCGGGTCGTGACGGCGCTGTGTCCCGGAGACGATCGCGAGGTGCTTGGCCGCCGCAGCATCCGAGGACTTGAAGACCGAGAGCGCGCCGGCCACGTCGACGCAGACCGGCTTCTCCATGAAGACATGCTTGTTCGCCGCGATTGCGGCCTCGAGGTGCAGCGGACGGAACGCCGGTGGCGTCGCGAGGATGACGAGATCAACGTCCGTGGCGAGCACCTGCTTGTAGGCGTCCACCCCGGTGAAGGTCTTCTCGGTCGTCACCTTCATCTTCTTGGCGAAGTCGGGTGTCTCGGTGGCGAGTTTCTCGAACTGCGCGCGCGCCGAGGCAAGACGATCCGGGAAGAGGTCGCCCATCGCGACGAGCGTGACGTTCTCGCTCGCGGTGAGGGCGTCACGCACTGCCCCGGTGCCACGACCACCGCAGCCGATCACGCCGATGCGAATCGGATCGGCGTCGGGAATGCCAATCCCGAACGCACGGCGTGGGAGGGAAAGCGCCCCGGCAGCAGCGGCAGCAGAAACAACGAAGTCACGGCGATCGATGGTCACGGAATCCTCACGATGCGAAAGCCTACGAAGGTGCCGTCGGATAACCACCAACGGCTCTTGGGGATCTGCGGATCAGTCTGGTTCCAGCTTGGTTCCTGCACATCACGCGGCCAGAGCCGAACCACCTTGCTCGGCTGGCGCCACGTTCCACCACGCAGGACCGGTGTGCCGTCCTCCGCCGTCACCCACTCACCCGCGTTGCCGAGCAGGTCGAAGAGTCCGAGTGCATCGGCACCCCGGGTGGCCACGGGATGGGTCTTGGACTCCGCATTCTCCGCGGTCCACGCCACCCGCTCCAGTTCGGCCGGGGTCATGCCGGTAGCCGGTGTATTCGGGAACGCGAGTCGCGCCACCCGCAACCACTGCCGGTCCGTCACCAGAGCGTACTTCTTCCCGGTCTTCTGCGTAAGCCACTCGGCATAACGCATCGCGGTGTGGTAGGTCATCGAAAGGGCCGGGTACCCAGCGTGGCCAAAGCCATGGTCGGGCGCGCCATACGGCGTCGACGGGCGCGTGGACGCGTCCACCTTGCTCCGCTCGGCGCGGGGCACATCCAGCCGGAAGGCAAAGATGTCGAAGGCGTCCCAGGTCACCTCGGTCCGGCTCACCCAGAACGCCGGGACTGCGACCCGCTTCGGCCCGGCAGGCGACGGCATCATCACCTCGCCGGCCGGAACCGGCACCATCTCGAAGGTGACCAGCGTACCGGGAATCGTATCGGTATAGGGACGCGGGGCTGCCTGGGCAGACAGCGAATGTACAGAGCAGCTCGCGACCAGTAGCCACGCGACCGCCCGGGACCGTAGTAGCTTCATCGGCAATGCACGCCAGAATATGGGAAAGAGTGGGGACGGCAATCGTCCTGATCGCCACCCTCAACTTGCACGGGGCAAGCGCCGTTGCACAGGGGGGCGGCCACGAATATCGCCAGCTCCATATGGGGATGGAGGTCCGGCTGGTGCTGCACGCCGAGCAGGAGCTCGCCGATGCCGCGGCCCGAGCGGCTTTCGCCCGGATTGCCACGCTTGAGGACGTGCTCAGCGACTGGCGACCCACGAGTGAAGTGCGCCGCCTCTCCCAGCGGAATGGTGCCACTCCGGTCTCACCCGAGCTCTTCACGGTGACCGCGCAGGCCATCACCATGGCCCGGGCGAGCGGGGGCGCATTCGACCCGACCATCGCGCCGCTCGTCACCGTCTGGCGGGAGGCACGCCGGACCGGCCTCGCCCCATCCGACTCGGCAATTGCCCTCGCGCGTGCACGGATTGGCTGGAACAACGTGCGGCTCGACTCCGCGCACCAGACCATCCGATTCATCAAACCGGGGATACAGCTCGACCTTGGGGCGATCGCGAAGGGATGGATTCTCGGCGAGGTGCGCCAGACGCTGCGCGACCACGGCGTGCACGCATCGTTGATCGAGGCGGGAGGAGATCTGTTGCTCGACGACGCACCACCGGGAACCGTCGGCTGGCGCGTCGCCATCGCCACCGCGCACGGCGACTCCGTCGTCACGCTCCACCACATCGCCGTCGCGACGTCAGGGCCGACGGCACAATTTGTCGAGATTGGTGGGGTGCGCTATTCCCATGTGATCGATCCGCGCAGGGGGCGCCCGCTCACGACCCACTACGCCGTGACCGTGCTGCACGACGACCCCA
>JAHECN010000207.1 GCA_024641735.1 Gemmatimonadota bacterium | reverse complement strand
GTGATCGCGGGTCCTTCCCACTTTGACGCGCGCGCAGATCCCGGCGCCTGTGCAAGCCCGGGGCGCGAACGGCGGACGGGAAGGACCCCTGTCCCGCGGGCCCAGGGCGCGAAAGGCGGGCGCTGCCGTTCGGGGCTCACGCACTCTCGCAGAAGGATCTGGCTTGAACGGACGAGTTTGGCGCCTGGCACCTCCCTTGACTGGGGCCGGGGGCGGCGTTATCGTTTTCTTGAAGGGCTTTTGGATTTCAATCGGACCGTAGCTCGGGAACGCCAACTAGGAGGGCGAAGATGACTCGAAGGATCCCCTTATGGCTTGTTGGGGCAGTGCTTTGCGCAAGCACTTTGTCATTTGCGGACTTCAAATATTCGGAGACTTCTAAGATTACCGGCGGCGCGATCCAGGGGGCGATGAAGTTTGCGGGCGTATTCAGCAAACAGGCTCGCGAGGCGAACAAGCCCAGCGAGACCACCATCTCCGTCAAGGGGGATCGCTTGAGGACCGATCACTCCGACGGCAGCGTCGAAATCATCGATCTCGACGGCCGGCGCATGATATCCATCGACAGCCAGAAGAAGACGTATTCAATCGTCACTTTTGACCAGATGAAAGCCGCTCTGGAGCGCGCGCAGGAGAAGGCGAAAGAGGAATCCGCGAAGTCCGGGCAGCAGGCCCCGGCAGCTAACGTGAAGCTGACGCCCAAGGTCGAAATCACGCCCACGGGCGAGACGGCCATGATACTCAATCTGCCCGCGCACGAAGTCAAAATGAGTTTCGATATGCAGATGGAAAGCACCGACCCGCGGACGAAGGGGCAGTCGGGGACCATGTGGGTCAAATCGGACTCCTGGATGACGCCCGTCATCCCGGGCTCCGAGGAAGTGGCGGAGTTCTACAGGAAAATGGCCAAAGAAATCAACTGGGTGCCGAGAGGGATCATGGGAGTCAACCCGCAAGCGTCGCAGGCGATGGCGGTGATTCGCGAGAATCCCGGCTCGGTCAAGGGATTTCCCCTGCTGCAATACGTGAGCCTGGGCATGGCGGCAACGGGACAGCAGGCGGCCGAGGGGGCACAGGGCCAGCAAGCGCAGCCCTCGGAGTCATCCTCGTCGTCGGAGGTCGAAAGCCCCCAGACGGCAATTGTGAAGGGGCTGGGCGGAATGTTCGGCGGCTTCGGTCACAAGAAGAAGAAGAAAGAGGCCGCACCGGAGGGGCAGGCAGCGGGCCAACCGGCGGCGCCCCCGAGCCCGAGCGGCTCCCTGATGGACATGACCATTCAGGTAACGTCCTATTCGAACGACTCGCTCAGTTCGAGCCTGTTTGAAGTTCCCGCCGGGTACACCAGCGTCCAGTCGGACATCGAGCGCGAACTCGGCCAGACTCAGTGAGCGCAGGAACAGATCCGTGATCGGCCTGCTCGCCGCCGTTAGCCGCCGGCGATGGCCCCGATGATGAGATAGGGCTCAGTCCCCGACGCAACCGCGTCGGGCAGCGGAGCGTCCGGCGGCTCGTGCGAAAGGTCCTGCGCGCAGGCGAAGAACCTCAGGAACGGCCGTCGCTGCCCGCTCGCGTGGTCGCGGATCGTCCCGCGGAGCACCGGATAACGAGCTTCAAGCGCCTCAAGCACCGCGCGCTGCGTCACTGCGCCCTCGACCTCAAGCGCCACCTCGTCTTCGACGCCCGCCAGTTTCCGCAAGTGGTACGGGAGGACGACTCGGATCATATCAGCGTCTGGACCTCAACTGATAGCACTGGCGGAAGGTGGTTGACGATAGCTGACCAAGAGTCTCCGGCGTCGGGCGAGGCGTACACCTGCCCGCCCGTGGTCCCGAAATAGACCCCGCAGGAATCGAGCGAGTCCACGGCCATCGCGTCGCGCAGCACGTTGACGTAGCAGTTGCGCTGCGGCAGACCCTTCGTGAGCGCCTCCCACTCGTTGCCGCCGGTGCGGCTGCGGTAGACGCGCAGCTTGCCGTCGAGCGGGAAATGTTCCGAGTCGCTCTTGATGGGGACGACATAGATCGTCTCCGGCTCGTGCGCGTGAACGTCGATCGCGAACCCGAAGTCGGTCGGCAAGTTCCCGCTCACCTCCCGCCAAGAGTCACCCGCGTCGTCGCTGCGCATGACGTCCCAGTGCTTCTGCATGAAGAGCACCTGCGGACGCGAGCGGTGGATGGCGACGTGATGAACGCAGTGGCCGATCTCGGCATTCGGGTCAGGGATGTACTGGGATTTCAGCCCGCGGTTGATGGGTTTCCACGTCTTGCCGCCATCGTCGGTGCGGAAGGCGCCCGCGGCCGAAATGGCGATGTAAATCCGCCCGGGGTCGCCCGGGTCCAGAATGATGGTGTGCAGGCACATCCCACCGGCTCCGGGCTGCCATTTGGGACCCGTCCCGTGGCCGCGCAGTCCCGAGAGTTCCTGCCAGGTGTGGGCGCCATCGGTCGAGCGGAACAGGGCGGCGTCTTCCACTCCGGCGTAGACCGTGTCCGGATCGGTCAGCGACGGTTCCAGATGCCACACGCGCTTGAACTCCCACGGATGCTGCGTGCCGTCGTACCACTGGTGTGTGGTGAGCGGTTTGCCGGTTTCAGCGGTTGTGTCGTACACGAATTTGTTGCTCTCGCCCTGAGGCATGCCGCTGGGCGCGATCGTCACTCCGCCTCCGGGCGCCTCCCACGTTTTGCCGCCGTCGTTCGAGCGCTGAATCACTTGCCCGAACCAGCCGCTCGTCTGCGAGGCGTAAATCCGGTTCGGATCGACGGGCGACCCTTTCATGTGATAAATCTCCCAGCCCGTAAAGTGAGGCCCGTACACTTTCCACCGTTTGCGCTTGCCGTCGGAGGTCAGAACGAACGCGCCCTTGCGCGTGCCAACTAGTACGCGTACATTGCTCATGCTTCGCTCCTTTTTAGGATTCGCGAATTCAATCCTTCAGTCCGTCGAGGCTTCCGCGCCGAAACCGCCCGCGGGCCCGGCATAGAAGCACGGCTAACGGCCTGCACTCTGCAATTGCAACTCGCGCGCCCGGCCGCCCGCCCAGGCGGTCGGTATCGCCAGCACGATCAGCGCGAGGGGATACCAGTGAGGCCCGAAGGCCGGTCCCTTGTTCCATGTCGCGACGGCGCCCGCGGTGCTCGCGACAAGCCCCAGCGCTCCCAGCACCAGCGCGTGGAGCATGGGCCGATACGGCGCGAGCCGGGCCGTGAGGTAGCTGGCCAGAACGCCGTAGGCGGTGCGATAGACCGTGGCAAGCAGCAGGGGCGTGTCGGCCACCCTCAGCCCCAGCGGCGGGAAGTAGCCGATCGCGCGCATCACGGCGTCGGTGCCGAGTGAGAGAACGATGCCCGCGACCATG
>JAHECN010000069.1 GCA_024641735.1 Gemmatimonadota bacterium | reverse complement strand
CCGCGTGACCCCAGTCGATGCCGTACGGCTCGGTCAACGCACCACGACGCTTCTCGAGCTGCCGAAGCAGCTTCGGATGCACCGTGAAGTCGGCGGGCCAGGTCAGCAACTGCTCGTTCAGGGAGGCGATCATCTCCGCCGGCAGTGCGGTCTCAAATTCTCCGCCCGCGGCACCTTCACGCGTCGACTCTCCGGTCGGGGCCTTCTGGCCGAGCGACGACTTGAACGACGTCTGGATTTCAACGAAGCGATCATAGGTCCGCTGCACCATCGCGTCGGGCTCGTCAGCCGGCAGCGTGCCGGCCGCCACCAACTGGTTGGCAAAGCGTTCGCGGACGGTGGGCATCTCCTTGATCCGGGTATACATCACCGGCTGCGTGTAGCCCGGTTCGTCGGTCTCGTTGTGCCCGTGCCGGCGATAGCCAACCAGGTCAATCACGACGTCCGACTCGAACTTCACCCGATACGCCATCGCGAGCCGAACCGCCGCGAGGCAGGCATCCGGATCGTCAGCGTTGACATGGATGATCGGAATGTCGAACCCCTTCGCGAGATCGGACGCCCACCGCGTCGAACGACCATCCACCGGATCGGTCGTGAAGCCGACCTGATTGTTGGCGATCAGGTGGACCGAACCACCCGTCCGGTACCCGGCGAGATCGCCGAGGTTGAGGGTCTCTGCAACGACACCTTGGCCCGGGAAGGCGGCGTCGCCGTGGATGATCACCGGCAGCGCGGCCGTGGTGTCCACGTGCGCCTCATGTCCCCGGCGATTGGTCTGGGCCGCGCGGGCGCGCCCATCGACCACCGGCCCGATGAATTCCAGATGGCTCGGGTTCGAGAGCAGGGCTACCGAAATCGCCTTGCCGTCCTTGGTGACGAAGACGCCCTCCGCGCCATGATGGTACTTCACGTCACCCGTGCCGCCCTCTTCGTTGACGCCATCCGGCAGCTGCTTGGAGCCCTCGAACTCAGCGAAGAGCGCTTCGTAGGGGCGGCCAACTGTGTGCACCAGCACGTTGAGCCGTCCCCGATGCGCCATGCCGAGCACCACGTCCCGCGCCCCCGCCTCGGCCGCCAACTCGATGGTGAGGTCGAGCATCGGCACCAGGATGTCGAGCCCCTCAATCGAGAACCGCTTCGCGCCAAGGTACGCCTTGCCGAGGAAGCGCTCGAGTCCTTCGACCGCGGTGAGGCGCTCAAGGACGGCGCGCTGTGCCTCGTCGCTCAACTGCCGTCGGTGCGCCCCCGATTCGATCTGTTCCCGAAGCCAGACACGCTGCTCGTGTGAGGCGAGGTGTTCGACCTCATAGGCGATCGTCCCGCAGTAGGTCGATTGCAGGTGCGGCAGGGCTTCGGCAAGCGATGCCCCTGGTACCGCAATGCGCAGGACGTCCGTCGGCACCGTGGCCATCGTCTCCGCCGTGAGCCCGACGGAACTCGGATCGAGTGCCGGGTCGCCGACGGGCGGTGTGCCGAGCGGATCGAGGTGCGCCGCCAAGTGGCCATGGGTCCGGTAGGCCTTGACCAGCGCCATACCGGCCGCGACGTCGTAGAGCTGTGTTGCGGAAACCGGTGTATTGCTCCCGCCAGCCGGGGTCTTGGCGGCAGGTGCCGCGGAGGCGGCCTTCGGGGCGAGTGCAAACGCCGCAAAGACTTCCTCGTAGAACCCGTGCTCACCCTGCAGGAGTTGGTCGACCAACTTGAGGAAATTGCCCGACTCGGCGCCCTGAATGACCCGGTGGTCGTAGGTCGAGGTGAGCATCATGACCTTGGCGATGCCGAGGCCCGCGATCTGCTCCTTCGACATCCCCGAGAACTCCGGCGGGTAGGCGATCGCGCCGGTGGCGAAGATCGTCCCCTGGCCGGGCATGAGGCGCGGGACCGAGCCGACCGTTCCGATTCCGCCCGGATTGGTGAGCGTCATCGTCGCGCCGGCAAAGTCATCGGGCATCAGCTTGCTGGTCCGTGCCTTCTCGACGACCTCTTCATAGGTGGCGAGGAACTCCGCAAATGCCATCGTTTCCGCGGCCCTGAGCACGGGCACCATCAGGCCCCGGCTGCCATCGCGCCGCTCGACATCCACGGCCAACCCGAGATTCACGTGTTCCGGGACGAGCTTGTAGGCGTCGTTGCCGCTCTTGAGCACTCCCGTGCCCATGACCGGGAACTGCTTGGCGCCTTGCACCAACGCCCAGGCGATCAGATGGGTGAAGGAGAGCTTCTCCGTGCGCCCTGCCGCCTTCAACTGGCCGTTCAGGTCGGCCCGACGCGCCTCAAGCACCCGAACGGGGAGTTCCCGGAAGGTGGTCGCCGTCGGAATGGCGAGCGACGCGTCCATGTTCCGCGCCAGCGCAGCCGCTGGCCCCTTGAGGATCACGGCGTTGGCCGGGACCGGGACCTCGGGCGCCGCCATCGGGGCAGCGGGCGCCGACGGCGCCGGATCCGATGTCACGGGCGATTGCTCAAAGGGAACGGAAGACTGGCTGTCGAGCAGGGCGGCGAAAATCGCCTCGGCGGGTATGCCGACGTCGGGCTGCTCGGAATCGATCGGGTCCACGGCTTCTCCGGCTGCGGGGTAACCCACCAAGATAATCGGAGGTAGCGGAGAGAAGAGAGAAGAGAGAAGAGAAAGGACGGAAGCGAGAAGAGGGCTGTGGCTTTCCCGGCCCCCAGTCCTGCGCTCCCTCCCTCTCTCCTCTCTCCTCTCACCTCTCTCTGCTAGATTTACCCCATGCTCCCACCATCTCCCGGACGTCGCGCGGTCGTGATCGCAGGGTGCCGTACTCCCTTCGCCAAGGCAGGGACGGTACTGCAGGACGCCTCCGCCGCGGATCTCGCGCGCCACTGTACCCGTGAGCTCCTCTATCGGACCGAACTCCCGGGGGATCAGGTTGACGAGCTGATCTACGGCCAGGTCGTTCCCTCGCCGTTGCTGCCGAATGTGGCCCGCGAGGTGTCGCTCCTTCCGCAGCTTCCCAAGACGGTGCCGGCCTATACCCTGAATCGGGCGTGTGCATCCGGTGCGCAGGCGATTTGCAATGCCGCAGATCAGATCATGGCGGGACACGCCGATGTGATTCTCGCCGGCGGCGTCGAGACGCTCTCCGACGTGCCGATCCTGCACACGCGCAAGTTTTCTCAGATTCTGGTTGCCGCCAATCGGGCGCGCTCCTTCGGCGAACGTCTCGGCGTGCTCGCCCAGACGCGCCCGCGCGACCTGGTCCCCGTCTCGCCGGCCATTGCGGAACCGAGTACCGGGGAAAGCATGGGGCAATCTGCCGAGAAGATGGCCAAGGAGAACGGGATCACGCGGGAGGCACAGGATGCCCTCGCGGTGATGAGCCATCAGCGCGCTGCCGCCGCCACCATGGATGGACGATTGGCGATGGAGATTGCGCCCTGGTTCGGCGGGCGTGGGATGGATCAGATTGTCGAGGGTGACAACCTGATCCGCTCTGACACCTCGCTCGATGCGCTGGCCAAACTGAAGCCGGTCTTTGATCGGCGGTACGGCTCGGTCACGGCCGGCAACGCTTCACCGCTCACCGATGGTGCCGCGACCACGCTCCTGATGAGTGAGGAGAAGGCGCATGCCCTCGGGTATCGCCCGCTGACGGCGATCCGCTCCTACGCGGTGGCCGCGGTCGATCCGGGATGGCAGTTGCTGATGGGCCCAGCCTACGCGGTGCCGATCGCGCTGAAGCGCGCCGGACTCTCCTGGAATGATTTGGGGCTCGTGGAAATTCACGAAGCGTTTGCGTCGCAGGTGCTCTCGAATGTGCAGGCGTGGGGGTCGGCCGAGTGGTCACGGCGCCTCGGGTTGCCGAGCGTCGTCGGCGAGGTGGACTGGAGTCGGACGAATGTGATGGGCGGGTCGATCGCCATTGGACATCCGTTCGCTGCCACAGGAGCACGGCTGGTGACGTCACTCTCCAATGAGATGGCGCGTCGGGATGTGCAATTCGGTTTGATTTCGATCTGTGCCCAGGGTGGGATGGGATTCGCGATGGTCCTGGAGCGTGTCGGATGAGTGCTTTCGCGCTGGAGCGTCGGGGCGGCGTTGCGATCGTGTCGTTCGATACGCCGAACGAACCGGTCAACAAGATCAGCAAGGCCGTCGGGTGGGAGCTGGAGGAGTTGCTCGGTCGTCTGATCCTCGACGAGCCGGTGAAGGCGATCGTGCTTCGCTCAGGGAAGCGTGACACCTTCATCGCCGGGGCGGACATCGAGGAGTTCGTGCAGCTGCGGAGCGTCGAGGAAGCAGTTCGACTCTCCCGCGACGGACAACTCTTGATGCAGAAGTTTGCCGATTCCCCCAAGCCGATCGTCGTGGCCATTCATGGGGCCTGCCTTGGTGGCGGGCTCGAGTTGGCGCTGGCCTGCCAGTACCGCGTCGCGTCTGATCACCCCAAGACGCAGCTCGGCTTGCCGGAAACCCAACTCGGCTTGCTTCCTGGAGCAGGTGGCTCGAATCGACTGCCACGGCTGATCGGGCTGCGTGCGGCGCTGGACATCATCCTCGCCGGCAAGAGTGAGCGGGCCAAAAAGGCGCTGAAGATTGGACTCGTGGACGAAGTGGTGCCCGAGGCCATTCTGCTCGAAACCGCCATCGCCGCGGCGGAACGGCTCGCCCGCGGGTGGCGCGCTCCTCGGCCAGGTCGTGGCGTGGCCGGTGTGCTGCTCGACCACAATCCGATCGGACGGACCGTGGTGTTTCGGAAGGCCGAAGCAACGGTCCTGCAAAAAACTGGTGGGCACTATCCCGCGCCACTCCGTGCGTTGGAGGTCATCCGGACATCGTTGGATCGAGGCATGAAGCGTGGCCTCGAGGCGGAGGCGCAGGCGTTTGGCGAGTTGGCCATGACCGATGTCTCGCGCCGACTGGTAGAAATCTTCTTTGCCACGACCGCGCTCAAAAAGGATGATGGCGTCCCCTCCGGCTCCGGCCGACCGCGCGTCGTGCGGCGTCTGGCGGTGATCGGCAGCGGATTCATGGGCGCCGGGATCGCGGGAACGGCGGTGCTGAATGCGGACGTCGAAGTGCGCATGAAAGACGCCGACCTCGCGCGCGTCGGTAAAGGACTCAAGGCCGCCACCGACATCCTGCGCGCACGGATGCGTCGTCGCCGGCTGACCACGTACGAATTCACGCGAAAGAGTGCGTTGCTCTCCGGAACCGGTGACTTCAGCGGATTTGCCGGCGCCGAGATCGCCATCGAGGCGGTGTTCGAAGAACTCTCGGTCAAGCGTCAGGTCATGGCTGAACTCGAAGCGGCGGTGCCGACCGACATGGTGCTCGCCACCAACACGTCGACCATTCCCATTCACGACATCGCGGTCGGTGCGCGTCACCCGGAACGGATTCTGGGCATGCACTTCTTCTCTCCCGTCGAGAAGATGCCGCTGCTGGAAGTGATTCCGACGTCGATGACCTCTGCCGACGCGATCGTGACTGCCGTGCAATTCGGACGGGCGATGGGGAAGACCGTCATCGTCGTGGGCGACGCGCCGGGATTCTGGGTCAATCGCATTCTGTCGCCGTACCTCAACGAAGCGGGATTCCTGCTTGAAGAGGGCGTTCCGATCGAGGTGATCGACAAGGCGATGACTGATTGGGGTTTCCCGGTTGGGCCGATCGCGTTGCTCGACGAAGTGGGCCTCGATGTCGGGGAGAAAGCCGGCAAGGTGATGCACCAGGCCTTTGGCGATCGCTTGGCGCCGTCGAAGGTGATCGCGGTGATGCGCGGGGATGATCGTCTCGGGCGCAAGAATGGCCGGGGCTTCTATTTCTACAAGGACGGCCACAAGACGGGCCCCGATGGCTCGATCTTCCAATTGCTCGGCGTACGGCCTGCCGGCGAGGTGGATGTCGCACGAGTGCAGGAACGGCTCATCTACGCCATGCTCAATGAATCGGCGATGGCGATGAGTGAAGGCGTCGTGCGCCAACCGCGCGACGGCGATATCGGTGCCATCTTCGGGATTGGCTTCCCGCCGTTTCGTGGTGGGCCGTTGCGCACGCTCGACGCGTTCGGCGCCGCAGAGACCGTCGCGAAGCTTGAGCGTCTGGAGGCCGCGCACGGACATCGCTTCCGTGTTGCTCCCGTGTTGGAGGAGATGGCTCGAACCGGCGGCCGCTGGTACCCGGCCGACGGCCGCTGACCCCGCTCCGTCGGCGAGCGCTGCTCGCGTTGGTTGTAGCAAGCGCCATCGTCTGGATGCTGGCGCGCCGCGACGGATTCTTCTGGATTGACGGGCTGGAGGGCCCCGCCTCCGAGGCGCTCGGACCACTGCTGCCTGCCATCTGCGCGGGGATCACCATCGCGCTGACCCTCGTCATGGTCGATGTGGTCGGCGGTCCGGTTGTCGGCGTGCTCGCGGCGTTCGCGGTGCTGATTCTCCCGGACTTCATCCCGCTCCATCGGACCTCACTGCTCGGCCCACCGCTGGTGGCCACGACCGTCACCATGTTGGCGGTGATGTTGGCGGCGCCACGCTTTTCCCTCGCCTATGGCGCGATTGCCGCCTTTGGTGCCGTCTTTGTCTCACCGGCTGGGGTGGGTTTGGTCCTCGCGGCGTTTCTCTGGTCGTGGATGCAACCGCCGAATGGTCGCGGACGACTCTGGCGCGCCGGACTGGCACTCTTCCCACTTCTGGTTGCGGTGGCAGTTGGCCTCTTCGTACAGAGCGCCTGGCCCGCAGAGATCATGCTGGAGCGCCACGCAGGGCTTGATGCCGTCCTGCGTGCGACCGGGGCCGTCTTGGGAGAGCAACTGGTGCCCACGATCACCCTCCCGGTGCTCCGCTGGCTGATGGTCGCCGACACCACGCTGATCCTCTTGGCATTGGTCGTGATGGGATGGCAGGCAGCTCGCCTGAGAGTCCGGCAGGAACGGCTCCTCCGGTTCTACCCTGCCGTGGGCGTCCTCGCGGCGAGCTATCTGGTGGGGATGTTCGTGCACAGCATGGTCGTGGCGGGTGCACCGCTTCCTGGCACCTCTGCCGTCCTTCCGATCGCCACGCTGGCAACCATCACGGTCGCCGTCAGTGTTGGGGCACTCTGGCGCGACTGGCGCTCGTACGGGAAAGGGATCGCAGTCGTTCTGCTCGGTGGCTGGATGATGGCCGCGTTGCTGCACTAGACTCCATCATGCCAACCACCACGCTCCGAAGCGCCACCATCGATGATGTCCCGCTCATTCTCGAGTTGATACAGGCACTCGCGGAATATGAGCGGCTGCCGGAAGAGGCGGTCGCGACCGCGGCTGGGCTCCGTGACACCCTCTTCGGAGCGCAACCCGCTGCAGAGGTCCTCATCGCCGAAGTCGACGGCGAGTCCGCCGGCTTCGCACTGTTCTTTCACACCTACTCCACCTTCCTCGGTCGTCGGGGCATCTGGTTGGAGGATCTCTTCGTGCGCCCGACATTTCGTGGGCACGGCGTGGGTCGCCTTTTGCTGAGCCGTCTCGCGGCGATTGCGATCGCACGAGACTGCGGACGCCTCGAATGGTCTGTGCTCGACTGGAACGTGGACGCCATCGGCTTCTATCAGAAACTCGGTGCCGTCGCGATGGATGAGTGGACGACCAACCGGGTGACCGGGGCGGCGCTCGTCGCGCTGGCCTCTCCCGAAGGTGGCTGATCCGCTGAGGTACTCCGTGCTGCTCTTCGGCCTGCTGGCCGCGGCGTGCGGCGCCCAGGCCGACCCCGTCGCGCCGATCGTCGTCACGCCAGGCGGCGCCCCGCCCATGATCGCGATCGCCGGCAGCGGTCAATCCGCGCCAGCGGGCACCGCGGTCGCGATCCCGCCGCGATTCCTCCTCTCCGAGCGCGACGGCACGCCCCGCCCCGGAATTCAGGTGCGATTCTCGGTCGCCGCGGGCGGCGGGTGGGTGGTGGATTCCTTGGTCACGACTGGCCTCGACGGGACAGCGGCGGTCGAGTGGGTTCTCGGGGCGGCGCTCGCTCCGCAACGACTCCGAGCAATCACCAGCGAATACATCACTGAGATTACCGCGGTCGCCACCGCGCCGACTCCAGGCACGACCCTCTTCGGCAAGAATGACTACGTCGAGTATGTCGTGGGCGACGCTCCGGTCATTCTCTCGGCGCCGCACGGCGGCTCGCTCACGCCGGCCGAGATCCCTGATCGCACTGGCGGCACACAGGTCCGCGATACCGCGACGGAAGAGTTGGCGCGGAGTATCGCGGCACAGTACTTCGTGACAACCGGACGGCGCCCACATCTCATCATCTCGCGGCTCCATCGCAAGAAACTGGATCCCAATCGTGAAGTAGTGGAGGCGGCCGAGGGGCAGCCGGCTGCCATTCGCGCATGGCGTGAGTACCAGCACTTCCTCGAGGTGGCACACGCCGCGGTGAGCGGGTCTTCCGCTCACGGACTATTGCTCGACGTACATGGGCATGGTCATCCCATCGCGCGCCTGGAGTGGGGGTACTTGTTCACGAGTACCCAGCTTTCGGGAACCGACATCGCACTCAACGGACTCTCGACCCAGACGTCCATGCGGATGCTCAGCACGGTCTTCCCTGGCAGCGTTGCCGGTCTGGTGCGCGGTCCGCAGAGCCTCGGCGCGCTACTGGAAGCACGGGGATACCCGAGTGTGCCATCGCCGACGGCGCCAGCTCCCGGGACAGAACCGTACTTCTCCGGTGGATACCTCGTGGAGCGTCACGGGTCGCGTGACGGCGGTACCGTGAACGCCGTGCAACTCGAGACCAACTTCCCGGGCATCCGGGATTCCGAGAGCAACCGAGCGCGTTTCGCCGTCGCCCTGGTGGACGCCATCACAGTTTTTCTTGGTCTCACGCCATGACCGCTCCGATCTGGGATGACGGCGCATGGCTCGGCTTTCGTCCGCTCGAAGGGGAGCGGTCCGCGGACGTCTGCGTCGTGGGATTGGGTGGCAGCGGCCTTGCTGCCGTGCACGAACTCCTTGAGTTGGGGCAGCGGGTGATCGGCATCGATGCCGGCACGATCGCGGGGGGCGCCGCGGGGCGAAACGGTGGATTTCTCTTGGCGGGCCCGGCGGATTTCCATCACGACGCCGTGCGACAGGTGGGGCGAGACCGTGCGGTGGCACTCTACCAACGCACGCTGCGAGAGATGGATCGGATGACATCCGAAACACCCGACGCCATCCGCCGCGAGGGGTCGCTCCGAGTCGCCGAGAGTGACGCAGAGCGCGAGGATTGTCGTGCCCAACTCGCCGCGATGCACGACGACGGACTCCCGGCATCGTGGTACCAGGGTCTCGAAGGGGAAGGCCTCCTGATTCCGACGGATGGCGTGTTCCAGCCGATGCGTCGCTGCCACGCTCGTGCGGGACATGCCGCGATGCGAGGGGCACAATTGTTCGAAGGGACCGCGGCCACCCGTATCGCCGGGTCGCGCGTCGAGACGCCGACCGGCGTTGTGCATTGCAGCGCCGTGATCGTGGCCATCGATGGAAGGCTGGAGCAAGTGTTGCCAGAGTTGGTTGGTCGCGTACGGACGGCGCGGTTGCAGATGCTCGCCACCATGCCAACGAGCGAAATGCGGACCCCATACGCGGTCTACTCGCGCTACGGCTACGAATATTGGCAGCAGTTGCCGGACGGAGCTGTCGTACTCGGAGGCATGCGGGACCTCGGCGGGGAGAGGGAATGGACCGATGTCGCCGAGCCCTCCGAGCCAGTCCAATCCCTCCTTGAAGCCCATCTGCGCACGCGGCTCGGCGTCAATGCCCCGATCACGCATCGCTGGGCCGGCGTCGTGGGGTACACGGAGAACGGTCTCCCGGTCTTCGACGAAGTCCGTCCCGGTGTCTGGGCCATTGGTGGCTATTCTGGCACCGGAAACGTGGTCGGCTCCATCTGTGGCCGAGCGGTGGCACAGCAGATCGTGCGTGGCCACGCCGAAGACCGAGCGCTGTTCACCGGATGAAGAAGCGCAGCGGCGGGCTCGTCTACTCGACCGAACTCGGTCGCACCTGCCCGACCTGTCGTCGGCAGGTGGGCGCCTGCCGCTGCCGTGAGGCACCGCCGCCTCCGCGAGCGGACGGCGTCGTGCGTGTCGGGCGGGAAACAAAAGGGCGGAAAGGGGCGGGGGTCACGATCGTGACCGGAGTCCCGCTGACAGGACTCGAACTGACCGCGCTTGCCAAGACCCTGAAACAACGGTGTGGTTCAGGCGGTACGGTGAAGGATGGGGTGATCGAGCTGCAAGGCGATCACCGCGATCTCATCGTCACTGAGCTGACCAAGCGAGGTTGGACCGTCAAGCGTTCCGGCGGTTGAGGCCTTGCTCTTCCGTGCCGGACGGCACATTCTGAATCATCTCCCAACAAGGAATTCCCCCATGCGCTTTCGTCAGACTCTTCCGATCGCCCTTCTGCTCGCCTTCGCGGCACCGATCGCCGCCCAGGACAAGCCGGCGGAAATGAAGCACGAGATGAAGATGGACCACACTGAGCCGCCCGCCGACCTGATGCCGCTCCTCCACCAGTACTTGGATTGGTTCATCAAGGGCGCCGAGCAGATGCCGGAAGCAAACTACAGCTACAAGCCCACGCCGGAGATCCGGTCCTTCGGTGAACTGGTCGGGCATATGGCCAACGGCAACTTCATGATCTGCGCCGGGATCCGAGGTGAGAAGAGCCCCGCAACGGCCGACTTCGAAAAGGTGACCGACAAGGCCGCGCTCGTGAAGGCCGTGAAGGATGCACTGACATACTGTCACACCGTGCACATGTGGGCGAATGACCACGCCCACGACAACGTGTCGTTCTTTGGCATGAAGGGGAGTGTCACCTGGGGGCTGGCGTTCAACATCGCGCACAACGCCGAGCATTATGGCAACATGGTGACGTACATGCGGATGAAGGGAATGGTGCCGCCGTCCAGCCAGGGCAACTGACCTGACGAAGCTTCGGCTTCCCCATCCGTTGGTCCTGCTGTTGGGGTGCGTCGCGATCGCGGCCGCCCTGACATGGATCATTCCGCCGGGGGAGTACCAGCGGGAACTCGATGCCGCGACAGGTCGCACGGTGGCAGTCGCTGGAACGTACCGATCGGTGGAGGCTTCACCGGTCGGTGCGTTTGCTGTTGCGGTGGCCGTACCGCGCGGTTTCGTCGAGGGTGCGGATGTCATTGCCACGATACTCTTCGTGGGTGCCGCTTTCTTTCTGTTGGATCATGTCGGAACACTCGGTCGGTTGCTGGCGCTGCTCGTCCGGCGTCTCCGAGGTCGTGGGCTACTCGCGCTCCCGGCGGTGATCTGTTTCTTCGGGATGATGGGCGCCGCCGAGAACATGCAGGAGGAGATCATCGCGCTCGTCCCGGTGCTCTTGCTGCTCGGCAGGCGAATCGGTGTTGATGCGGTCACCATGGTTGGTGCCTCTGCGGGCGCGGCGGTCGTCGGCGCGGCGATGGGTCCGACCAATCCGTTCGTCTCGGGGATCGCGCTGACGCTTGCCGATCTGCCGTTGTTGTCTGGAGGCCTGCTTCGTTCAAGCCTCCTCGTGGTGGGGTTGGTAGTGTGGGGTGGCTGGGTCTGGCGGCACGCCACACGCCATCGACTCGTTCCCGAAGTGGGGGAGTCGACAGAGGGTGAGGAGGTCACTTGGCGTGACGGGGCGGCGATGGCGTTGGTCCTGATTCCCCTCGGTACTTACGTCGTCGGAGCACTCCGCTGGGACTGGGGCTTCAACGAGCTCTCGGCGGCCTTCGTGGTCGGTTCAATTGGCATCGGCATCGTGATGCGTCTGGGCGTGGATGGCACGACCACCGCGCTCTTGAAGGGCGCTCAGGAGATGCTCCCTGCGGCACTCCTCGTCGGACTGGCGCGGAGTATTTCGCTGGTCTTGGCAGATGGCCAGATCATCGACAGCATCCTCCACGCCCTCGCACAGCCGCTCCAGTCCTGGCCTCCACTGGCCTCGGCCCTCGCGATGGTTCCGGTGCAGGCGCTGCTCCATATCCCGGTGCCGAGCAACTCCGGACAGGCGGCGCTCACCATGCCGATCATGATTCCGCTCGGGGACCTGATTGGGCTCTCTCGCCAAGCAGTGATCCTGGCCTACCAGACGGGCGGCGCCTTGATGGACCTGATCACGCCGACGAACGGCGCGATGCTCGCAGTACTCCTCGCGGCCGGCGTACCCTACCAGCGTTGGGTGCGCTTCGCCGCGGGCGGTGCGCTCTTGGTGATGCTGGTGGGGGTTGGTGGGATCGTCTTTGCGGTCCTCACAGGGATGTAGATTCAGGCCGTTCTCCGTTCTCCGTTCTCCGTTCTCTTCTCTCATCTCTCTTCCATGACCTTTTCGTTCAATCGCGACATCACCCACGCCCAGACCCTCCCGGCCCGGCTCTACACCGATCCGGTGTACTTCGCGCTGGAAGAAGAGAAGATCTTCGGACGGACCTGGCAGTTGGTGGGGAAGGTGGCAGATCTCGCGGAGACCGGGAGTTTCGTCACAGCGCAAATTGGCGACGAGGCGATCGTCCTCGTGCGCGACGGCGACATCTTTCGTGGCTTCCACAACATCTGCCTCCACCGCGCCGGCCCCGTCGCCGAAGGATGCGGCAAGCGCCAGTCGTTGCAGTGCCGCTA
>JAHECN010000206.1 GCA_024641735.1 Gemmatimonadota bacterium | reverse complement strand
GCCGCCAGGAGAATCAGGAGCACCACCACACGCGGCACCGCGAGTCCAATGTCGATTCCTCGGCGCAGGATGCCGCCAAGTGTCGGTCCGGCAGCACCCGCCGTGAGTCCAATCGCCATACCGAGTAGCGCCGCCACGCCGGTTGCCACGAGTGCGATCAGGAGCGACGTGCGGGCACCGTGGGCGAGTCGCGAGAAGACATCGCGCGAAAACTGATCCGTACCGAGCCAATGCGTGACCGATGGCGGCATCAGCGTGCCGTCGGCGAGCGCGGGCATGGCATTCGGATCTGGTGCGAACAGGGGTCCCAGCGCGGCGAGGAGCAGGAGCCCGGTCCCCAGGAGCCAGACGCCACGGAGGGAGTGCTTCATCCGTCTTGCTGCGCTGGGTTTGCAATGCGATACAGCACGTCCGCCGCGAGCGATCCGACCTGCACCATGATCACCAGCAGGATCCCGGCACCCACGACGACTGGGATGTCGCGTTCGGTCGTGCTCGTGGCAATCAAGGAGCCGAGCCCAGGCCAATTGAACAGCGCCTCCACGAAAACCGCGCCCGAGACGAGCAGGGGAAGCCACAGCCCGAAGAGGGTGATGATCGGGGTGAGGGCAGGACGCCAGACGTGCTGCCACGCGATGCGCGACGGGGACACTGCGCGGGCGCGCGCTGCCAGCACCCATGGTTGCGTCGCGGTTGCGAGTGCGGCAGCGCGCTGTTGCCGGAGCGGCACCGCCACCGTCGCGATGACCATCGTCAGCAAGGGGAGCGCGAGATGCCGCAGCTGATCGAGGAAGATCGTACCTCGCGTCACATCCTCGGCGAGTAACGGGTCCACCAATCCGCCCGGGGGGAACCACGGCAACGCAATCGCGAAGAGCCAGATCAGCAGCATCCCGATCACGAACGAGGGAAGCGTGTAGCCCACCAAGCTGAGCCCGCTGATGACACGCGCACGCCGCGAGGTCGGGTGCAGCGCCTGCCAGAGCCCGACGCACAGCCCTATGGCAAACGAACAGAGAAGCGTCAGCGCGCCAAGCAGCAAGGTCGGCCCGATGCGCTCCAGCAGAATCGTCCCGACGGGGCGTTGCGTCGCGAAGGAGAGACCCAGATCTCCACGGGCGATGCCGCTGAGGGTGGCGCCAATTGCCTCGGGGACGCTTCGATTGGTGCCCCAGAGCGCTTCCATTGCCGCGCGCTGCACGGGATCGACCGAGCGTTCCTGCAGGAGCGCCACTAGCGGGTCGCCCGGGAGGAGATGCACCAGCGTGACCAGTGCGACGATGGCGAGCGCAATGGTGAAGAGTGCGTCGGCGCTCCGCCGGAGGAACCAGCGCGTCATCTCATCGGTCGCGCGCGAGAGCGGCGCTGGGCTGCACACGCCAGCGCCAGATGGACAGCCACGAGTTGGCAGGTCGGATCGTCACCCCGGCGAATCGGCGATCGACGGCCACCTGATTGAACGGCGCCGCCAGAAAGATCGCCGGTACCTCGTCCGCCATCCGTTCAAGCACGGCGCGATAGGCCGGGACAGGGTTGCCGGAAGTCTCGGCGTTGGCGAGCAGGCGATCGAAGGTCGGGTCACACCAGCGACCGTTGTTCGTGGAGCCTGCCGTGCGTGCCGAAGCACACGACCAGCTTTCCGTCAGCGAGGCAGGTGAGACGCTCTGGTTGACAGCAAGGATGACCAGATCGAAGCGGCGGGCATTCAGGCGTTCGGTATAGGTGCCCGGCTCAAGCCGTTCGAGTTGCACATCCACACCAGCTTCGCGCCACATCGCCTGCGACTGCAGGGCGAATGCGTGCCGGGCGCCGCTCGTACTCGGGTAGAGCATGACCAACCGGAGTGGTGCGCCGTTGCGATCGAGGATGCCGTCACCGTTGGTGTCTTTCCACCCGGCGGCGGCCAGCAAGGCTTTGGCGCGCGGCAGATCACGCCCGATTCCCTGCATCACGCCTCCGGTGATCCAGCTCCAGAGTTGTGATTGCGCGGCGTCCGGTGTCCCCGTGCTGGGACCGAAGACACCGCGCGCCATCGTTTGCCGATCGAGCGCGAACCGCAGGGCCTCACGGACGCGATGGTCCGACAGCACCGGATGAGGAGAGGCCGAGTCTGTCGGTGCACGGAAGTTGAAAGCCGCGTACATGAGCAAGACATGCGGCACGTTCACAATGGTGAGTCGTGGTTGCTCCGCGATCCGTGTGGCGTCGGGCGGTGTGAGGTCGCCCATCACATCCGTCTCACCCGCCAGCAGCATGTTGATGCGTGCACTGGCGTCTTGGGCCACACGAATCACCACGCGGGCGATCGTCGGTGCACCGAGAAAGAAGGTGGGGTCGGCGCGCAGTTCGATTGACTGGCCAGGGATGCGACGGACGTAGCGGTACGGCCCGTTGCCGACCGGAAAGCGTGCGTACTCGCTCTGCGCTAGGGCGGTCGGGGCCGTGCCCGAAAGCAAGTGTGCCGGAAGCGGCTGCATGTTGTACGCGAAGAGGTAGAGCTGTTCACTGAAGGCGCGCTTGAAACGCACGCGGACCTGCCGATCCGTGACGGCCTCGACCGATGCAATTGATTCGAATGCAATCCGGCCGGTGCCCACCGAGGGATCCATCATGAGCTGATATGTGAAGACCACGTCGCGGGCCGACACGGGTACTCCGTCCTGCCATCTGGCGCGCGGGTCGAGGTCGAACAGCAGGGTGCGTGCATCCACGCGCTGCCAGCGCTGGGCGAGCATCGGCGTCAGCGCGTTGTCGCCCGCCGTGCGAAAGGTCGAGCCGAGGAGTCCTAGGCGCAGGTACAACTGGTCGGCGAGGTCGGCGTTTGCAGTGCGATTGCTGATCGCGGGGAAGGGGAGGGTGGGTTCCTCTCCCGTGACGAGGACGATCGTGCCCGGGACCTGTTGTGCCAAGAGTCGGCCACTGGCGCTCGCGAGCAGGAGCGCAACGAGACAGCGTGCGACGCGACCAGCCATGGGCAATCCCTCGCGACGAGCGGGTTAGGGCAGGATTAGCGGCGCCAGGTCCAGGCGGGACTGCGATACCGCAGGTGCTTGACGGTGGCTTCTTCCACCCACGCCGTCAACTCATCCGGCGCATGTTCGGCTCCGTCGTCCAGCCAATCTCGGAGCAAGGCCGAGGCCAAGATGATCACCGGAGGGAGGTTGGGCGAGGCAATCGGCGGCGGCTCGCCGCGATTTCGCAACCGAAAACGCTCGAGGGGTGCCAGGCGATCTGCTCTGGCGACCGCACCATGTTGGAGCAGCGCAGTGCCCTGCACGACTTGGGCACTCCCGATCACCTTGCGGTCGCCGTGGACAATTTCCCCTCCGACGGCGACATCAAAGCAGGCGCCGGCCTCCAGGCCCGGCA
>JAHECN010000006.1 GCA_024641735.1 Gemmatimonadota bacterium | reverse complement strand
CGAGGAGGACGAATTCCTCGGCGACCCACTCGAGCCGGCCGGCATCGGTCAATTGACCACGGAGTATGTCTCGCAACTCACAAAGGTGTACCGTGTCGCCTGCCGCGTACTCCAGCATCGGCCCGGTGAGTGGCCGTGCCGACCAGTCCGCGCGCTGGAAACGCTTGTCTGCCTTGACCTTGAAGTACTTCTCAAGGAGGGCGCCCAGGCCGATCCCCGGCTCGTTCAGGAATTGAGCGGCAATCCGGGTGTCGAAGAGGCTCTTGGCCCGGAAGCCGAATTCCTTGTCGAAGAGCCGCAGGTCGTAGTCGGCGTCGTGGAAGATCGTTTCGATGCCGGAATCGGCGAGGAGCGTCCCGATCGGGGTCAGGTCACCGACGCCCAAGGGGTCGATGACCGCGGTGATGTCCCTGGTCGAGAGTTGCACCAGGTAGACGCGGTCATGATACCGGTGGAACGAGGCGGCCTCAGTGTCCAAGGCCACCAACGGCGCACCCGCGACCTCGGCGAGGAGGGCGGCAAAGGTGTCGGGTCGATCCACCAGGCGTATGGTCACTCAGTCCTTCCGTTTGGAAGTGGATTCAATGCCGTCCGCGATCTGCTCGAGGGCCCTTGCCAGCGCCTTCCAGTATTCGGCGGTCAGTTGGGGAGGAGGTCCCACCTCAGCTTCGAGGGCGAGCTGCCGAGTCAGCTTGGCGGTATGACGGATATAGTCGGTCTTCGGGGTCACCCATGCCTCCGGTTGGCGTTGGGTGGAATCTACTCGGTGTATTGCTCCGGCCCGTGCCGAGTGCATCGCAACTTTTTCGGACGTGGTTGCGTATCAGAGGGTGGCGTCCCTGACGATACATCACCCTTCGTCTCCGCCAGACAGTAGTTATCCTGCCAATAAAGAGGCCCCCGGAGCTTTGGCTCCGGGGGCCTCTCGTTGCATCTCGGATCGTTACTTCTGCTTCGGCCGTCCCGGTGGGTCGTCCGAGTCGAAGACGTCTCGATTGATCGTGATGAACTCCTGGAGGTTCGCGGGGACATCCTCCTCCGGGTAGATCGCGCTGACCGGACACTCCGGCTCACAGGCGCCGCAGTCAATGCACTCGTCGGGGTGGATGTAGAGTTGATCCTCCCCCTCGTAGATGCAGTCGACGGGGCAGACATCAACGCAGGCGCGGTCCTTCACGCCAATGCAGGCGTCGGTAATGATGTACGGCATCGAGCGAGCACTCCTCCGGACAGCGCCGGGTGATTGCGCGGGGTGAGTGTCCCGCGCTGACCGGAGAGTGTAGAAACACGCCCTCCTGATGCGCAAGGGGGGCGGCAAAGACCACGTCACCGATGCCCCCTCGCGGCATGCCGTCCGTTACGTTTCCGGGATGTCTCTTCGCGTTGTCCGAGCCCTGCTCGGCGTCCTCCTGTTCAGCGCCCACCAGAGCCGATTGGTTGCGCAGGATGGTGTTGTCACGTCGTGCCGAGCCGCAGTTGACGCGCTCGTGTTGAGCGGGGGCGGTGCCAAGGGTCTGGCGCATGTTGGTGTGATCGCGGCACTGGAGGCCGCAGGGGTTCGGCCACGGTTGATCGTCGGCACGTCAATGGGCGCGATGATCGGCTCGCTGTACGCGTCGGGATATCGCGCCGCAGAGATTGATTCGATCGCGCGCACCATGTCGCGTCGCGAGTTCTTCGGTGCGCGTGCGGCGCGTGGGCCGGCGGCATGGCGCGGCCTGCTTCCGTTGGTCTTGTGGGAGGAAGGGGCGTCGGGGTTTCAGTTGCAGAGCTCCACCGTGCGCCAGCAGGAAATGAACGCGGCCCTCAACATCGCCTTCCTGCGAGGCAACCTGCTGGCGCGCGGCGACTTCGATCGACTCCCGATTCCGCTGCGCGTGGTGGCGACGAATCTCCAGGGTCGCGAAGTCGTGGCGCTCGCCGGTGGCGATTTGGCACAGGCCGTCCGTGCGTCGATCGCGATCCCGTTCGTGTTCACCCCACAGCGGGTTGGTGACGCGATTCTCGCCGACGGCGGGCTCTCGGCGAACATTCCTGTCGGCGTGGCGCGCTCGGCGGGTGCGACGCGCGTCATCGTGAGCGATGTGACGGAGCGGCCCGCCGACGCGCTCGACCTCGAATCACCGCTGGTGATTGCGGACCGGCTCTTGAACTGGCTCTTCCGGCAACCCGCGGATTCTCTGGGCTCCGACGACCTCTGGATTCGCTCTGATGTTGACGGGTTCCGTGCGCTGGACTTTTCCCCGGAAGCGGTGGACTCCCTGATTCGTCTCGGGCGTGCGGCTGGCGACTCGATGCTTCGCCAGTGGGAGTGTCGCCCGACCACGCCTGCCGTCGTCCCTCCCGTCACCGTGCCGAGGCGCTTCGCGGGGATCTCGGGCGCTGCGATGAATCCGTCGGAGTTCACGTTGGTGCAACGACTCCTGCAACTCGACGGCGCGACCGCGCTCGACGAGCGGGCACTGCAGGTACAACTCACGACGATCGGGCAGCGCGAAATCTTCAACGACCTCTGGCTCTTCCCGAGCGGCAACGGCGACACCGTCTCCTTCCGGCCGGCGGTGCGCCCACTCCCGCGCCGGACTGCGGGCATTGGTCTCGCGTATGACACTGAACTCGGTGGACGCGTGTGGGCCGGGCTGCTGGATCGGAACTTCCCGGCCATCCGTGTCGAGGGCTCGGCGGTGCTCGCACTCGGACGTTTTGAACGTGATTTGGGACTCACCGCACGCCGACAAACGCTGCTCGGGAGGCCGACCTTTTCCCCTGTCGCCACACTCACGCTGCGCGCGCATGACATCCGACGCTTTGATGGCGACGGCGTCGAACTCGAAGCCGACGATCTCCGTGAGGCGGTGGCCACCCTCGGCGTGGAGCGTTTCCTCGGTCGCGAACTGCGTCTCGCCCTCATGGGCGAGGCGCGCGCATGGCGGGACCACGCGCTGGTCACCGGCACGGAACGCTACGGTCAGGCGCTCGGCGCTCGCCTCGCCATGGAGCGCATTGCCCCGGACGAGGGAAGTCGCATTGGCGCCGAGGCGGGGTGGGCACCGGACTACCACTGGCTGAAGCTTGAGGCGCACCTGCTTCGCGAGGTGGGACCGCTCCGGATCGAGCCGCACTTCAGGCTGGGGCTGGGCGAAGGGGTTCCCGTTTCGCTCACCTTCCCCCTCGGCGGCACAGAGGGCTTCCCCGGTCTCCACATCGGTGAACGCCGCGGGGACCGCGAGGCGTTCGCTTCGTTGGCGCTCTCTCAGGAGGTCGCTGGGCCACTCCGCGTACGAGTTGTTGGGGCGGTTGGCCGCGCTGCCATTGGAGACCTTCCCCTTTCCCTCACTGGAGCCTCGGCGGGCGGTCTCGGTCGAGGCGGCGTCTTTGGCCGAGGCGGCTGGCTCTTGGGGGTCAGGGCCGGGGTCGGCAGCGACACCCCGCTCGGCCCGGTCCAGGTCGAATACGGTTGGAACGACGCGGGGCGGAAGGCGCTGTATTTGAGGGTGGGGAGATGGTTCTAGGGATGATGGATGATGGATGGGGTCTGGTGGTGTCGCCGCGATCTCCCTACCGGGTGCCGATGCCCATCATCAATCATCCATCATCCCCGCAGTTTACACCATTTTCCTTGTGTGAATTGACATATACCCAGTTTTTGGCTAAAATCCCGGGCTATGGCTTCTCCTGCACTTCCTCTCGACGAATCGGCGGCTCCTGCCGGACACCGCGGCCCGCGTGGCCTGGTGCTCCTGCATCTGAAGCGTGAGACGGGGGCAACGGTAGGCGAGTTGGCGGAGGTGTTGGGCTACTCGCTCAACGCGGTCCGACACCATCTCAAGGAGCTGGAGGCCGAGGGGGTGATCGGCTATGACCGGACTCCTCAGGGTGTTGGTGCGCCGGCGCACACCTACCGCCTGACCCCGAAGGGGCACGCGCTCTTTCCGGATCGCTACGAGCGGACGATCGTCTCCCTGCTCGACCATCTGGTGGCGACCTCGGGTCGGGACGCGGCGGTGGCGCTGCTGGAACAGCAATACCACGCCCTCGCCGAGCGGTTGGAAGTGGAGACACGCGGCGTGAGCGATGAGCGGCGGGGCGAAGTGGTCGCGCGCGTGCTCGACGCCGAGGGGTACATGGCGACCTGGGCCCACGCGTCGACGGAAGGATTGTTGACGGAACATCATTGTCCGCATCGACTGATCGCGGAACGTTTTCCAGAAGTCTGCGCCGCGGAAGAACGCTTCCTGGCGCGGGTCTTTGCAGCCCCCATCGAACGCCGCTCGCGCATTGCGGGCGGCTGTGGCACGTGCAGTTATGTGGTTGCCCTGTCGGGCGACGACGCAGGCGAGGAGGCCTCGTGAGCACCGAAATGGAAACGCTGGTCAATCGGGAGTACAAGCACGGCTGGGTCACCGACATCGAGCAGGACACGCTCGCGCCGGGACTCACCGAAGAGACGGTTCGCTTCATCTCCGCCAAGAAGGAGGAGCCCCAGTGGCTGCTCGATTGGCGCTTGAAGGCGTATCGTCGCTGGTTGGAAATGGATGAGCCGACCTGGCCCAACGTGCATTACCCGAAGATCGATTATCAGGCACTGGCCTACTACTCGTCCCCCAAGACGATGAAGCCGCTCGGCTCCCTCGACGAAGTGGACCCCAAGTTGCTCGAGACGTACGAGAAGCTCGGCATTCCGCTCAGCGAGCAGAAGCTGCTCGCCGGCGTCGCGGTCGACGCCATCTTCGACTCGGTCTCCGTCGGGACAACCTTCAAGGCCGCGCTCGCCAAGGAAGGGGTGATCTTCTGCTCCTTCGGCGAGGCCGTGAAGGAGCACCCGGAGCTGGTGCAGAAGTATCTCGGCTCGGTCGTACCGGCCTCCGACAACTACTTCGCTGCACTCAACTCCGCGGTCTTCTCGGATGGCTCGTTCGTGTACATCCCGAAGGGTGTGCGCTGTCCGATGGAGCTCTCGACCTACTTCCGCATCAACGCCGCCAACACGGGGCAGTTCGAGCGCACGCTGATCATCGCCGAGGAAGGGGCGTATGTCTCCTACCTCGAGGGATGCACTGCGCCGAAGCGCGACGAGAACCAGCTGCACGCCGCCGTGGTCGAGTTGATCGCCATGGACGACGCGACGATCAAGTACTCCACCGTGCAGAACTGGTACGCGGGCGACGAGAACGGCGTCGGCGGGATCTACAATTTCGTCACCAAGCGCGGCAGGGCAGGGAACAGGGCCAAGATCTCCTGGACCCAGGTCGAGACCGGCTCGGCAATCACCTGGAAGTATCCCTCGGTGATCCTGCAGGGCGACGACTCCATCGGCGAGTTCTACTCGGTGGCGGTGGCGAACGGCATGCAGCAGGCCGACACCGGCACCAAGATGATCCACATCGGACGCAACACGAAGAGCACCATCGTGAGCAAGGGGATCAGCGCTGGCCGCGGGCAGAATTCCTACCGCGGTCAGGTGAAGATCCTGCCGAAGGCGCACGGCGCCCGCAACTACACGCAGTGCGATTCCATGCTCATCGGCAACGCCTGCGGGGCCCACACCTTCCCGTACATCGACGTGCAGAATTCGAGCTCCGACGTGGAGCACGAGGCGAGCACCTCGAAGATCGGTGAAGACCAGATGTTCTATTGCCGCGCACGCGGCCTCAACACCGAGCACGCGATTTCGCTGATCGTCAACGGGTTCTGCAAGGAAGTCTTCCGGGAGCTCCCGATGGAGTTCGCGCTGGAAGCGCAGAAGTTGTTGGGGATCAGTTTGGAAGGAAGCGTGGGCTAGCGAGAGGTGAGTCGTTGGTCGTGGGTCGCGAGAGCCGCCCCGACGTACGACTCCTCTCACGACTCACGACTAGAGACTCACGACCATCACCACGGACATTACTAAATGCCTTTGCTCCAAATCACCGACCTGCACGCCTCCGCGGACGAGAAGGAAATCCTCAAGGGGATCTCCCTGACCGTGAACGCCGGCGAAGTCCACGCGATCATGGGCCCGAACGGCTCCGGCAAGAGCACGTTGGCGCAGGTGCTCGCTGGGCACCCCGCGTATGACGTGACCAGCGGCACCGCCACGCTCGAAGGCGAGGACCTCCTCGACATGGAAGCGGAAGAGCGTGCCTGGGCCGGTGTCTTCCTCGCGTTCCAGTATCCCGTGGAAATTCCTGGCGTCACCAACGCCTACTTCCTCCGGATGGCGTTCAACGAAATCCGGAAGGCGCGCGGGCTGGACGAGCTCGATCCGATGGACTTCCTCGACATCCTCGAGGAGAAGTTGCGGGTGGTGCAGTGGGGTCCGGAAATCATGGAGCGCGCTGTCAACTTCGGCTTCTCCGGTGGTGAGAAGAAGCGGAACGAGATCCTGCAGATGGCGGTACTCGAGCCGAAGCTCGCCATTCTGGACGAGACCGACTCCGGCCTCGACATCGACGCCCTGCGGATCGTGTCGGATGGCGTGAACGCTCTCCGTCGCCCCGATCGCGCCATCATTCTGGTGACGCACTACCAGCGCCTGCTCGACTTCATCGTGCCGGACTTCGTGCACGTCCTCGCGGGCGGAAAGATTGTGAAGAGTGGCGGCAAGGAGTTGGCGCTTGAACTCGAGGCCAAGGGGTATGAGTGGTTGACCGGGGTTGCTGAGGGAGCGGCCGTCTGATGACGACTGTTGCCCCGATCGCCCCGACCGAACAGCCTGGCGTTGCCGCCTTTGCGGCGCTTGCCGCACACGCCGAAGGGCCCGAGTGGTTGATGGCGCGTCGCGCCGCCGCCGCCGCGCACTTCGCCGAGGTCGGCGTGCCGTCCTCGCGGAACGAGGAGTGGCGCTTCACGCCGGTCAGCGGGATTGCCACGACCGCATGGACGGCCCCTGGTGTCTCACCGGCCGTGTCTGCCGAAGAGGTCGCGGCGCTGAGGCTCTCGGAGGGACCGCTTGCGGTCCTGATTGATGGCCGCTTCGCCCCTGACCTCTCCGCGCTGCCCGCCGAAATCGGCGCGAAGTCGCTCCAGGCGGCGATCGATTCCGGTGACGCCGTGGTCCGGCAGTACCTCGGGACCGTTGCCCCGCCGGAGATGACGCCCTTCTCGGCGCTCTCGCTGGCGACCTTCACCGATGGCGTCGTGCTGCACATCGCCGCCAACACCACGCTCGACGCACCGCTCGAGATTATGCACCTGACCACGAGTGCCGCGGATGGCGCACTGGTCGCACCGCGGGTGCTGGTCACCGCCGGGCAGAATGCCCGCGGCGCCGTGGTCGAGCAGTTCGTTTCGCTGGCCGACACACTGCACTTCTCCAATGCCGTGACCGAACTGGTGCTCGGCGAGGAGTCGTGGGTTGAGCATATCCGCGTCCAGCGGGAAGGGGAGCGTGCCTGGCACATTGGCTTCACCCACGCTGATCAGGCGCGTGCCTCGCACTATCGTGGCTTTGCGCTCTCGCTCGGCGCCAAGCTCTGCCGCCACAACATCCACGCCCGCTTGGGTGGTGAGCAGGTCGAGACGCTGATGTACGGCCTCTACCTGACCCGCAACGAGCAGTTGGCCGACACCCACTCGGCGATCTTCCATGATCAACCGAACAGCAACTCGTGGGAGGTCTACAAGGGCGTCTTGGCGGACAAGTCGCGGGCAGTGTTCAACGGCAAGGTCTTCGTCCAGCCGATCGCGCAGAAGACCGACGCCAAACAGACCAACCGCAACTTGCTGCTCTCCGATACGGCGCGCGTCGACACCAAGCCGCAGCTGGAGATCTTCGCGGATGACGTGAAGTGCACCCACGGCGCGACGGTCGGGCGCTTGAACGATGAACAACGCTACTATCTCCAGACGCGCGGAATCGGTGGGCGGACGGCGCAGGAATTGTTGATCTGGGCCTTTGCGGCGGAAGTGCTGACCGAGGTCACGGTCTCGCGTATTCGCGCGGGGATTGAGACCATCGTCCGTGTCCGCCTGGATGAGATGCTGGGGTGAGCTCCGTACGCGCCGAGTTCCCGATCTTTTCACGTACGTCACGCGGCAAGCCGTTGACGTATCTGGACAGCGGCGCGACGACCCAAAAGCCGCAGGTCGTGATTGACGCGGAGCTCGGCTTCTATGAAGGGTGGAACGCCAACATTCATCGTGGCGTCTACGAATTCTCGGAACGCGCGACGATGGCCTATGACGGCACCCGCGACACGGTGGCCGAGTTCCTCGGTGGAGTTCGTGCGGACGAGATCGTCTTCGTGCGCGGGACCACCGAGGCGATCAACTTGGTGGCGCATTCGTACCTGAAGCCGAAGATGACCCCCGGTGCGACGGTGCTGGTCACCGAGATGGAGCACCACGCCAACATCATCCCGTGGCAGCTCGTTGGTGCGACGCTCAAGGCGATCCCGGTGACCGATGCCGGCGAGCTCGACCTCCAGGCCGCCGAGCGGATGCTGGGCGAAGGGCCCCTGCTACTGGCCGTGACCCACGTCTCCAACACCCTGGGCACCATCAACCCGATCGCCGAGCTCGCGGCCATGGCCAAACGCCACGGCGTGCCGGTGTTGGTCGATGGGGCGCAGGCGGTCGGGCACTTCCCGGTGGACCTCACGACGCTTGGCGTCGACTTCTACTGCTTCTCGGGCCACAAGCTCTTCGGCCCCACGGGTGTCGGGGTCCTCTGGGGCCGGCACGAGCTCCTGGAGGCGATGCCACCGTTCCAGGGCGGCGGCGATATGATCGACCGCGTGACCTTCGAGCGCTCGACCTTCGCGGCCTCGCCGCAGCGCTTCGAGGCGGGCACCCCCAACATCGCTGGGGTGATCGGGCTCGATGCCGCGATCCGCTGGCTCTCGGCGCAGGACCGCCCGGCGCTGGAGCGGCTCGACGCGGAACTGCTCGCGGCAGGCTACGAGATGCTGGAGCAGGTCCCCGGGCTTCGGTTCATCGCCCGACCAGCGTCGCAGGTGGGCGTCCTGACGTTTACCATGGATGGGGCCCACCCACACGACATCGCCTCGATTCTGGATAGCGAGGGGGTCTGCATTCGGGCGGGGCACCATTGCACCCAGCCGCTGCACGCCCGATTCGGCGTCCCGGCCTCGGCGCGCGCATCGTTCGGACCGTACACGACGGAGCAGGACCTGCTCACCTTGACCCGCGGACTGCTCAAAGTCCGGGAGCTCTTCGGCTGATGGCGACGATGGACGAGATGTATCAGACGTTGATCATCGAGCACGACCGGTCGCCGAGGAACTTCAAGGCGCTCGAGGCGCCGACGCACCACGCCGAGGGGCGGAACCCGCTCTGCGGCGACGAGGTGTCGCTCGACCTGCGACTCGACGCCGATGGGCGGATTGCCGAAGTCGGCTTTCAGGGCCAGGGCTGCGCGGTGAGCAAAGCGTCGGCTTCGATGATGACCACGGCCATCCAGGGAAAGACGGTCGACGAAGCGATGGCGCTCTTCGACTCGTTCCATGCGATGCTCACCGGGAAGACCGCTGACAAGGAAATCCTCGGCAAACTCAAGGCCTTTGAAGGACTCGCGGTCTATCCCATGCGGGTGAAATGCGCCACGATGGCGTGGCATGTATTGAAAGAGTCGCTGGGGGCGAGTCGCGAGTCGTGAGAGGCGAACCTCCCATGGCCCAAGACCCTCTCGCGACTCACGACTCACGACCAACGACTCACAAAGGAAATTGACCCTATGCCCTACCCCGAACTGATGATCAAGCCCATGCGCGAAGAAGTCACACGCCTTGGCGTGCAGGAAATGAAGAGCGTGGCCGAGGTCGATGCCGCACTCGCCGATGGTGAGGGCACCGCTTTCGTTTTTGTGAACTCGATGTGCGGATGTGCCGCGGGTGGCGCGCGACCTGCGTTGGCCAAGGCGCTCGCCACCGCGAAAGCGAAGCCGGGCAAGATGGTGACGGTCTTTGCGGGACAGGATCTCGATGCCACGGCGCGAGTCCGTTCCTACTTCGGTGAGTATCAGCCGTCGTCGCCCTCGGCGGCGCTGCTCAAGAACGGCGAAGTGGTGGCGTTCATTCACCGGCACCAGATCGAAGGACGCTCGGCCGATGAGATCGCGGGTGACATCGTCGCCGCGTTCGAGACACACTGCGCGTGAGCGGGATGGTGCTCCACCCCGGGCATGACGAACTCCACGGGATCACCGTGCTGATCGAGGGGACCAGTGGCCGACTCTACGTCGGTCGCTGGCACGAGCGGCAGGAGCGCGGCGTGGTCATGAAGGACACGGCCATCCTGGAACCGGGTGGCGATCGCGACGCCTGGGTCGCCAAGCTGCAGAAGTTCGGGGTCCCGCCGGAAAATCGGTTGATGGTGATACCGGCGGAGGAGTTTGTGTCGGTCGAGAAGTTCTGACGGGATGATGGATGATGGATGATGGCGAAAGGGGCGGGTGGTGGTGAGCTGCAACCGGCCCACCGATGACCCACCATCCACCATCCACCATCCATCATCTTGTTCCCGCCCCTGAAACCTCCCCCCCACAATTGCAGTAAGTTCCCCTGACTCTTTCTCCGTGGGGACCTTCCGTGGCTGCTCCAGCCGTCCGCTTCGATCACGTGACCAAGCGCTTCTCCGGCCATGTCGCCGTCCGGAACCTCTCCTTTGAGGTCCCGACAGGGGGCATTTTCGGTCTACTCGGCCCCAACGGTGCCGGCAAGTCGACGTCCATCCGGATGATGATGGATATCATCGAGCCGGACGAAGGGTCGATCGCCCTCTTCGGGTCGGACCGGAAGGGGCGCGACCTCTCCGCCCGGATCGGCTTCCTCCCGGAGGAGCGCGGGCTCTACAAGAAGATGCAGGTGCTCGATCACCTGGTCTTCTTCGGCGAGGTGAAGGGGATTGGCCGAGGTGAGGCGAGGCGACGCGCGACCGCGTGGCTGGAGCGGCTGGGGATCGGCGACTGGGCCGACAAGAAGGTCGAGGACCTGTCCAAGGGGATGCAGCAGAAGGTGCAGTTCATTGGCGCACTGCTCCACGACCCCGAGCTGGTGGTGCTTGACGAGCCGTTCTCGGGGCTGGACCCAGTGAACTCCCAGGTGATGAAGGATGTGGTGATCGATCTGGCCAAGTCGGGGGTCACCGTCCTCTTCTCGACCCATATCATGGAGCAGGCCGAGCGGATGTGCGATCGGATTGTGATCATCGCGCGGGGCGAGAAGGTGGTTGACGGATCGCTCTCCGAGATCAAGGGGGAGTTTGGCGGACGACATGTGGCGCTCGGCTTCACTCATGATCGAGACCGCGCCTCTCGTATCCTCGCGGATCGTACCCTGATTGCCTCGGTGGACGATTACGGCGCGAGTGCCGACATCCAGATGACCGAGGGCGCCGACCCCGAGGGAGTCCTCCACGCGCTGGTGCGCGAGGGCGTTGGGCTGAGTCGCTTCGAGATCGTGGAGCCGTCGCTCCAGTCGATCTTCATCGCGAAGGTGGGCAACGCCGCCGTGGCGTCACGGACAGGGGAGGCCGCATGAACAAGATCTTTGCTGTGATCCGTCGGGAGTTTGTCGAGCGGGTCCGCACCAAGGCGTTCATCCTCTCGACCTTCGGGTTGCCAATCCTGATGGTCTTTGTCACCGTGGTGCCGGTGCTGATGATGAAGGGGACCGATCGCACCACCAATATTGCGGTGATCGATGCGACCTCCGACTCCGTTGGTACGCGGATCATCGCCGGGCTCGAGCGTCCCACCTTCAAGGAGGGCGGGAAGCCGAAGTACGCGATTGAGCACATCGCCCCAACCGGCGACGTCACGACGTTGCGTGACTCCCTGCTGAAGCGCACGATTCGTGATGCCGCCGAGCCGCTGGACGGCGTCCTAGTCCTCCCCGAAGGCGTCCTCTCAGGAGGGCAGGCGGAATACTTCGGGACCAATGTCGGCTCGCTGGAGTCGATGGGAGACCTGCAGCGGATCCTCTCGTCCACGATTGTCGGTACCCGGCTCGAGCGTGCCGGCGTGGACGCCGGGCTCGTCACCGCCGCGATGCGACCGGCGTCCCTCAAGAGCACCAAGGTGTCAAAGGGAATGGCGACCGGCGAGAGTGGTGAGGCGTCGTTCATTCTCGCCTACCTGATGGGCTTCATGCTCTACATCTCGGTGGTGTTGTTCGGCCAGCAGACGATGATGTCGGTGATTGAAGAGAAGACGTCGCGGATCATGGAGATCCTCGCGTCGTCGCTGCGCCCGTTCGAGATGTTGATGGGGAAAGTGCTCGGCGTCGGCTCAGTCGGCCTGCTGCAGATGTCGATCTGGGGCGGTACGATCTTCCTGGTCGGACGGAACCGCGCGGTGCTTGCCAACCTCTTCAACGTGCCCGTCGAGACGATGCAGCAGATGCCATTGCCGAACATTCCCACCGAACTGCTGATCGTTTTCCTGACTTACTTCGCTCTCGGATTCCTGTTGTTCGGCGCACTCTTCGCGGCGGTCGGCTCAATGGTGAACTCGACGCAGGAAGCCCAGCAGGCGGTCTCCGGCGTGGTGATGCTGATCATGGTGGGCTTCTTCGGTGTCTTTGCCGTGATCAAGGATCCCTCAGGCGGGCTCGGGACGATTCTCTCGATGATCCCCTTCACCGCACCCTTCGTGATGCCGGTGCGCTGGTCGATGGCGGCCGTGCCCCCGGCAGAGCTGGCGATCTCATTGGGCATCATGATCGCGGGCCTGCTCGCGGTCGTCTGGTTGGCTGGGCGGATCTATCGTACCGGGATCTTGATGTACGGTAAGAAGCCGTCGCTGCGGGAAGTGTGGCGGTGGGTGCGGGCGGGGTAAGCGGAGAACAGAGAACAGAGAACAACTACGCCCCGTCCCGGAGATCCGGGGCGGGGCTTCGGATTGCCGGTGAGAGGGGCGCGTGGCGTCGGCGCAGCGAGGACCGGCCGGCGCGCGCCCTCTCCCGGACATCGATCGACGAATACGGCGGCCCCCCGAGACTGACGCGCAGCGTCAGCGAAGGGGCCGCCGCGGCGCGCGGCTTCGGTCCGAGCGGAGTCGATGTCACGTGCCCCGAGGTGGGACAGATCGGAGGCTCGGTTCGGAGTACCGCACCAGCTTCACTCGGACCGAGCCGCCCGCCCGCGGCGACCGGTTCGCCGGTGCGTTGCACCGGTCTCACTTGGTCGCCGTATTCTGCGATCCCACCAGGGGAGAGGGCGTGCGCCCAGCGGTCCTCGCTACGCTGGCGCGGTACCCCTCTCGCGACACCCCCCCCGTGACTCCCCGTTCCCCCTTACCCTCCCGCCTCATCTTCCCCACCTTACTCAGATTCCCGCATTCTCTGGAGTCTCCATGCGTGCTCTGCTCCTGCTATTCCTCCTCGGTGTATCGTCCCCGATTCAGGCTGAGGCCCAGACCCCGAAGTACAGCTATGTGAAGTTGGTGGACACCATGGTGGCGATGCGGGATGGCGTGCGTCTCCGCACCTCGATCTGGGTGCCACAGGGGTACATCGGTCCACTGGCCATCATTTTCACCCGGACGCCGTACAACATCGCGAACGCGAACGGCCGCTTTACCGGGTCGTATCGGGAGCTTGCGGACGATGGCTATGCCTTCGCCTTCCAGGATCTGCGTGGGCACTACGGCAGCGAGGGAACGTTCGTGATGCAGCGCGCCCCGCGCGATCGCAGCGATCCGAAGGCGATCGATGAAGGGAGCGACGCGTACGACACGATCGACTGGTTGATCAAGCGGGTTCCCGGCACCAATGGTCGAGTGGGAATGCTCGGTGTGTCGTACGATGGTTGGCTGGTGGTGCAGGCCTTGATGGACCCGCACCCCGCGTTCAAGGCGGCCTCCCCACAGGCCTCTCCCGCGGACATGTGGATGGGCGACGACTTCCATCATCAGGGTGCGTTCCGGCTTTCGTATGGATTCGAGTACGCCTACGACATGGAACAGGGGAAGGTCTCGAAGAGCTTCACGTTCGACCGTGCTGACACCTATGACTGGTATCTCGCGCTCGGCGGACTTTCACGCGTCAACGCGGAAGTGTTCAAGGGGACGATCCCGACTTGGAACGATTACGTCGCGCACCCGGACTATGACGCGTTCTGGCAGAAGCAGGCGGCGGTGCCTTACCTGAATCATCCTGTGACCGTCCCGACGCTGCACGTTGCGGGGTGGTGGGATCAGGAGGACTTCTACGGCCCGGTGACGATTTACCGCGCCATGGAGCAGCACGACGCCAACAACATGAATTTCCTGGTGGTCGGACCATGGAACCATGGTGGGTGGGGTGGCGCCGGCAAGACACTCGGCGCGATTGATTTCGGTGCGAATACCGGGGACTACTACCGTCAGGAGCTTCAGCGTCCCTTCTTCGCATGCCACCTCAAGGGGGCCGGGACTGGGTGCACGCCCGCGGAGGCGACCCTCTTCCGCGGGGGTGCCAATCAGTGGACAACCGCCGCACGCTTTCCGCGAAGCAACGGCGTCACCGCGACGCCGATCTACACGTCGGCTGCTGGCGCGCTGTCGTTCATCGCTCCAATGGTCGCGGCGGCCGCGGACTCCTTTGTCTCGGACCCGGCCAACCCCGTCCCCTATCGCCGCCGCCCGATTCAGCCCACCTATGGCCCGGGATCCCTCTGGCGACCTTGGCTGACAGAGGATCAACGCTTCGTGGATCACCGCCCCGATGTGTTGACGTGGCAGACCGGCGTGCTCGATTCACCGATCACTATCAGCGGCGAAATTGCGGCGACTCTCTTTGCGTCCACCAGCGGAAGCGACGCCGACTGGGTGGTGAAGCTGATCGACGTCTACCCGGACTCGTTGCCATCCCCGATGGGTGGCTACCAGTTCATGATCGCGAATGATGTGTTGCGCGGCCGCTACCTCGATTCCTTCGAGAAGCCGCGCGCGCTGGTGCCTGGCAAGGTGGAGCGCTTCACCGTCGATCTGCACACGCAGGAGTACACCTTCCAGCCAGGCCACCGCATCATGGTGCAGATCCAGAGCACCTGGTTCCCGCTGATCGATCGCAACCCGCAGCGTTTTGTACCGAACATCTTCAACGCTGTCGCATCTGACTTCCAGAAGGCGACGCATGCGGTGCAGCGGTCGCGCGCGTATCCGACGCACCTGACGCTACCAGTGGTTCGGTAGGGCGCCCCTATTACGAAATATCCACTGTCGCGTCACCGGTCCGCGTGGAGGTGATGTGATACGCGTTGCCTGACGGTTGGATTCCGTGCGCGGGTTCGGGGCACCACGCCAACTTCACTCGGACCGAGCCGCCCGCCCGCGGCGACCGGTTCGCCGGTGCGTTGCACCGGTCTCACTTGGTCGCCGTATTCTGCGATCCCATAACAGGATAGGGCGTGCGCCCAGCGGTCCTCGTTGCGCTGACGTGGTGCCCCTCCTGCGACAGCCTCACACCCACAAGTCGCGCGCGCGTGTCGCGTCACCGGAGTGCGGACCGGCCGGCGCGCGCCCTCTCCGAAACAGTGATCGGCGAAAACGGCGACCCCCCGAGACTGACGCGCAGCGTCAGCGAAGGGGTCGCCGCGGCGCGCGGCTTCGGTCCGCGCGGAGGTGATGTGACACGCGTTGCCTGATGGTTTGATTCCGTGCGCGGGGTCGGGGTACCACGCCAGCTTCACTTGGACCGAGCCGCACGCCTGCGGCGACCGGCTCGCCGGTGCGTTGCACCGGTCTCGCTGGGTCGCCGAGTTCGGCGATCTCTTCGCCACGTAGGGCGTGCGCCGGGCGGTCCTCGTTGCGCTGGCGTGATACCCCTCACAACGGAGCTGCTGCTGTCCCGTTCCCTGTTCCCTGCTCTTCCCCCTCACTCATCACTCCTCACCCCGTATCTTCCCGCATGCATTCCGACGTCCTCATCCTCGGTGGTGGCCACGCCGGCGCCGAAGCCGCCGCGCTTGCGGCGCGCCGAGGTGCGCGCGTCACCTTGTTGACCCAGCGACTGGACACGATCGGTCAGATGTCGTGCAACCCAGCCATCGGCGGGATTGCCAAGGGTACCGTGGTGCGCGAGGTCGACGCGTTGGGTGGCGTGATGGGCCGCGCGACTGACCGAGCCATGATCCAATTCCGCATGCTTAACCGCAGCAAAGGGCCGGCGGTCGCGAGCCCCCGAGCGCAGTGTGACCGTGCACTCTATCGCGCTGCGGTGCGTGGCCTGCTGGGTGAGGTGCCCTGTCGGCATCCGATCGCGTTAGTGGAAGGGACGGCGACCGAGTTTCTCCTGGAGGGCGGACGAGTGGTTGGCGTCCGTACCGCCGACGGCTCCACGCTTCGGGCACGCGCCGTGGTGCTGACGGCGGGGACCTTCCTGCGGGGCCGGATCCACGTGGGTACGACCCACACGGTTCCTGCCGGAAGAGCGGGCGAACCACCGTCGGTGGAAATCGCGCAAAACCTTGCGGCACTTGGGGTTACGGTCGAACGCTTCAAGACCGGAACGCCTCCCAGGGTGGACGGAACCACGCTGGATCGCTCGGTGATGCAGCGGCAGGACGCCGACCCAGCTCCCTACTGGTTCTCCTACCACGAACGGGCGCGTCACCCCGAGAGTCGGCCCTGCTGGCTGACCCATACAGGGGCGCCTGTCAGGGAGCTGATCGAACGGCACCTTGCCGATTCCGCTCTCTACGGGGGCGAGATCTCAGGTCGAGGCCCGCGGTATTGCCCAAGCGTCGAGGACAAGATCGTGAAGTTCCCCGATGCTCCCCGTCACCAGGTCTTTTTGGAGCCGGAAGGACTGGATACAGAGGAGATGTACGTCGGCGGTTTGTCGACCTCCCTTCCTCCCGAGGTGCAGGAGCGCATGCTCCGGCTGATCCCTGGGATGGAGCAGGTGGTGATGACGCGCCCCGGCTACGCGATCGAGTATGACTATCTCCCGCCCACGCAGCTGGACCGCACCCTCGCAGTGAAGTCGATCCCCGGGCTCTATACCGCCGGGCAGGTCAACGGGACCACGGGATACGAGGAAGCTGCCGGCCAGGGCGCGGTTGCGGGGCTGAACGCCGCCGCCCACGCCCTCGACCTCGAACCGGTGATCTTCGGTCGAGACGAGGGGTACTGCGGCGTGCTGGTGGATGACCTCGTTTCTCGGGGCGTTGACGAGCCGTACCGGCTCTTTACCTCGCGCGCCGAGCATCGCCTGCTGCTTCGCCAGGACAACGCACTCCGCAGGCTGGCCCCCACCGCGCTGCGGCTAGGGCTCTGGTCCGACGTAGAGCGGAAGGCCGCGGAACGGCGCCTGGAACGGGAGGATCTCGCCCTCGAGGCCTCGCAGCAGACCGCGGTATCTCCTGCGGTGGCAGTTGCGGCGCTGACAGCGGCAGGATCCAGCCCTATCTCTGAGCCGGTGCGCATCGCGGAGCTGGTGAAGCGGCCTGGGGTCTCCCTTCCCGCCCTCTTTCAGGCTGTGGGCGCGGATTTCACCGCCGAAGAGTCGGAATGGGCCGGAATCGAGCTCCGGTACGGCGGATATCTCGCCCGGGAGCGGGTCTCCGCCGAGAAGGTGGCCCGCCTTGAGGCCTCCCCCCTCCCCGCCGACCTCCCGTGGGCTGAGATGACCGTGCTGTCGTACGAGGCCAGAGAGAAGCTGGCCCGCGTCCAGCCGACCACGTTGGCGCAAGCCGGCCGTATTCCTGGGGTCTCCCCGGCCGACTTGCAGCACCTGTTGGTCGAAATCCTGCGCCGGGAGCGGGTTGTGTAGGGGGTTTCACGTGAAACGATGAGGAGAAAAGAGAAAAGAGAGAAGAGAGAGGAGAAAGGAGGCGGTTCGGTGGATTCCTCGGCGCGGCGCCGCCATCCCGGTGGGTCCTCTTTTCTCCTTTCTCTTCTCTCCTCTCTCTTCCATGTTTCACGTGAAACCTCCCCTCCCCGCTATCCGTTCCATACCAAACCCCCTATCTTCCCTGCAATCCCCACCGAATTGGATCTCTCATGGCCCGTACTATCGCGATCGCCAACCAGAAAGGCGGCGTCGGGAAGACCACCACCGCAGTCAATCTTGCCGCCTCGCTTGCGATTGCGGAGCGAAAGACCCTGCTGATTGACGCCGACCCCCAGGGGAACGCCACCTCAGGGGTCGGTTTGGACAAGGGTTCGGTGGCCAGCTCCCTCTATGATGTCTTGATCGACGGGATGGCCATCGCGGATGCGGTCAGGCCCGACGACGAGTTGCCGTATTTGCACGTACTACCAGCAACGCAAGACCTTGTGGGAGCTGAGCTTGAGCTGATTGGGAAAGACAACCGCGAGGCCATTCTCAAAACTGCCGTCGATGCCGCACAAGAGGAGTATGAGTACATACTCATAGACTGTCCGCCTTCCCTCGGCCTTGTCACCCTCAACGTCCTGGCCGCCGCCGACGCGGTGATCATCCCGATCCAGTGCGAGTACTACGCGCTGGAGGGGATTTCCCAACTCCTCAACACCATCCGCGTCGTCCAGCAGAATTTCAACCCCGATCTCCAGATCGAGGGAGTGCTGCTGACGATGTACGACAACCGGCTGAATCTCTCGCGCCAAGTCGTTGCAGAAGCAAAGGAATATTTCGGGCCCAAAGTGTTCCGCACCGTGATCCCCCGAAACGTGCGTCTCGCCGAGGCGCCGTCGTTCGGCAAGCCAATCCTGCTCTACGACATTCAATCCGTCGGCGCCAAGAGTTACCTCGCCGTCGCACAAGAATTGATGAAGCGGACCGAAGGGCTGACCCGCGGACGCAAGCGGACAGGTGGCGGCGCATGAGCGAAACCAAGAAGCGTCTCGGCCGTGGCCTGGAGTCCTTGCTCGGTCCGATCTCTCGTGAGCAAGCCGAGGAGAGCGGGATCTATCGCGAAGTGGTGGTCGGGCTGATCAGTGCGAACCCCTATCAGCCGCGCCGCACCTTTGACGAAGAGGCGCTCGCGGAATTGACCGCATCAATCGAAGCGTCCGGACTGTTGCAGCCAGTCGTGCTGCGGCAGGTCGGCGCCCGGTACGAATTGATCGCAGGTGAGCGGCGCTGGCGTGCCGTGCAACGACTCAAGTGGCCGAAGATTCCTGCGGTCGTGCGCGAGTTCGATGATCGGACCGCGCTGACGCTCGCGCTGATCGAAAACCTCCAACGCGACGACCTCACGGCCCTAGACGAAGCCACCGGCTATCAGCGGCTGATGGAGGAGTTCGAGTTGCCGCAGGCGGAAGTGGCACGATTGGTCGGCAAGCACCGCTCGACCATCGCCAACACTTTGCGCCTCTTGAAGTTGCCCGCCGACGTGCAGGAACTCCTCTCGACCAAGAAGCTTTCCGAAGGGCATGCGCGTGCGCTGCTCGCCATCGAAGAGCCGAGGGAACTCTCACGACTCGCACGGGAGACAGTCGCGAAGGGGTGGTCGGTGCGGGAAGTGGAGGCCGTCGTTCGCGGGGAAGCTCCGGAAGCCGCGCGCGGCAAAATGATGAAGAAGCCCCCTGCCCCCAAGGCCGTCAGTGCTGATGCGCGCCGCATCGAAGATGCCCTGCGCAAGCGTCTCGGCACCGATGTCCGACTGACCGCAAAGCGCCGTGGACGTGGCCTTCTCACGATTTCCTATTATTCCAATGACGATCTCGCGCGACTGCTCGACTTGATCCTCGGGGCACCCTTCGAGGGATAGCACGGTCCGTGACGCCGGAGTGTTCAATGCGCGGTACCCTGCTCGCGATTGCCCTGCTGTTCAGCGCCTGTGGCTCCGAGACGTCAGCGCCACCGGCCGCGTTCCGCGTGGCGCTGGTCACCCCCGGATCGATCGCCGATGCCGCCTGGAATGCCGGTGCGTACAGCGGTCTCCAACAGGTGCGCGACTCCCTTGGTGCAACCGTCTCCCATATCGAAGCGCGAACTCCGGCCGACCAGGAAGAAGCGCTTCGGAGTTACGCCGCCGAGGGGTACACGATCGTCTTCGGCCACGGCTACGAATTCCAGCAACCGGCGGAACGGGCCGCGGCTGAGTTTCCCAAAACGATCTTTGTGATCACGAGCGGCCAGGAAGTCGTCGGCAATGTCGTGCCGTTGATCTTTCGGATTCATGAGGCGACGTACCTTGCGGGCATGGTCGCGGGGGCGCTCACCAAAACCGGGAAGATCGGCTTCGTTGGCGGGATGGAGTTGCCCCCAATTGTGCTGGGCTACGAAGGGTGGCTGCAAGGTGCCCGCGCGACGCGTCCCGATATCGAAAGTCGCGTCACGTACCTCGGCAACTTTGACGATGCCGCCGCCGGGAAGGAGGCCGCACTCGCCATGATCCGACTCGGCGTCGACCAACTCCACCACAACGCAGACGCCGCAGCGATCGGTCTGTTCGGTGCCGCGAAAGAACAAGCCAACGTCTATGTATACGGTGCCAACGCCGATCAATCCGCACTCGCCCCCGGACACGTGGTGGGTTCTGCCGTGCTCGAACTTCCCCGGGCCCTCCTTTTGATTGCGCGGGAAGTGCAGGAGAATCGCTTCACTCCCCGGGTGGAGTCGTTCGGCTTGGAGAGTGGTGTGATTGCGTTTGTGGCGAACCCAGAGCTGCAGAACCGCTGGCCGACCGGCTTGGCCGAGCGCGTGCAGGCCGCACGCGACTCGATCATTACGGGAACCCTCATTGTCGCGGGAACGAAAACGCCATGAAGCAGGCATCACTCGACGAGATCACGGACTTCCTCGACCACTACCTCGACGTCACCAATATCCCTGATGAGTCGGGGGCGTTGAACGGGCTCCAGGTCGCCAACAGTGGGAGCGTCACGGCAATCGTCACGGCGGTCGATGCGTCCCAGCAGACGATCGATCGCGTCGTGGCAGAGTGCCCGCGCGGCACCCTCTTGGTGGTGCACCACGGGCTGTTCTGGGATGGCAATCGCCCGGTGACCGGACGACGCCACCGCCGATTGAAGGCGCTCTTTGATCACGACATCGCCGTGTATGGCGCACACATTCCGCTGGACGCGCACGCCGAGGTCGGCAACAACGCCGTGCTAGCCAAGATGCTCGGCATCCTCGACCCGGTGCCGTTCGACACGTACAAGGGAATGCCCTTCGGTGCGGCCGGCCACCTGATCAGTTCGCGTGATGGACTGGTCGCACGGCTGACAGAATTGCTGGGCGCTCGGGTGCACCTGATTCCCGGCGGTCCGGAAACAACCACCCGCGTCGGCATCATCACCGGCGGGGCCGGAGGGCGCATCGAAGCCGCCGCCGCCGCAGGGCTCGACACCTACATCACGGGAGAGGGCGCGCACTACACGACCTTCGACGCGCTCGAGGCCGGAATCAACGTCCTCTACGCCGGACACTATGCCACCGAAACGGTCGGCGTGAAGGCGCTCGGCGAACTGCTCCACGAACGCTTCGGGGTGCCGTGGGAGTTTCATGATCATCCGACGGGCCTTTGAAACGAGAGATGATGGATGAGAGATGATGGATGATGGATACCGCACTCCTGTCATCCATGATCCATCATCCATGATCCATTCTCCGATGCTAACCCTCTCCCACATCTCCAAGTCCTTCGGCGCCACCCTCGCCCTGGACGACGTCTCCTTCGACGCCGCTGCCGGAGAAGTACATGCGTTGTTGGGAGAGAATGGGGCAGGGAAGAGCACGCTCGTTGCGATCGCGGCCGGCCGGATGCCGGCGGATAGAGGCGAGTCGCGAGTCGTGAGTCGCGAGAGAACACCGTACTCACCTGACACCTCTGACGACTCACGACCAACGACTCGCCTCTCATTGGTTGCTCAACATTTCACCTCCATCCCCGCCTTCACCGTCGCCGAGAACATTGCGCTGGCGGCGGGATGGCAGGAGAGCGGGAAGGCGCTTGGAGTGCGCGCGCGGGAGACGATCGCGCGAATCGGATTGCCGCTCGACGCGGAGGCCGTGGTCGAGACGCTCTCGGTGCAACTCAGGCAACGGCTCGAGATCGTCAAGGCGATGGCGAGCGACCCGCAGATCCTTCTGCTCGACGAACCGACGGCGGTGTTGGCGCCACGAGAAGTGACGGAACTGTTGGCGATGGTGCGTGCTTTTGCGGCACGGGGCGGGGCGGTGGTGTTCATCTCGCACAAGTTGCCGGAGGTCTTCGCTGTTGCGGACCGCGTGACCGTGTTGCGCCAGGGGCGGGTCACGTTGACGGGGCGTGTCGCGGAGCAGACGCCGCGCTCCCTCGCCCTGGCGATGATTGGCGAAGCGCCTGCCCAACCGGAGCGTGTCGCGGTGACGCCGGGCGGGACGAGGGTTCACGCCGATGGACTCCTGCTCCGGCCGGAACGGGGCGGAACACCGGTCGGGCCGATCACGATGGAGTGCATGGCTGGGGAGATCGTCGGCATCGCGGCGATCGAAGGGAATGGTCAGCGGGAGTTGTTGCGCGCCATGGCGGGGCTTCCCGAAATCACTCGGGTCGATGGCACCCTGCGCGTGAGTGGGGCAGTTGGCTTCGTTCCTGAGGACCGCACCACGGAAGGGATCATTCCGGAGTTTTCCCTGACGGAGAACTTCGTGCTCGGTCGTGTCCGCGAGCGATGGATGGACTGGGGTCTCCTGGCGGCAGACTGCGACTTGGCGCTTGCCGAGTACGATGTGCGAGGGGGCAATGCGGCGAGCGCGGCAAGCGCGCTGAGTGGTGGTAATCAGCAGAAACTGATTTTTGCACGAGTGCTCTCTCGCCAACCGGATGTGCTCGTCGCCGAGGACCCGACGCGCGGTCTCGACCTGCACGCGGCCGCAGCGATTCACGCGCGATTGCGCAGCGCGGCGGCCAATGGAGCGGCGGTGATCGTGCACTCCTCTGACCTCGATGAAATTCTTGACTTGGCTGACCGTGTCTTGGTCATGGCGAACGGAAAGCTCGTCACGGTACCAGCCGGGGCGTCCCGTGACGTGGTTGGTGACGCGATGCTGGGGCTCCCGACCCCATGAGGCTCGCTCCCCCGAGCAGCAACTCGCGGTGGCGTGACGTCGGCGTCACCGCCGGAGCGTTCGGACTCGGGCTCCTCTTTCTGGCGCTCTTCCTCCTGGTGGCCGGCTTCGATGTACCCCTCGCGCTCGGCGCGCTCTGGCGCGGTGCGTTCGGCTCGTGGTACGCCCTCACGTCGGCGACACTGGTGCGCGCGACGCCACTCATTCTGTTGGGGCTCGCCTTCACGCTGGGGAGCAGAGGGGGCGCGCTCAACATCGGGATGGAGGGACAGTTCGCGTTGGGTGCGATGGCAGCGGCGTGGATGGGCACGCACACTGGTGCGCTGCCCGGTGTGGTGGCGTTGCCGATGGTGCTCGGCGCGGGGATGGCGGCCGGTGCGCTTTGGATGGCGGTGCCGGTGTTGTTGCGGTTGCGCTTCGGGGTGACGGAAGTCATCTCGACCTTGTTGTTGAACTTCGTGGCGGAAGCGGCGGTGAGTTACGCCGTGACGGGCCCGCTGCAGGAACCGAGTGGCATCTATCCGCAGAGTGCGTCGCTGACGATGGCCGCGCGGCTGCCAAAGCTGCTGCCGATGAGTCGGCTGCACCTGGGGTTGCTGATCGCATTTGCCGTTGCGGTGGTGATGGCGGTGGTGCTGAAGCGATCGCGGTGGGGATTCGAGCTGCGTGCGGTTGGCGCGGGGCCGAGGGTGGCGGAGGTGAGCGGCAGGATTCGCGCGGGCCGGTTGTTGGCGGTCGCGCTCCTGATCAGCGGCGCACTGGCCGGGCTCGGCGGGGCGGTCGAGGTGAGCGGGGTGTCGTACGCGCTCTATTTGAATCTCTCGCCAGGGTTTGGGTTCACCGCGATCGCGGTGGCGTTGCTCGGCCGGTTGCGGCCGGGCGGTGTGGTGGTCGCCGGATTGTTGTTCGGCGCGTTGGAAGCAGGAGCCGGCGGGATGCAGCGCGACGCCGCGATTCCGGCGGTGGCAGTGCAGGTGGTGCAGGCGGTGGTGATTCTGACGATGGTGGTGGCGGCGAACAGCGGACAGCGAACGGCGAACGGCAATGATTGAACTCGCCCTGATCTCCGGCTTCGCGGCAGCGAGCGTGCGAGTGGCCACACCGCTCTTGCTCGCGGCCATCGGCGAAACGATCACCGAGAAGAGTGGTGTGCTGAACCTCGGCATCGAGGGCGCCATGCTCGCCGGTGCGCTCGCCGCGGCGGTGGGTGCGATTTCCTTGGGGCCACTCGGGGGTGTCGCGTTTGCGGTCGCGGCGGGAATGGCGACGTCGGCGATCTTCGCGGCCGTCGCCGTCGGGGCGCGCGCGGATCAGATCATCACCGGCACCGCCGTGACGCTCGGCATGACCGGCCTCACCGGACTGGGTGCACGCCTCGCCTTCGGTGATGCGGGTGCGGGGCTCACGATCCCGACCCTTCCTGTCCTGCCGATCCCCGGACTCGCCGCAATCCCGGTGATCGGTCCCGCGTTCTTCTCGCAGTCTGTCATGAGTTATGTCGCGTTCGCCGCGATCGCTTGGGCCACTTGGCTCCTCTTCCGGACGCGTTGGGGTTTGGAGGTGCGGGCGGCGGGGGAGTCGGCGGCGGCGGCTCGCGCCATGGGTGTCCCAGTGACGCGTCGGCGCGTGGTGGCCACCGTGATCGGTGGCGCCTTCGCCGGTCTCGCGGGCGCGACGCTGGTCCTCTCGCAGGTTGGCACCTTCACCGAGAAGATGACGGCGGGGCGTGGCTTCATCGCGATCGCCATCGTGGTCCTCGGCCGCTGGCATCCGATCGGCGCCGGACTCGCGGCGCTCCTCTTCGGCGCGGCAACGGCACTCCAATACACTTTCCAGGCGAGCGGAAGCGCGGTGCCATACCAGCTCTTCCAGGCGCTGCCGTATCTGTTGGCGCTGGCGGTGCTGGCGGTGGCGGTGGGGCGGGAGAAGGGGCCGGCGGGGCTGGCGAAGTGAAAAGAGAGAGGAGAAAGGAGAGAGGAGAACAGCTTCTCTAGAGGCCCACCCCTTAACTTTGTTGCGTTCTCCGTTCTCCGTTCTCCGTTCTCCGTGCCGTCGAGGTTGTCGTGCGTCACCGTCATCTCTTCCTCTCAGTGCTCCTCCTCGCTGCCTGTGGCGGCGACAAGGGTGCCCCTAGCTCCGCGGCGCTCGACGTGGCCGTTCGCGATTCCGCAGGCGTAGCCGTCTGGGAGTACTCGAACGCGGCGTGGCAGGGCGCACCGGAATGGAAACTCTCCGCCCAACCCCTCACGATGATCGGTGGCGAAGCGAACGACACGACGATCGACCTCTCGTCCGGGATCGTCGGGGCCTCGTCCGGTGCGGTTGGCCGACTGTTGCCTGATGGACGTCTGGTCGTGGTGGCCGGGCAGCCGCCGCACATCCTCCTGATTGACACGACAGGGCAATTGCTTCGGACGATTGGGCGACAGGGCGAAGGTCCGGGTGAGTATCGCATGATCACCCAACTCCTCCTCCTCGGTGGAGACACGCTGCTGGCGTTCGATCCGTCGCAACGGCGCGGCGTGCTCTTTGGCCTCGACGGGTCGCTGCGCGGTGAGCGGGACTACCCTTCGGCAGGAGCGTTGCCGGTTCCTCCAACGATCCTTGGCGTCCTCTCGGACGGCACCTCGATCCACCGGGTTGATGGGATCGCTGCCACGGCACCAGCCGGTGAAGATCCGAACCGCTTTCAATTTCCACTGGCGATCGTCTCCCTGCTCGCGGGTGGCATGAATTACGACACCCTCCTGATGATGAAAGGGGCCGAGATGTACTCGTCCTCGATCACCATTCAAGGGCAGACGACGGCGATCCCGCGACAGATTGGATTCGGCGCGGTCCCTGTGCTGGCTGTGGCGCAGGGCGCGCTCTGGTCCACACCTGGAAAGCAGTTCGAGTTGCAGCGGCGCAGTACCGGAGGCGCGCTCCTGCAGGTGATTCGGGTCGACGTGCCCGCGCGCGACGTGACTCCCGCGGACGAGAGCGAGTACAAGCGCGTCTTCTCCGATGCCCTGCGCCGACTCGGCGCCATGGTCCCGCCGGAGATCCTCGATGGCGAGATCAAGAAACTCGAAGAGACCCGCTTCGCGGCGCAGTTTCCGGCCCTCTCGCAATTGCTGGTCGATCCCACCGGGTCGGTCTGGGCCAGTCTCGGCTGGTCTCCACTCGACAGCACCACGCAGTGGGGAATCTTTGGCGTGGACGGTGCGCTGCAGGGGCGAGTCACGTTGCCCAAGGGCGTCCTCTTTGCCGCAGGACGCGACCGTGTCGTGATACGTCGTGAAGATCCGAGCACGGGGCTCATTCGCCTCGAAGTGTGGGGACTCACACGCTAGGCAAGATTTGTCCGCAGGGATCACATCTATCGGAGCGTGCCGCATGGCGATGACAACGGAAGGACTTTCGTGGAAGGGGATCGGCGTGCGTTTTGTGCTCGCGCTGTTGCTGGTGTACGCGACCTGGAATCCGACCGGGACCTCGTTCACGCACTGGGCGCTCTACCCGATCTTCGGTCAGGGCGATGGCGTCGCCTCATCCCAGTTGCCGCTCAAGTTCTTAAGCGCCGTCCTGCTTGTCGCCGGGTGGGTGCTTTACCTGCAGGCAACCCGCCGTTCCCTCGGCGTCCCCGGCGCACTCCTCGTGACGGCGATCTGTGGAGGGGTCGTCTGGCTCCTCTCTTCGTGGAATGTCTTCTCGTTGCAGGGCCAGGCGATTTCCCATGTGGTGCTGGTGGTTTTGGCGATGATTCTGGCCATGGGGATGAGCTGGTCCCACCTCTCCCGGCGCCTCAGTGGACAGGTGGACACCGATAGCGTGGATTGACCCGTCCGGGGGGCCCGTGGGGTGTTTCGTTGGTGCAACGTGAAACCCCCACACTCCCAAGCTCGTCTAGGAGAGACACTCAAGAACTCTCGGTGACCCGTTCCAAGGAGTACGCAGATGCTGTGGACCATCCTGATTGGCTTCCTCGTTGGCCTGGTGGCCAAGGTTCTCTATCCCGGCAAGCAGGGCGGTGGGATCATCATGACGATCCTCCTCGGTATCGCCGGATCGTGGGTCGGCTCGATGCTCTTCGGCCTGCTCGGCATGGGCCGCGGCGTCGGATTCGTGGGCTCAGTCATCGGCGCGATGATTGTGCTGTGGGGGTATGACAAGTTGAAGTGAGTCGCGAGTCGTTGGTCGGGAGTCGTGAGGGTTGTAGGTCGTAGGTCTTAGGTGGGGTTGTTGGCTTGGGAGCGATCCAAGTCGACAGCCCCGCTTGTTTTCCCGTTCCCTGTTCCCTGTTCCCTTCTGTTCCCCCTCACCCCTCACCCATCTCACGACTCACGACTCACGACTATTTTCTCTGCATCTCTCTCCTCCACCGGAGTCCCCCGCATGGCACGCTTTGGCGCAATTGGCGGAACGTTGTTCGCCGTGGTCGTTCTTCTTGGCGTCTTCTTCACGGGCTGCACCAAGGTCGATCAAACCGACTACTGCATCGAGACACGTTTCGGCAAGGTCGTCGATGAGCATATGGCGACCGGAATGGCGTTCACGATCTTCAGCGAGGCGACCTGCTTCCCGTTGACCGATGTGAACTACCCGAATCAGGGCAGCACTGAGCAGATCGATGCCCAGACGGCGGACCCGGTGACAGTGCAGGGAGATGTCGGTGTGGTTTACGCGTATGATCCCGCATCGGTCAACAGCGTCTTCATCGCGAAGCGCACGCCGGCGGCCGCCGAAATTGAAATTCTGAATGCGATTCGCGAGGGATATCGGACCGCGTTAGCCGGGTGGACGGTTGAAGACATCTTCTCAGTGCGACGCACGGCGCTTTCGGATTCGGTGCAAGCGCACATTCAGCGGAAGCTTGGCACGCTGGCCACCATCAAGCGGGCGTACGTGCGTGACATCCGGATTCCGAAGACCATCGAGGATGCGCGGATCGGAGCCGTCGCACAGGCACAAGTGTTGGACTCGACGTTGAAGCGCTTCGCGATCGATTCCGTGGCGGCACGCGCCACGATCATCCGTGCGCAGGCCGAAGCGGAAGCGACGCGGCTCCGTGGAAACGCGTATGCAGGAAATCCTGCCCTGCTTGAGTTGGAGCGGGCTCGTGCGTTCTCTGACGCGATCGCCCGTGCCTGCTCAGGGCCACAGATCTCGACGTGTGTGATCGGCGGAACAGTGCTCGACGCCAACACGCGTCGTCCATGACGCAATCGCCGGCACCGCGCCCCGATCCTTGGGCGGTGGTGGAACACCACGCGCGCGCGGCGGCCGAGCGCGCGCCGGGGGATTCAATGAACTCGGCGCAGCGATTGACGCTCTACGTGTCGGCGGCACCGGACGTGATCGGCGCTCGGCGGCTCGCCAGCGGCGAGTTGGGGATCGGAGGGAAGGGGGTGACGTGGTGGGTCGCCCCGATCCCTGCAAGTGACAGGCTCGTGGCATGGAATGATCGCGGCGACGCGATGGTGTCGAACCCGACCGTTGCGACCCTGCGCCGAGTGTGGATCGGGAGTCTCGGGGTCGGGATCTCGTTTCTTCCGTTCGCCAGGATCGCGGGCCCACGCGCCATCATCCCTGCGCTCATTGTGGGCGTTGCCGCGGCCTTCGTGATCGGGCGCATCGCGCCACGGTGGGTTCTCTTCGGTGATGGCCACAATCACCCGCTGGCGGAGCGGACGCTGGAGCAGTTCCTGCAGCGCTACGAGGAGGATGTGGTTCGGTCGTGATGCTTCGCTATATCTGGCCCTCCCCGCTCTCCCTCGTCGGCGTGCTGATTGCCACCAGTTGTCGCGCGCCACTCTGCCGCCGCGACCACACCCTCGAGGCCTGCGGGGGGCTGCTCCCGCGACTGCTTCCTCGGATCGGCTTCGGGATGTGCCCCGCGGCCATCACCCTTGGCCACGTCATCCTGGCTGTCGACCAGTCGACACTCGACCTGTGGCGGCTTCATGAACGGGTCCACGTGGCCCAAGCCGAACGGTGGGGGCCGTTCTTTCCGCTGGCGTACGCCGTGGCCTCGGCCATGGCGTGGGGGCGGGGTGAGGATCCCTACTCTCAGAACTGCTTTGAGCGTGAAGCACAACAACGGTAGGGAGGTAGGCTGCACCCCGGCGTTACCTTTCCCCGATGCTCACACTCCTGCTCTCACTCTTCCTCGCTGCTCCTGCCGACACCATCCGCCCGACGACGATTATCGTCGTTCGTCACGCCGAAAAATTGGCGCAACCGGCGAACGATCCGGGGCTGAGTCCCGCTGGATTGGCGCGCGCCGCGGCGCTCGACAGCGCGCTTGCCGACGTGAAGATCACCGCGATCATCGTGACGCCGTACGCACGGCAACGGCAAACAGCCGCCCTGGTGGCCGCACGTCATGGCCTCACGCCGATCGAGATGGCGGTGCGCGGCGGCGTCCCGGCACACGCCCGCGCCGTCGCCGATTCGGCACGGGCCCTGGGTGGCGCCGTGCTAGTGATCGGACACAGCAATACGATCGGTCACATCGTGGAAGCGTTCGGCGGGCCGAAGGTTGGAGACCTCTGTGACAACGTGTACGAGTCGTTCTTTACCCTTCTGCTCGTGCCGGGACGAGTGGATGTGATTCGTTCCCGCTACGGCGCACCGAACCCACCGTCGACGGACGGCTGTGGAGTGATGAAGCCGTAGCCGTTCTCTGTTCTCTGTTCTCTGTTCTCCGAGTTCCGCATGCGCCGCATCGCCGGGCCCGCCGGCACCATCGTCATCGAAGAGCACGGCCAGGGCCCCCTCCCCATTCTCCTGATCCACGGCATGGCCGGGGACGCTTCTTTCTGGGCGTCGACGGTCCGTGCCCTCGGCTCGGGGTATCGGCTGATCGTTCCCGAACTCCGGGGTCATGGCCGATCGGCCCTCTCCGGAGAGGGTGACTACTCCATTGAGGGGTGCGCCGACGACCTGGCTGCGGTGGTGGGGGAGCTCGCGCTTGAGCGGTTCGTGCTGGTCGGCCACTCCTTTGGGGCCAGCGTGGCGATGGAACTGGCGGCGCGGATGCCGGACCGGGTGGCGGGGATGGTCCTTCTCGATGCCGCCGGGGACTTCTCGTATGTGCCACCCGAGGCGTTGCGGGGCTTCATGGCCGGCCTCGCCCACGAGGCCCACTATGCCGAAACGGTCGAAGGTGCCATTGAGGTCGCCTTGGGCGGGGCGACGCCGGAGACGGAGCGTAGGGTGCGGGCAGCGCTCTTGGCCGCTCCACGGCTAGTGATCAGAGGGTTGTATGACTCACTGCTACGCTATCGACCGACTCGGTCACTCGACCGATTTCCTGGTCCGGTTCTCCTCGTCACGGCACCAGTGAACTCGTCCTCCTTTGCCCTACATGAACTCCGTCCCGGCCTGCCCCGCCAGGCCATGACCGGGGTTTCCCATTGGGTGATGATGGATCAACCCGGAGAGATCTCACGTATGGTTCGGGAGTTCGTCGAATCTCTGGGAGATCCCTGATGCTCCGTCGCGTGCTCGCTCTTGCCATGGTCGTCGCACCGCCCCTCGCGGCCCAGACGCAGCTTGCCCCGATGGCGCGGTTGGCGGGGTGTTGGGAAGCCGGGGCGTTCCGGGAAAGCTGGATCCTCAAGCCGAACGGCTCGCTGGTGGGTGCCGGTGCCGTTGTCCGCGGAGACTCCCGCAGGGTGACGGAGCGGCTGCGGGTCGAGGCGCCCGCTGGCAGAGTCCTCTACCGAGCCACCCCGGCCGGAGCTGGCACCACCGACTTCCGGGCCATCATGACCACGGCGGATTCCTTTGTGGTCGAGGAGCCCCAGCACGACTTTCCCCGGCGGATCCGCTACGCCTTCGATGGGCCAGACAAGATCAACGTGCTCCTCACCGGCGAGGAAGGCGACAAGTTCCGCGAGCAGCGCTTCGCCTTCACTCGGATGGCTTCCTGCCACGCGGTCGCGGAGGTCGGGCTGGCGAGCATGGCACCGGGTGATCGGGTCCGTGTGGCTGCCCAATCGCAGCTCCTGAGCGGCCGATTCGAAGGCCTCACCGCCGAAGCCCTCCTGCTCCGCAGCGGCGACGGCACCGCGCCCATACCGCTCGGCGACGTCACCACGGTCTGGGGCAGAGAGCGCAATACGCTGCGTGGCGCCGCGATCGGGGGAGTCGTTGGTGCAGCGGCATTCACCGGATTCTTGCACCTGATCGTCACGGCGCTCTGCGAATCGACCGAGGGATGTGCCAGCGACCATCGCAAGGCGTGGGGCTATGGCATCGCCCTGGGAGGGGCTGGTGGGGCGATCCTCGGTGCGACGGTCGGGGCGATTGTGACGCGGTGGGGTCAGCGGGCGCCGTAGGGGAGTCGTGAGTCGCTAGTCATGGATCGCGAGAGGAGCTATGACGGGGAGGGGGTGGGGGCCTCGACGAGGAAGCGACCGGCTGTCTGAGCCGCGAAGCGGCGAGTTCCGGTCGCGAGGAGCGAGGCCCCCATCCCCTCCCCCTGACAGAGGAACACGATCACAACCCCTGCGGCCTGACGGCCGCAGCTGGAAATGCGTTGTTCCCCCTCACCCCGCACGCTGTATATTCGAAGCTCTCCCACTCTCGAGATCTGCCATGCACCGCCGAGCCCTTCTCCGCCTCCTTGGCGGGGCCTCCGCGATCGCGACGATACCGGTCGACGAACTCTTCGCCCTGGGCGAACGGACACACGCGGCGCTCAGCACCGATCCGTCACCACTCGGCTTTTTCGACGCCCACCAGATGCAAACAGTGGCCGCGGCGTGTGACCGGATCATCCCGGACACCGAGACCCCCGGTGCGCGGGAGGCAGAGTGTCATCGTTTCGCCGAGCGAATCGTGGCAGATCATTACGGTACGGCGCAGCAGAAGCGATTTGTCGACGGGCTGGTCGATCTCGATCAGCGGAGTTCCCGCGCGTCACAGAAACTCTTCGTCGATCAGTTGCCGACCGCGCAGGATGAGGTTCTCGCCGGAGTCGAACGCGACGCCCGCGCGAGTGCGCAACCGAACGCGACCTTTTGGCGCGATCTCAAGTACCTGACCCTCTACGGCTACTACACCTCACGGATTGGGATCCAGGAAGAGTTGGAGGTGGAGTTCTACCCAGGACGCTTTGATGGTTGCGTGCCGATCGGGGACACGTGATGTCGCGCGAGACCTTTGATGCAATCGTGATCGGGAGTGGGATCACGGGAGGGTGGGCCGCGAAGGAGTTGTCGGAAAAGGGGCTCTCGGTGATCGTGCTGGAAGCCGGCCGCACCATCGACCCCGCGCGCGACTACCTGATGAACGCGCCCGCCTACGAATTCGACTACCGCTACCTCGGCGACAAGAAGCACCTGAATTCTCGGCAGAAGGTCCAGCAAAAGTGCTACGCCTGCGATGAAGGGGCGGCACAGTTCTTCGTGGATGACGTGGACAATCCATATTCCACCCCCGAGGGGCGCCCCTTCGACTGGATTCGTGGTCGCCAGCTCGGTGGCAAGTCGATCATGTGGGGGCGGCAGTGCTATCGATGGAGTGATCTCGACTTCGAGGCCAACCTGAAAGACGGCCACGGCACCGATTGGCCGATCCGCTACAAGGACATCGAGTCGTGGTACGACTACGTCGAGGGATACGCCGGGATTTCCGGGGAGAAACTCGGGCTCGCCCACCTACCGGACGGTCCCTTCTTGCCGCCGATGGAGATGAGCTGCGCCGAACAGTTCGTGCGCGACGGCATCGCGAAGGAATACGGTGGCGCGCGGCAGTTGACCGTCGGGCGCGTTGCCAACTTGAGCGTGGCGCATCGCGGTCGCGCAGCGTGCCATTACTGCGGCGACTGCCACCGCGGCTGCACGGTCGGAGCCTACTTCAATTCGGTGCAGACGACTCTGGTGGACGCACTCGCCACCGGCAAGTGTCGCATTCGACCGTTCTCGGTCGTCCACTCTGTTGTCTGGGACGACGCCAAAGGGAAGGCGACCGGTGTCCGCGTCGTGGATGGTCAGACGAAAGAGACGATCGACTTCGATGCACGGATCATCTTTGTCTGTGCCTCCGCACTCGAGTCGACAAGGATCCTGCTCAATTCCAAGAGCCGCGCGCACCCCAACGGGCTTGGTGGCAACAGCGATCACCTCGGCCGGTACCTGATGGATCACACGATGCAGAGCGGCGCGCGCGGTACGGTCCCGGGGTTCGAGGAGAAGCGGACCTTCGGGAGTCGGCCGAACGGGATCTATCTACCGCGTTTCCGGAACGTCAAGGAGCAGCATCCGGACTTTGTGCGTGGCTATGCCTACCAGGGTGGTGGCTATCGCTCGGTCGAAGGGTGGCAGCGCGGCGTGGGTGCGGAAGGGTTTGGCGCCGATTTCAAGCGTGCGCTCAAGGTGCCGCAGTACGGCAAATGGCGGATGGGGCTCGGCGGGTTCGGTGAGTGTTTGCCGCACCGGGAAAACCGCATCACACTCGACCCGACCCTGGTCGATCGGTGGGGCATTCCTGCGCTGCACATCGACATGCAGTGGCGCGAGAATGAACGGGCGATCATGAAGGACACCCAGGTCGCGGCGGCAGAGATGCTTGAAGCGGCCGGCTGCACCGAGGTGACCACGTACGACAACAACTCGTCCCCCGGCCTCACCATCCACGAAATGGGAACGGCGCGGATGGCGAAGGACGCCAAGAGTGGTGTCCTCAACAAGTGGAATCAGGTTTGGGATGCGAAGAATGTCTTCGTGACCGACGGCGCCTGCATGGCGTCGTCAGCGTGCCAGAATCCCTCGATCACCTACATGGCACTCACCGCACGCGCGACCGACTATGCCGTCCGCGCGATGCAACGCAAGGAGCTCTGATGGATCGTCGCATGTTTGTGGGGGCCCTCGGGGCCGCAGGGGTCGCATCGCTTCTGCTGGAGGACCAGGTGCTCTTCGCCCTTCCCAGTGCCAACAAGATCGACAAGATCGGATTGCAGCTCTACACCATTCGCGGCTTGATGCGGGAATCGGTCGAGCGCACACTCAAGGACGTGGCCGACATTGGTTACAAGGAAGTCGAGTTTCACGACTACTTCGGCCGACCCCCGCGCGCGATCCGACAGTTGCTCGATCGGAACGGATTGAAGTCACCCGCGGTGCACGTGCCCTTCGCCGAACTGACCAACGGATGGCATCGCCGCCTCAATGACTCTGCCGAAGTCGGACACAAGTGGGCGCTCGTCGCGTCGCTGGCCGAGAAAGAGCGCAACTCACTCGATGCCATCAAGCGCACGGCGGAGGTGTTCAACAAGGCGGGTGAGGACGCCAAAAATTACCGGATGCGCTTCGCCTACCACAATCACGACTTCGAGTTCAAGGAAGTCGAAGGGCGGCGCATCTATGACGTGCTGCTCGAGGAGACCAATCCCGAGTACGTCGACTTCGAGATGGACCTCTACTGGGCGACCAAGGGCGGCGTCTCTCCGCTGGATTATTTCGCCAAGCACCCGGGGCGCTTCCCGTTGGTGCACGTGAAGGACGCCGGTCCCCCGCCGGAGCTCAAGATGACCGAGGTCGGCAAGGGGACGATCAAGTGGGCCGAGATTTTCTCGCGCCAGAAGGAGGCTGGGATCAAGCACTTCTTCGTGGAGCACGACAACCCGGCCGATCCGATGGCGAGCATCAAGACGTCGTTCCGCTATCTGAAGGAGCTGCGCTTCTGATCTGGGACGCGATCGTCGTTGGCTCCGGGATGTCCGGCGGTTGGGCGGCGAAGGAACTCGCCGAACGTGGGCTCCGCACCCTGGTGCTGGAGGCTGGTCGGATGATCACGCCGGAGCGCGACTATCTGATGGACGCGCCGGCGTATGAGTTCCCGTATCGTGGCCTTGGGGACCCGAAGGAGACCGCGGAGAAGTACTCCGTTCAGCGTCGATCAGTCGGCTTCTCGGAGTCGACGAAGCAGTTTTTCGTCGACGATCGCGAATTGCCGTACACCACCGCGCCCGGCACGAACTTCTCTTGGCTCCGCTCCCGGGTGCTCGGTGGGCGCTCGATCCTCTGGGGCCGCATGGCTTTCCGGATGAGCGACCTGGACTTCACCGCGAACCTGCGCGATGGGATCGCGATCGACTGGCCGATTCGCTACGCCGACATCGCACCATGGTATGAATACGTCGAGCGCTTTGTGGGCGTCTCCGGCGAGGCGCTCGGGCTCGACTATCTGCCGGACTCGCACTTCCTCCCACCGATGGCGCTCACCTGTGCGGAAGAGCAGGTCAAAGCCGGGATGGCGAAGGCATATGGTGGCGACCGAGTCTTCACCATTGGCCGCACCGCCGTCCTCACGGCGCCGATCCATGGGCGGGCGGCCTGTCACTACTGCAACAGTTGTGAGCGCGGCTGCTCGACCTTCTCCTATTTCAATTCGGTCCACGCCACCCTCCCCGCCGCGACCAAGACCGGGCGCTGCACCATCCGGCCATTCTCGGTCGTGCATTCGCTTGCCTACGACGACCGCACCGGCAAGGCGACGGGCGTGCGGATCATCGACGCCAACACGCATGAAGCAATTGAGCTGAAGGCAAAGGTGATCTTCCTCTGCGCCTCGACACTCGAGTCGGCGCGGATCCTCCTCAACAGCGCCACACCCGGTCAGCCCACCGGCCTCGGCAACGCCTCGGATCAACTCGGCCGCAACCTGATGGACCACATCAAGGGCGCCGGTGCTTCGGGACGGGTGGAAGGACTCGACGACAAGACCGCGTTCGGGCGTCGGCCAACGGGGATCTACATCCCGCGCTTCCGGAACCTCGACACGCGCAGTCACCAGACCGATTTCGTGCGAGGCTACGGCTTCCAAGGCGGCGCGGGTGGACGTGGTCCGCTCTGGTCGTCGGCGGCCGGGATGCCTGGCTTTGGGGCCGACTTCAAGCGCTCACTGAAAGGGGCGATCGGTGGCTGGGGTTTCGGGTTGAGTGGCTTCGCCGAATGTTTGCCGAATCCGGAGAACCGGATGACGATCCATCCGGACCTGCGTGATGCCTGGGGGATTCCGACGCTCAACATCACCGCCGCGTGGGGTGACAACGAATTGCGACTGCATCGGGACATGGCGGAGCAGGCAGGCGAGATGCTCGAGGCCTCCGGCGTCAAGAACGTGAGTATCAATCGCGGCCCGCCCCCGCCGATGGGGCAGACCAACCATGAGATGGGCGCAGCACGGATGGGTCGTTCGCCGAAAACGTCGGTGCTCAACGCCTGGAACCAGGTCTGGGACGCCAAGAATGTCTTCGTGACGGACGGTGCGGCGATGGTCTCATCGAGCTGCGTCAATCCGTCGCTGACTTACATGGCGCTCACCGCGCGTGCCGCAGCGTACGCGGTGTCGCGGCTCAAGCGGAACGAGCTCTAGCATGGAGCGACGCGACTTCCTGATGACCGCCGCGGCGGCACTTCCCGCGATGCGCATGCGCCCCACCGCGGATCGCTTGGGCGATATCGGGATGGCAACGATCACCGTGGCGAAGGGGATGCGAGCCGCGCCTGAGGCAACGCTCACCGCACTCGCCGAGATGGGATACAAAGAAATCGGGCTGAGCCAGCTCTACGGCAGCACGGCGCCGGCGCTCGAAGCGATGATGGAGTCCGTCGGGCTGCGCTGCCCCGTGCTGCATGCGCCGTGGGCTGACTTGAGCGCGGCGAATTGGCCTGGAGCGATCGCGCGTGCACAGACGCTCGGTGCACGCTACATCTTCTGTCCGTCCGTCCCGGCGGCGATGTGGACGAGCCGCGCAGGAATCAGTGAGTTGGCGGCGACGTTCAATCGCGCGGGCGCGGAGGCACGGAAGGCGGGCGTGACGCTCGGCTTCCACAATCATGCCGCGGAGTTTCTGCCGGTGGATGGTGTCCCGGCATTCGGTCGTTTCCTCGCGGAGACGGACAGGGAGTTGGTTCAGCTGGAGCTTGACTGCTACTGGGTCACCAAGGCGGGGCACGATCCGGTGGCGTGGTTGCTCCGGAATCCGGGTCGAGTCCCCGCGCTCCATATCAAGGATATGGCGATGGGTGGCGGTTTTGCCGATGTCGGGGCCGGCACGATCGACTGGACTCGGATCTTTCGCCAAAGAAAGCGCGCCGGCGTGCGGCACGTACTCGTGGAACATGATGCGCCCGCCGATGAACTCGCGACCGCTCGGGCGTCGTACAACTATTTGCGTGCATTGCGATGGTAGGTGCGTGGCATGCCACGCACCTGCGATATCACTGAATTGGTGGAGTTCTCCTCATGGCCGCTTCTCGCCGCACCTTTCTCGCCGCTTCGGCCGCGACCCTCGCCGGCCTCTCGCACGTCGACGCACTCCCTGCCATGACGGCGCCCGTGCGCGCCGGTCGCCTGAAGCAGTCGGTGACGCGCTGGACCTACGGCGGCATGCCCTACGATGAATTCTGCCAGATGCTCGTGCGGCTCGGCTTCGGCGGCGTCGATCTCGTCAATCCCGATGACTGGGCGCTGGTGCAAAAGCACGGGCTCAAGATCTCGACATCCAACTCCACGACGCGCCGTGACTTCATCAGCCGCGGCCTGAATGACCGTGCCAACCACGAATTGATCCTCGGCGAACTCACCACCGTGATTCCGGCCGCCGCCAAGGCGGGAATTCCGAACGTGATCGCGATGTTCGGCAATGCCGGCACGATCAGCACGGAGGATGGCATCGCGGCGTGCGCGGAAGGATTGGCGAAGATCGCGCCGTTGGCCGAGAAGGAAGGGGTGACGGTGATCCTGGAAATGTTGAACTCGCGCGTCGATCATCGCGGCTTCCAAGGGAACACGTCCGCTTATGGCATCGCAGTCGCGGAGAAGGTCAACTCGCCGCGCGTGCGGCTGCTCTACGACGTCTACCACATGCAGATCAGCGAGGGCGACATCATCCGCTCGATCCGCACCAACGGGAAGTACTTCGCGCACTATCACACGGCGGGGAACCCGGGGCGGAACGAGATCGGCGACACGCAGGAGTTGAACTACACCGCGATTGCCACGGCGATTGCGGACAGCGGCTTCACCGGATGGCTGGCGCACGAGTTCTCGCCGCGTGGTGAGAAGGAAGCGGCGCTGGTGGAGGCGAGGGAGCGGTGTACGGTGTGACGAGTCGTGAGTCGTGGGGTCGAGTCAACTGCGGCCGTCAGGCCGCAGGGATATCCGACAGACATGCCTCGCCCGCTGTCGTAAAGGTCGTAGGGCGATGATGATTCATCCTGTGCAGGCGAGCCTTGTCCGACTTGCGGAGGGGTTCGCTGAGAGGCAACTTCGTGTGATGCTCACCAACCGACATTTCCAGACATTGCTCCTCGCGTTCGCGCTTGGCGTTTGCGCGCCCGCTGCCGCGCAGGACCATTCCATGCACGGCATGGGGCACACCGGAATGCCGGATCTCCGGCCGATCCCTGCGGGGGCCCTCGAGACTGCCGCCGACGTGCAGTTCATGCAGGGGATGATCGCGCACCACGGGCAGGCGATTCGCATGTCGCACCTCGCCGAGACGCGCGGGGCCGACAGCCGAGTGATCAAGCTCGCAAAAAAGATCGACCAGTCACAGGAATCCGAGATTCGCCTGATGCAGGGGTGGTTGGTGGACCGCAAGCAGGTCGCGCCGGACACCGCCGCGTACCACACCATCATGATGCCCGGCATGCTCACGACCGAGGAGTTGCGCGAGCTTGCGTCGATCAAGGGAACCACCTTTGATCGCCGCTTCCTCGAACTGATGATTCAACACCACGAGGGGGCGCTCTCGATGGTGGCCGATTTGTTCAAGACGCCGCGCGCGGCGCAAGACATCGACGTGAATGTCTTTGCCAACGATGTACACCAGGTCCAGACCGCTGAAATTGCTCTGATGCACCAGATGCTGGCTACCCTGAACGGAGATACTCGATGACCCGATCGCTTCGCCTGCTTGCCACTGCTGCGCTGGTGTTGACCACTGCGTCAACGCTCGCCGCCCAGAGCTATCCCAAGGGCGGCGATCCGCGCGACGGACTCAAGTCGGGAATGCGGGACGCCGGCGTCGCGGCGCAGGGGATGCGACTCGTCGGGACCGTGACGAAGCCGGCCGCACTCGATTCAGTGCGCGGCCTCACCTTCATCAATTCCGACCTCGCCTTTCGCGGCAAGTATGTCTATCAGGGGAATTTCTCCGGCTTCTCGATCTATGATGTGAGCAAGCCCGCGGCCCCAGTGCTGGTGGCAGCGGTGCCGTGCGTCACGTCGCAGGGCGACCCCTCCATCATCGGGAACTTGCTCTTCATCTCGGCAGAAGGTGGCGGTAACCGGAACGACTGCGCCAAGGGTGGCGTCCAGGATCCGGCGGATCACATGGCCGGCGTCCGCATCTACGACGTCTCGAATCCCAAGACACCTCGGCTCGTGAAGAATGTGCAGACCTGCAAAGGCTCGCATACGCACACGGTCATCCCGAGCCCGACCGAAAAGGGGATCATCTACATCTACGTGTCTGGCAGCGGCGGCGTGCGCCCCGAGTTGGCAGGGTGCGTGGAAGGAACCGAGCCGGCGGACGAGAACAACTCGCTCTATCGGTTGGATGTGATCAAGGTGCCCCTCGCCAATCCGGCCGCGGCTGAGGTGGTCACCGGCGCGCGCATCTTCACCGGACTCAACGCCGCGCCTCGCCGTGGTGGAGGTCAGGCCGGTGGTGGCCGAGCTGCGAGCGGCCCCCGGAATTGCCATGACGTCTCTGCCTATCCCGCGTTCGGGTTGCTGGCCGGCGCCTGCGGAAGCCATGGCTTGCTGGTCGATGTTTCGGACCCGGAACACCCGGTGCGCATCGACGCGCTCTCCGACACCAATTTCTCGCTCTGGCACACGGCGGTTTTCAGCAATGACGGCAAGAAGGTCGTCTTCACCGACGAGTGGGGTGGTGGCACTGGGCCGATGTGCCAGGCCACCTCGATGCTCGAGATGGGCGGCAACACCGTGCTGACCATTGGCGCAGATAGGAAGTTGACGCAGCATGCCTACTTCAAGATTCCGACGGGTCAGACGGCGCAGGAGAACTGTGTCTCGCACAATGGCGGGCTGATCCCGGTGCCAGGTCGCGACATCATGGTACAGGGGTGGTATCAGGGTGGCGTCAGCGTGATGGACTTCACCGATCCGATGCATCCCTTCGAAATGGCATTCTTCGATCGTGGGCCGATCGACGCAGCACCCCCGGCGAGCGACAGCACTCCGGTGCGTCGTGGCAGCGGGACGATCGGCGGCTCGTGGGGCGCCTATTGGTACAACGGGATGGTCTATTCGTCGGAGTTGGCGCGCGGGTTCGACATCCTCGAGATGGTGCCGAGCGCGCAGCTGAGCGCCAATGAGCTCGCAGCCGCGAAGCTCGTGATGATGGATGAGTACAATCCGCAGAGCCAGCCGGTGATTGTCTGGCCCGCCGCGTTCCCGGTGGTGCGCAGCTACGTCGATCAGCTGGTGCGTGGCAACGGCCTCTCCGCAGCGCGGACCACGGCGATCAACGCGGCGTTGAATGCGGCAGAGAAGGCGAGCGGGGCCGCGCGGGCGAGGGCGCTCCGGACGTTGGCCGGACAGGTGGACAAGGACGTTTCCGGTGCCGCCGATCAGGCGCGGGTGAAGGCGTTGGCCGCGGAGATTCGGCGCCTCGCAGCGAAGTAGTAGCGTCAAACGAGCGGCCCGAGCGGTTGTCTCGCTCGGGCTGCACAGGGACCACTCCAGGGAGGTATCCGATGCAGGCCAACATGGGCAATGCAGACCGCATCATCCGGATTCTTGTCGCACTGGGTATTGCGTTCCTCTACTTCACCGATCGGATCAGCGGCACGGTCGCCACCGTCCTTGGGGTCATTGCAATCGTCTTTCTGGTGACCTCGACGGCGGCGCGCTGTCCGGCGTATTCGATCTTTGGCTTCTCCACCCGGAAGGACAGTTCCGGGTGAAGGGCCACTGACACCCCCTACGGCTTCACGCGGCTCAGCGTCATCTCGAAGTTGGGGATCCATGTCGCGCCCTGGTCGCGCGACATGAACCCCTTCTCGACCCAGCGCCCCGCGGAGTCAAAACGCATCTCGTAGCGGATCCGGATGTCGCCCGGGACGGTCATCGCCCAGTCATAACCATCGGCAAGAACCTTCAGGTCCATGTCCTGCCATTGACCCGACGCCACGAAGGCGCGCATCCGCGGTGTCTTGCCATCCCGGTCCACATAGATGGTGGCGAAGGCGTCATGTACAGTGCGCATGGTGCCATCCGGCATCTTCTCGACCCCGAGACCCTCCACCACAAAGACCGTCTTGCCGGCGACCCACTTTGCCGATTCGCGCTGGACGACATTGTGTCGGCCATCGGGGCCCAGGACGATCCAGGCGGTTCCGGTCCATTCCCCCGCCAGTTTGTCAAAGAAGGCGAGGACCGAATGGTCGAAAGGGGGCGGACCCTGCTGGGCGACGAGCGGTGTCGCCGCGAGGGCGGCGGCGAAGATCATGGGAAGGACACGCATGCGCTCTCCAGAGGTGACGGGGCTACCCGGAAGATGGCCTGGCGCCAACAGGATGTCTTGAAGAAAATGGTCAGTACGAGAGATTCTCATGGCGGGTGGCGCTGACGATCGCCTGCATCTCGGCCGGCGTGAGGCCCATGAGGGAGACGAATTCATGGGTCAGGTGCGGCTGGTCCGCGTAGCCACCCTCGGCCGCGACTCGGCTGAGCGAAGGGTGACTCCCGACCATCGCCATGGCGGCCGACCGGAAGCGCTGCACCCGGGCAAACTGCTTTGGGGAGAGACCTGTCGCCGCGCGGAACCAACGTAGTAGTGTGCGCTGCGAAGTTCCCAACTCCTTTGACAGTATGGTGATGGCTGTTCTTCCGCCGCTCGCGGTCAGGCGGGTGACCGCTCGCTGGACCCGCTCGTCTGGGTGTGCCACTCCAGCACTGTGGGAGTTCAAGAGCGGGTTCATCACCCGGGTCGCCTCGACGAGGGAGCCCGAGGCCGCCACCCCGCGGGCCAGTTGCTCGGCGAGCGGTCCGAGTGTGTTCGCGGCCGGCCGCGTCCGGTTGACCAGCGTTTCGGCGTCGACCCCCACGAAGGGTGCGGCAGCCCCCGGAAGGAAGCGGACCCCAATGTAGCGGCTCCCCGCAACAACCGGGAGCACCAGCGGCTCCAGCCAAGGGCCACTGAGAATGGCGGCAGTCGCCTGCCCCGGTATGATGGGGACGAGGAGGGAGGTGGCACCATCAGGTGGGACGTGATGGAGTAGGGGTGCCCCGTGCTCGACCCCGAATTCCCAGTAGCGCCAAATCCACGCCGCCAGGCGGGGGTCGGGCTTCTCCTCGGCGAAGCGAAAGGACGGAGCAGATGCCATAATTCCGAATTCTATCCCGCCCCGATGATGGGGCACACTGCAGGATGACAGCCGCCCCGAAGTCACGTACCTTCCGGAGTTGCCGTATGCGACGACCTGCTCCTCCAACACTACGGTCCTCATGAACAATTCTGCGCGACGCGTCGTCTATGACGTCGTCATCGTCGGCTCTGGTGCCGGTGGTGGCATGGCTGCCCACGAACTGACCAAAGCCGGAGCCACCGTGCTGGTGCTCGAGGCGGGCGGGATGTGGGACAACACCAAAGATTCGACCATGCTGATGCAGCCGTGGGAGACCGATCGGCGCGGTGCCAGCACACCCGACCGCCCCTTCGGCGAACATGACGCCTGCATCGGTGGCTGGAACATTCCCGGCGAACCGTTCACCACCGCGCCCGGTACCCGTTTCAACTGGTGGCGCGGTCGGATGCTCGGTGGTCGGACCAATCACTGGGGACGCATCTCCCTCCGCTTCGGCCCGGACGACTTCAAGGGGAAGAGCAAGGACGGCCTCGGCTCGGATTGGCCGATCTCCTACGACGACATCAAGCCGTACTACGACGAGGTCGATGATCTGGTCGGCATCTTCGGCAGCAACGAGGGGCTCCGCAACCACCCGGACGGCAACTTCCTTCCGGCACCGAAGCCGCGCTGTTGGGAGACCGTCGTCAAGAAGGCAGCCGACAAGCACAAGGTCACCTGCATCCCGTCCCGTCTCTCGATTCTGACCAAGCCAAAGAACGGTCGTCCCGCGTGCCACTACTGCGGGCAGTGCAATCGCGGCTGCCTGACGAACTCGAATTTCACTTCACCCAACGTCCTGCTCTTCCCGGCCATGCAATCCGGCAAGCTCACCATCCGTACCGATGCGATGGTGCGTGAGGTCTCGGTCAACCGTGACGGACTTGCCGACGGCGTGCTCTTCATCGACAAGCTGACGGGAATGGAAGAGAAGGTGGAAGCGAAGGTCGTGGTGCTGGCCGCATCGGCCTGTGAGACCGCGCGGATCATGTTGAATTCGAAGTCGACCAAGTTCCCAGAAGGAATTGGCAACTCGAGCGGGATGGTCGGCAAGTATCTCACCGACACCACCGGCACAGACGTCGGCGGCTTCGTTCCCGCGTTGATGGACATGCCACGCCACAACTGTGATGGTGTCGGCGGCGCGCACCTTTACATGCCGTGGTGGATCGACAACAAGAAGCTCGACTTCCCGCGCGGCTATCATATCGAAATCTGGGGCGGGATGGGCATGCCCGGCTACGGCTTCATGGGCGGCATCCAGAACTACGCCGGCGGCGGGGGCTATGGCTCCTCGCTCAAGGATGAGTATCGCAAGAATTGGGGCGCCACCATTGGCTTCTCGGGCCGAGGTGAGATGATCCCGAACGAGAAGTCGTTCTGTGAACTCGACCCGCGCACGGTCGATCGGTGGGGGATTCCAGTCCTCCGCTTCAACTGGGAGTGGAGCGACCACGAGTACCTGCAGGTCAAGCATATGCAGGAGACCTTCCGCACCCTGCTCGCCGAGATGGGCGCCGAAGTCCGCTCCACGATGCCGACCAAGGAGCAGGGTTACGGCATCGCCACCGGCGGCGCGATCATCCATGAGCTCGGCTGCGTCCGCATGGGTGACAATCCGTCGACCTCCGTGGTGAATTCGAATTGCCAGGCATGGGATTGCAAGAATCTCTTCGTCGCCGATGGCGGGCCGTTCGTCTCGCAGGCCGACAAGAATCCGACTTGGACCATCTTGGCGCTCTCGATGCGCACCTCACGCTTCATTGCGGATCAGCGGAAGGAGGGAAAGCTATGAGCCACGACTTTTCACGCCGTGAACTGCTCGCGACCTTCGCGGCGACGAGTGGTGCCTTCCTCCTGCCGACGCCGGTACAAGCAACGGAAGCCACGCGCGCGGCAGCTGCGGCGCGGATGGCACCCGGCGGCTATGCGCTGAAGACCTACACGCCGCACGAGTACGAGACAGTGAAGGTCTTGGTGGACTATCTCTTCCCGCGTGATGAGCGCGGTGGCTCCGCCACCGAGGCCGGCGTCCCCGAGTTCATGGACACCTTTCTCGATCTCGAGCAGGGGATGCGCGTGGCGCATCGCGGCGGCCTGGCGTGGATCGACAACCAGATGCGCCGGCGCGTCAACACGGACTTCATCACGGCCTCCGACGCCGATCGGCGCGCGATGCTCGACGAGATCGCCTACCCGAAGCGCGCCAAGGCAGAGTTCTCCCACGGCGTCGCCTGGTTCAACTCCTTCCGGGACTTCGCCGCATCCGGCTACTGGACCTCGGAAATTGGTATCGAGGATCTCGGCTACATGGGGAACGTGCCGGTGATGGAGTGGACGGGGTGCACGGCGGAAGCGTACAACAAGTTGAGAGGCTAGAAGCGAGGAGAGAGTCGCGAGAGGTCAACGGCGATCCCAACGCTACCACCTCTCACGACCCACGACTCACGACTCACGACCACAACTCAGGATCTCGAATAGATGACGTATCCCTCTCGTTTAGGCATCGGCTTCATCGGCTCCGGCTTCAACACGCGCTTCCACATCCAGGCCATGGTGTCCGTGCGCGACGCCGATGTGCGAGGCGTCTGGAGCCCCAACCAGAAGAATGCCGCCAGCGCCGCGAAGCTCGCCAATGACCTCGGCGTCGGCCCGGCGAAGGCGTACAAGAGCATCACCGAGATGGTCGCCGATCCGAACATTCATGCGATCTGGCTCTGCGGCCCGAACCAGGCGCGGATCGAGAATGTCGAGGAGATCTGTGCGGCCGTGACCAGTGGCAAAGGAACGCTGCTCGGCCTGGCCTGCGAGAAGCCGCTGGCACGTGGCGTCGCCGAGGCGAAGCAGGTGCTCAAGCTGGTGACCAAGGCCGGGATCAAGCATGGCTACCTGGAGAACCAGCTCTTCTCGCCGGGGATCACGCGTGGGCGCGACCTGATCTGGGCGCGTGGTGCCGCGACGACGGGGCGGCCGTATCTGGCGCGTGCCGCCGAGGAGCATTCGGGGCCGCACAATGCCTGGTTCTGGCAGGGTGAGAAGCAGGGCGGTGGCGTCTTGAACGACATGATGTGTCACTCGGTCGAAGTGGTGCGCTTTCTCCTGACGCAGCCGGGGAAGCCGCGGGCGTCGTTGAAGCCAGTGAGTGTCAATGGGAGGATCGCCTCGCTCAAGTGGTCGCGCCCGGCCTATGTGAAACAACTGAAGGCGCGCTACGGTAAGGACGTGGACTACGCCAAGCGTCCGAGCGAGGACTTTGCGTCGGTGACGATCACCTACGAGACACCCGAAGGATTGACGGTGATCGGTGAGGCGAGCACGTCGTGGAGCTTTGTCGGTGCCGGGCTACGGTTGAGTGGTGAGTTGCTGGGCCCCGAGTACTCGATGAACTGGAATACGCTCAACAGCGAGTTGAACTGCTTCTTCTCGCGCGAGGTGCATGGCGCGGCGGGGGAGGATTTGGTCGAGAAGCAGAACGCCGAGATGGGGTTGATGCCGGTGGTGCCGGACGAAGCGTCGGCGTACGGGTATGTGCATGAGAATCGCCACTTCGTGAATGTGTTCCTGGGCCGGGAAGAGCCGCTGCTCACCTTTCACGATGGTGTGGAAGTGATGCAGATCCTGATGACGGCGTACATGAGTGCGCAGTCCGACAAGACGGTCGCGTTCCCGCCGAAGGGGCTCGACGCCTTCTTGCCGGATGTGGCCAAGGGGACCTGGAAGCCGTAATGGACTTGCTGAAGCAGGCGGCCACGGTGCCGCACGAGATGACGAGCACGGCCTTTGACATCGCGGGATATGATGTCGTCGCCACGCTCGGTGTGGTGCGCGGCGTGGTCGTGCGTTCGCGCTCAGTCGTGGGGACGTTTGGCGCCAAGCTGCAGACGATCTTCGGGGGCAACATTTCCGTGTTCACCTCGCTTGCCGAGCAGGCGCGGGAGCAGGCATACAACACCATGCTGCTCCAGGCCCACATGGCCGGGGGGAACGCCGTGATCGGGGTGCGGTACGACGCCAACGAGATGATGCCGGGGGTGACGGAGGTGTTGTGTTACGGGACGGCGGTTGTCGTCGACCCGCAAGGCTGACAGGCGAGGGCGCGATGGATTACCTCAAGCAAGCGGCGAGCGTGCCGCACGAAATGACCTCTACCACCTTCGATATCCCGGGGTATCAGGTGGTGCAATCGCTCGGCGTGGTGCGTGGCGTGGTGGTGCGGTCGCGCTCGATGTTCGGCACCCTCGGCGCAATGCTCCAGACGGTCCGCGGCGGCAACATCTCGATGTTCACCGAACTCGCGGAGCGCGCCCGGGAGCAGGCCTTCGACACCATGCTGATGCAGGCTGACATGGCGGGTGGCAATGCCGTGATTGGGGTGCGCTACGACGCCAACGAGATGATGCAGGGCGTCACGGAAGTGTTGTGCTACGGGACGGCGGTGGTGGTGGAGAGCAACGACCGGCTACTCGAATAGGCGCAGGAAATACTCCCCTGGCGTCAGCGCCAACGCCATCACCATGGTGCTCCGGGTTCCCTCTTCTTCCAGCGATGCGATCGCCTGCGCCAATCGATGGCGCGGCGTCACGGCGGGCCACGGGGCCATGGTCCCGTTGGCCCGTTGCTGCGTCTCGAGGGCGGCGTAGATCGGCTCCCAGAGCGTCAGTTGGTCTGCAGCCAGTTCCCGCGCGGTCTGTTGGAGCGAGGCAAACTGCGGCGCGCTCGGGTCCATGTTCCGGAGATACCAGAGTACGAAGCCCGCGGTTCCGGGGACACGCTGCTCGACGGCGCGCAGGTGGAACGAGGCATCGTAGCGCCTCCGCCGACTCGCCGGCGCCACAACCATTTGATAGGCCTGCGCCGCCATTTCGGCGAAGTGTTCTCCCGAATTGGTCGCGGCATACTCGTCCGGGGCAGGCGCGGGCATCGTGCGCATCAGCGCGGAGACAGCGCCGGCGTGATAGGTCCGGAGCAGGTGCGCGCGCTCGTGGATCTCCACGGTCTCGCCAGCGAGGGCGCCACCCCGTGAGAGTTCGCGGGTCAACGAGCCGGCCAGGAGTCCGATGGCAGAACTTTGGGTCCACGCGACGCCGGCTGGTCCGCCGAGCTCGTGCAGGACCAGGGTGCCACGGTGGCCGTCGGGGAGGAGGCGGTCGATGATCGGCCGGCGAATAAGCTGATACCGCCGGAGGTCGGTGGCCGCGCTGTCGGCGGCGCCCTGTGCCACGCCCGAGGTTTGGTAGAGCGCCACCACATCCCGGTCCTGCTGGAGTGCCAGGAACCAGAGGTATCCCGCGATCGCGGCGTTGTAGCAGAGGAGGGAGATCACCAGTCGCGTGGCAATGGCACGCAACAGACCACCGCGCGGTGCGCGCGGCAATTTGGGTGCACTGACTGGCGTGGCGCTCTCGGTCACGTACGTTCCTCCTCTGGGAAGGGTGCCGCGGGTTCTGGGTGAGGTCAAGGCATGGGAGGCCAGATGTTTCAAAAGGATGCTTGGCGACTCTGGGTGGTGGCAGTGCTTCTGGCGGGCCCCGTGGCCGCGCAGGACGCCCGCTCCACCCTCCACCTCACCGCCCCCATCACCCGCTGGGACGAGGCCGTCCCGATCGGGAACGGGCTCCTCGGCGGACTCCTCTGGGGCGAAGAGAGCACCCTCAACCTCTCACTCGATCGCGGCGATCTCTGGGACGAACGGCTCCCGGAGATCTTCCGTACTCCCATCTGGAATTGGACGACGATGCAGCGGCTGGTGGCACAGGACTCCATGCCACGCTTCCATGCCCTCTTCGATGATCCCTACGAACAGATCCCGTACCCGACCAAACTCCCCGGCGGTCGCTTGGTGCTTACCCGAAGCATCGGCGGCGAAGTGAGGGAATTCCAACTACGGCTCCACGAGGCAGAAGCGCTGGCCATCTTCGGTAACGACACGGTGCGCGCGGTCGCGTTGGCGGACAAGCAGGCGATCCTCCTCCGCGTGCCGGGAACTGCGCAACTGGCGTTCGTGCCGTCAACCGGTGTGGCCAAGCTCGGCTATCCTGCTGCGGTGGTCGATGCGGAGGGGTTTACGCAACGCGGTGCCGACGGGTTTGTATACTCGGCGCAGGCACGCACTCGCGCGGTGGCTGGTGCCACACTGATCGCGGTCACCATCGCGACGAGTCATGATGGCACCGATCCGAAGATGATCGCCGCGCGGCGGCTCGACGCCGTGTTGCAGGACGGATGGACGGCG
>JAHECN010000205.1 GCA_024641735.1 Gemmatimonadota bacterium | reverse complement strand
GTGATTGGATTGACCGTGGTCGCCATTGGCACGTCGGTACCCGAACTGGTGGTGGCAGTCTTGGCGGCGTTGCGGGGTGCCCCCGATCTTGCGGTCGGCAACGTGGTGGGCTCCAACATCTTCAACCTCACTGGAGCGCTCGGCATCGCCGCCCTATTCTATCCGCTGTCGGTGCGGGGTGCGGCGATTCGGCTGGAATGGCCCGTCTTGCTTGTTGCCACCTTGGTGTCCCTCGCCTTTCTTCGCGACGCCGAGCTGGATCGCTTTGAGGCGTGCGTGATGCTGGCGGGACTCGCGGCGTTCATCTCCTGGATGGTCGTGATCGCCCGCAAGAACATCACTCCGACCGAGCGGGAGGACCTCGCCGAGCTCGTCGAAGACCGGCGCGGCTTCTTGCTCCGGTACCCCAGCATCGGCGCGATCGGGATGGTCCTGGTCGGGATCGGTGCGCTGGTGCTCGGTGGGGATTGGGTGGTGGAGGGGAGTGTTGCTCTCGCGACCACGCTCGGTCTGAGCGATCGCGTGATCGGGCTGACCATTGTTGCCGTCGGCACAGGACTGCCGGAGTTGGTCACTTCGGTCGTCGCGGCGGTCCGGCGAGAATCGGATATCGCCGTCGCAAACATGATTGGCTCTTCGGTCTTCAACCTGCTCGGCATCCTCGGCGGGACGGCCCTGATTCATCCCATCGCCTTTGATCCAACGTTGGCAGCCACTGACCTCGCCTGGCTGCTCGGGGTGACCCTTGGGATCTGGCCGATCCTCCATTCCGGGAGAACAATCACGCGGCGAGAGGGGGGGCTCCTGATAACCGTGTACGTGGGGTACGTGGTACTGCTGCTCAGGTAGGGTGCTCAACCTCCTAGGGGGGAGGCGCCGTATCATCCCTGAACCCTGCGGACCCCCGATTCCCGGACCGTCCCTCGGCGCACCGATCAACCGGAGTTCTTCTCTATGAAGTCCCGTTTCGCACTGGTAGCAGTGATGGCACTCTTGGCGGCCCCCGTGGCAGCGCAGGGTGGTGGCGGCGGTGGTATGGGTGGTGGCGGCGGTCGGGGTGGCGGTCGGGGGATGAACATCGACGCATTGACGACGATGTACACGTTGACGCCGGAGCAGGTCAAGAAGGCCGATGCCCTTCTGGTGACCTATAACGCCGCGGCGCAGCCGTTGCAGCAGTATATGATGGCCGCACGTCAGGGTGGCGGCGAGATCAACGCCGATTCGGCCAAGAAGTCGACGGAGCTCCGCGCCAAGTTCAATGCCGATTTCAAGGCGCTCCTTGATGCCGACCAGGCCAAGAAGTTCGACTCGGTGCAGGCGAATCCGCCGCAGCGTGGTGGTGGCGGCCGTGGCCCGGGCGGCGGGGGCGGACAGTAATCCGCACCGCGCTCGTAGCAACACTGCTCCTCGTCGGTTGCGGTGGCGTCCCAGACGCCACCCCAGCCGACGGGGAGTTGTCGTCTACTGGTGCCGGACCGGGGAACTCGGCGATGATTGCGGAGGGCGATACGGCCTCCGTTCTGGAGCTGATGAAAGTCACCATGACGGAGATCGACGGTGCCCTGGAGCAGATGGAGCGTCGTGACACCCTGCTGGCGCCAGAAGGCAACGCCGAGCCGCGGCGGCTCACCGTCTGGCTCCGCGACGGCGTGCCGCGCAAGTTGGTCGTCACCGAACCCAACGAAAGCGGTGCGATGACGCAGGAGTCCTCGTTCTGGTTCGTCGCCGAGGAACTCCGCGCTGTCCTCCGTCCCACGGATGGATTCTTCCTTGAAGGCGATCGGATTCTCCTCTGGACGGACGGCGCGTTGACGCCGGTGCCAGAAATGGATTCCCGCACGAGGATGGATCAGGAACAGCAACTGCTCGATGAAGTGGAGGGGTGGCTAAGCGTCTTCGGTTTGGCGTTGCAGAGCTTCGTACCGCGGTAGCTGCCGCGTCGAAACGACCGGGCCCGCATTCGTTCGGTGCCTGACTCCACTCCGTTCCACACGACCCTCTGGCATCTCCTGCCATGAGGCCTCCCTGCTCGCACGCATCCGCTCTGCCACCGTCCTCGGTGTGGACGCCCTCGCCATCGATGTCGAAGTTGACATCACCAACGGGCTCCCGACCTTCACGACCGTGGGACTCCCGCTCGGCGCAGTCAAAGAGGGCCGCGAGCGCGTGGCAGCTGCGATCGGCAACGCCGGCTATCAGCTCCCGCTCCGTCGGATCACCGTCAATCTCGCCCCTGCCGATGTGCAGAAACGCGGCAGTGCACTCGACCTCTCGATTGCCATCGGCATTCTCACGGCGAGCGGACAACTCGCGAGTGACCGTGTCGCCGGGACGCTCTTTCTCGGAGAACTTGGTCTCGAGGGGGATCTCCGTCCTGTGCGTGGCGCACTGCCGATCGCGCTCGCCGCCGCGGCGATGGGGTGCGCCGAGATCATCCTTCCGGCGGAGAATGTGGCGGAGGCCGCGGTCGTCGATGGCGTCACGGTGCGCGGGGCGCGGACGCTGACCGAGGTGTGCCGACATCTGAGTGGCGAGCTGACGCTGGAGGCGCAACGCACCGATGCGGCTGCGCTGATGGCCACCGCGAGATTGACCGATCTCGACTTCGCCGATGTGAAAGCGCAGGGCGCCGCGAAGCGCGCGTTGGAGGTGGCGGCGGCTGGTGGCCACAATATCCTGATGATTGGGCCGCCCGGGGCCGGCAAGACAATGTTGGCACGTCGGCTGCCGAGCATCCTGCCGTCGTTGTCGCTGACCGAAGCGTTAGATGTGACGCGGATTCACTCCGTGGCCGGATTGCTTCCCCTCGGTGAGGCGTTGTTGACCACACGTCCCTTCCGTGCGCCGCATCACACCGTGTCCTATGCCGGATTGATTGGCGGCGGTGCGATCCCGCGGCCGGGTGAAGTCTCACTGGCACACCATGGTGTCCTGTTCATCGACGAGATCGCCGAACTGCCTTCGCACGTCTTGGAAGTGCTGCGGCAGCCGTTGGAGGACGGAACCGTGACGATCTCCCGCGCGGCAATGACGCTGAGTTATCCGGCGCGCTTCCTCTTTGTGGCCGCGATGAACCCATGCCCGTGTGGACACGCGGGAGATCCGGTGCGGCAGTGCCACTGCGCACCGCTCACGGTGCAGAAGTATCTGTCGCGCATCTCAGGGCCGCTGCTTGATCGGATGGACATTCATCTCGCGGTGCCACCGGTCGCGTATGACGATCTCGCGGCGCGCGGCACCGCTGAATCGAGTGCGACGATTCGTGTGCGGGTCGAGGCGGCGCGCGAGCGGCAGCGAGAACGCTTCAAGCGGAGTCGCGGCGTCTTTGCGAATGCGCACATGGGTCCGCGCGAGTTGGCGCGCTACGTGACGCTCGCCGCCGCCACCGAG
>JAHECN010000204.1 GCA_024641735.1 Gemmatimonadota bacterium | reverse complement strand
CGCGTCGGCCCCCGCCCCCTCGGCAATTGACCCATCCCAACAAGCGGCCGATCCAGAACATGAGCGTACAAGAAGAGCAGCGCCGCCAGCGCCTGCCCCTGGGTCGACTGCGCGACCCGTCGTTCCTCCACCAACCAGATCAGGAATTCCCGGACATGATGCACCCCCAGCTCCGCAGGATGTCGCGTACCGTGGAAACGGATGTAGCGCAGAATCCAGCCCCGATAGGCCTCGACGGTCCGAGGACTCATCTGCCGAAGACGCATGTTCGAATGCACTTGCTGCAGGAGTTTCGTTTTGGGCTGCGAGGGACGCATGGTGGGCTCCGTCGGGTGGACACGACGTCAAGCCAAATCACCCAGGGCCGCTGCGGGTGGGTCGATTCAATGCGGGGATGGTCGAAAAAAGGACGACACGAACAGCAACGCGTGAAGTAGAAGGTGGTCCGAGCCGCTACCCCCCGCTCCCCACCAACACCCGATGCGTCCCACGCTCCGCCTCACCCGCCGCGGGCGTGCGCTGGGTATAGTGGCCGTCCGACGCCAAATCCCACGCCTGCCGATTGTCCTCCAGCATCCCTTCCATCCACCGCCGCAACTCGGCGCGATGCTTCGGATCCTCAATCGGGACCGCGGCCTCCACCCGCCGAATCAGGTTCCGAGGCATCCAGTCCGCCGAGGTGATGTACACCTCTTCCTTGCCCGCGTTCCGGAAGAGGAAGGCGCGTGAATGCTCCAGAAAACGACCCAGAATCGAGATGACCCGGATCCGCTCACTCACCCCAGGTACCCCCGGCCGCAGGCAGCAGATCCCGCGCACAATCAAATCAATCTCCACCCCCGCCTGCGACGCCTGATACAACGCCTCGATGACTTCCGCATCCACCAATGCGTTCATCTTCGCCAGAATCCGGCCCTGCCGCCCACGTCGAGCATGCGCAGTCTCCCGACGAATCATCTCGAGCACCGCCGACTTCATCCACCGCGGTGCCACCATCAACTTGCGATAACTCGTCGGCGACCCGAATCCCGTCAGCACATTGAAGAGATCACTCAGGTCCGCCCCCAAGTCGGGATCCGCGCTGAGGATGCCGAAGTCGGTGTAATACTTCGCAGTACGCGGGTTGTAATTGCCCGTGCCGATGTGCACATAGCGACGAATCGCGTCGCCCTCACGCCGCACGACCAGCAACACCTTCGCATGGGTCTTGAGCCCGGTCACGCCATACGAGACGTGCACGCCGATATCCTCGAAGCGCTTTGCCCAGATGATGTTGTTCTCCTCATCAAAGCGCGCCTGCAACTCGATCAGCACCGCGACCTGCTTCCCACGCTCGGCTGCCTGCGCCAACAGCCGCGCGATCTCGCCACCGGTGCGGTAGAGCGTGATCTTGATCGCCAGAACATCCGGATCCTCAGTCGCCCGCGCAATGAACTGCTCCACCGTCCCCTGGAAGGAGTCGTACGGATGGTGCAGCAGGATGTCGCCTTCGCGAATCGTCGCGAAAATATCCTGTCCCTCCGTCAGGCGACGCGGCGTCATCGGCGTGAACGGAGGATCCTTCAGTGCCGGAATGTCGAGATTGGCGATGCTCATCAGGTCGCTCAGGTCGAGCGGACCCGGGACCTCGAAGAGGTCGGCGTCCGTCAGCGGCAAGCCCTCGCCGGCATCCGCCTCGTTCAACTCCTCGATGAGGAGCGTACGGAGGTGCTCCGGCATCGAGACGTGCACCTCCAGTCGGACAACTTCTCCAAACTTGCGGTTGCGGACCTCCTCCTGAATCTGCTCCAGGAGATCGTCGGCCTCGTCACTGTCGTCGCCCAACTCCAGCGTCAAATCGGTGTTGCGCGTGACGCGGAAGAGGTGCCACGAATCGATTCGGATCCCTGGAAAGAGCGTGTGCAGATGCGCCCCGATCAGATACTCCAAGGGGAGAAATTCATTGGGCCGCGTCAGCGGAACCCATCGCGGCAAAAGCCGCGGCACCTTCACCCGCGCAAAACGCTCCTCGCCATCCGCGTCATGCAACGAGACCGCCAAGGAGAGCGAGAGATTCGAGATGTGCGGAAATGGGTGTCCCGGATCGACCGCCAATGGCGTCAAGACCGGGAAGACGTGCGAGTGATAGTAGGCGGAGAGATGCTCCTGCTCGCCCGCGGGGAGCTCCTCGAAGCGCTCGTGCAGTCGAATGCCGTGCGCGGCCAACGCCGGGAGGACCTCGTCGCGCAAGCAGTCGGACTGCTCCTCGAGCAGTGCCACGACGGTGCGGCGGATGGCCTTGAGCTGCTCGAGCGGCGGTATCTTGTCGGCCGCCGAGTCGCTCACCTTGGCGAGGATTTGCTCCCGAAGTCCGGCGACGCGCACCTGAAAAAACTCGTCCAGATTGCTCGCGAAGATCGAGAGAAACTTGACGCGCTCCAGCAGCGGCGTCCGTGGATCAAGCGCCTCGTGCAGCACGCGCCGGTTGAATTCGAGCCAGGAGAGTTCGCGATTGAGATAGAGGGCAGGGTCGCGCAAATTCGGTCCCGAGGGCAGGGCCGAGTCGCGCAGCTGAGGAGTCGGGGAAGGCATCGGAATGGTCAGCGCGAGGCGATCACGCCGCCACCGAGCACACGCGCGTCCGCATCGTACAGGACACCGGACTGCCCCGGGGCGATGGCCCGGACCGGTACCTCGAGATCCAACGTCAATGCCGCACCATCCACGCTCCGCACGACTGCCGGTACCGCCTCCGCGCGATACCGCAGCTGCGCGAAGCAACGATCCCCCACCGCCAACGGCTCGGCGAGCCAATTCAATTCCTCCAGCGTGACCGCATGACCGAGCAATGCCTCGGCATCACCGACCACGACCTCACGCGTATCAGGACGGATCCCCACCACGTAGATCGGTAGCGAACGCCCACCCGGCAATCCACGACGCTGCCCAATGGTATAGCGCGCAAAGCCGTCGTGCTCGCCTACCACCTCGCCGCTCGTGGTGACCAGCGGACCAGGCTGCAGGGCAGGGGCATCGCCAGGGAGGCGCTGTTCGAGGACGCCGACGTAGTTGTCGTCCGGGACAAAACAGATCTCGACACTTTCCGGATTGTCCGCCGTCTCGAGTTCCAGCGCCCGTGCCTGCGCGCGCGTCTCCGCCTTGGTGAGTTCACCCACCGGCGTGAGCATCCGCGCGACCACCGCCTTGTCGATGCCCCAGAGGAAGTAGCTCTGATCCTTGTTCCGGTCACTGCCACGATAGAGCGCGCCATCACGCGCGATGGCGTAATGCCCCGTCGCAATGGCGTCGCAGCCGAGCGAGTTGGCGTGCGCCAGCAGATCGCGGAATTTGGTGAAGGAGTTGCAGCGGACGCAGGGAATCGGAGTGCGACCGGCGGCGTACTCGGAGACGAAGTTGT
>JAHECN010000068.1 GCA_024641735.1 Gemmatimonadota bacterium | reverse complement strand
TTGAGGGCGGCAGCCGTGTTTGTCATTGCGGTCTCGGGTCAGGGTGAGGTAGAGTCCCCAATAGTAACGCGGGGCCGAGGACGAGTGCGACAGAACGAAAGCCCAGGAGCGCAGCATGACCGGTCACATCGTTGCCATCGGCGGCGGCGGATTCCCGATGGAGCCCGAGAATCCACTGCTCGAGGACTTCATCCTTTCGCTCGCCCGCCGCAGCCCTGCCCGCGTCTGCTTCGTGCCAACGGCCAGCGGCGACTCGGCGCCCTACATCACGAAGTTCTACCGCGCCATGTCCGGCCGATGCATCCCGACTGACCTGACCTTCTTCGACCTCCCGAGCCTGCCGCGCCACCCGGCGACCACGGAAGCACTGGCATCATTCGTCGAAGCGCAGGACGTCTTCTACGTGGGCGGCGGCAACACCGCCGCACTCCTCGGCATCTGGCGCACCCACGGACTGGATCACTTGCTCCGCCGAGCATGGAAACGTGGGGCGGTCCTCTGCGGGATCAGCGCCGGAATGCTCTGCTGGTTTCAAGGCGGGCTGACCGATTCCTTCGGTGGCCTTCGCTATCTCCCCGATGGCCTCGGCCTGTTGAAAGGGTCCGCGACACCCCACTACGACGGTGAACCCGGGCGTCGCCCCGCCTATCGGAAGGCGATCGCGGGAGGTGCCCCCGCGGGTTACGCAGCCGAGGACGGCACCGCCCTGCACTTCATCGGCACGCGCTTCCAGGAGGCGGTGCGCTGGCGCCCGAACGTTGATGCGTACCGAGTCGCCCTGAAACGCGGTGAGGTGGTCGAGACCCCGCTGCTGGCGCGTGATCTGGGCGCCAAGAAGATGAAGGCCTGATTCGACTCCCTGCCCTAGTATCGCGGATTGGTCTTCCGCGGTGCGTCGCCACAGTTGGCAGGCCAATTTGCTGGCCAGGTGCCGGGCGACTTGGTCCGATCGATGAAGGTCGGATCTTCCGACGCCAAGTAAGCCATCATCGCGGCCAGCGTCGCGTTGTGGCGCAGGTCGTCGAAGACCACCTTGTCATAGGTGTCCCGGTTGGTGTGCCAGGTGTAACTGCCGTAATTCCACCCGACCGCATTCATTCCGATCGACGGCGTCCCGTAGCAGGCGAACACGGCGCCGTCCGTTCCGCCGGGGTTACCCGTCGGCACGTCGCGGAAGCTCCATGCCACCACGTTTGCGCTCATGCTGTCCGTGAAGAAGCTCGGCAACTTGGAGTACCAATCGCGAAGATGCGGACCGACGGCGGTGACTCCGGCCGCCGACATCGATTGGACGCGTCCCGTCCCGTTGTCCTGATTGAAGAGTGCTTGGAGTCCCTTCAAGACTTCCGGGTGGTCGGTGGCGAAGGCACGCGAGCCGTTGAGTCCCTGCTCTTCGCTGGCCCAGTGACCCACCAGAATGGTCCGCTTCGGATTCGGGTAGACCTGCTTGAGGATCCGCATCGCTTCCATCGCCATCAGAGTGCCAGTGCCGTTGTCCGTGGCACCCGACGAACCATCCCACGAATCAAAGTGCGCCGAAAGGACAACGTACTCATCCGGCTTCTCGGAGCCCTTGATGGTGGCGATGGTGTTGAAGGCCGGCACTTCACCCAGCAGCTGTGCATCTAGGTCGAGCCGCAGCATTGGCTTCATCTTGCTCTCGGCGAGGCGGAACACGAGCGCGTAGTCCTCGCAGGACAGGGTGACCGCGGGTGCCACCGTGTTGTAGCTCTCGAAGATCTCGATCGAGCCCCAACCCCCGCTTCCCTGCACGCCACCGCCACCCGAGGCAAGCGATGCAGCGGGGCCACCACCACTCATGTTGCCCCCCGAGGGTGCGGCGCCGCCACGCCCACCACCCCCGAAGCCGCGGCCGCCGCCTGAGGCGATCCCAAAGCCGCTGAGCTTGTTCCGTGACGTCACCATGCCGACGACGCCGGCCTGTTCCAGGCGCATCCCGAGGGTCCCGGTGCCGAGGCCCATGGACTTCCCGGTACCACGATAGAGTTGCGCGCTGTCCCGGCTCACGGCCCAATCCTCCTGCATCTGACTGACGAGTGTGTCCATCCGGGCCTTCGAGGCGGCAGTCGCGAAGCGGAACCAATCCTCTGAAGGACGGCAGGTCGGCCACGCAGGTGACAGCATCACGATCTTCCCCTTCGCCTGCGGGAGCCACTTCACGAACTCCGTGCTGTCTGCAAATTTCGGCAAGGTGATGACCTCAGCGGTCACCGGCTTCCCGTAGGTCCCAGGGCTCCAGCCGAGCATGGTGCCTTCGAGCGACCGCACACGCGGTCCTACCAGATCAATGTGTGACACCCCGCGACGCCAGCCGCGCCAGGTGCCATAGGTGTCGCGCTTGGCGTCGATACCCCATGATTTGTACTGGCTCACCACCCAGTCACTCGCCGAGGCGAAGCCCGGGCTTCCGGTCAGCCGTGGACCAATCGAATCGAACAGCGCGACGGCGAGCGGCTCGAGGCGTGAGCTGTCCATGCCGATGGCCCAGATCCGCTTGAGCACCGGGTCGTTGGTCGGGAAGGTCAGGGGTACCGTACCAGCGGAGGTCTGCGCCCCGACTGGCGCGATCGCCAGCGCGCAGGCGAGGAGGATGGACAGACAGGTGGCGGCACGACGCATGGCGGAGTCCGGAGGTGTGAGGTAGGAGGGAATCTCAAAGAGTACGGTCCCGCTCCGGCCGCGGCAACAGGACGTCACTTGGGCCGGCGGGCGCGGCTCGCTCCGCCACGACGATCTCGATACTATTGGAGGGATGCCGGCGGCTTCCCCCGCCGCGGATGGCCCCGAGGATCTCATGTCTCCAGTCCGATTTCTTGGCATGTGGGCACTCATGGCGGTGGCAATGAGTGCCAACGGGATCGCGCGCGAGTTGTATCTCAAGACCATCCTGACCGGCCGAAGTGCCGGCATCGTGAGTGCCTTGAGTGGCGTACTGCTGATCGGCCTGATAACGCGATGGGGCTTCCGTCCCCTGGCGTCCTCCAGCCCATCCCTCTCGGACCTCTGGTTCCTGAGCGTTGGCTTGGTCGTGCTCACCGTGCTATTCGAGACGTTGCTTGGTCGCGTCGTCGATCACAAGTCGTGGACCGAGCTCGCGGAGCACTACGCGCTCTGGCGAGGCGAGCTGTGGCCGATCGTCCTCGCCTGGCTCGGTGCCACTCCGTTCCTCTGGTGTCGATGGTGGCCGGTGCGATAAATCTCGGCGTTGTGCCTGTTGCGTCGATCGACCTACAGTATTCCCATGGAGTAATTGATGGCAGTAACCCTTTCCGATGGCGAGAAGAAGCAGGCGCTCGCGTCGCTCTCTCGATTTTGCGAAGACGAGCTGGAGTTCGAAATGAGCGGCGTCCAGTCAGCACTCCTGCTCAAGTTCATTCTCGCCGAAATCGCACCTTCCGTGTACAACAGTGGTGTCCGTGATGCCCAAGCGTTTCTCCAGGATCGGTTGGCTGATCTCGAGGCGACCTGCTACGAGGCGGAGTTCGCCTATTGGCCCAAGGGTGCTTCGGTCCGACGGAAACGGTAACATCGCGGTCCATCACAGTAGCTTACGGAGTGGCAGGTGATGCACGCCTGCCACCGCCCCCAGTCCCGCTGCTAGGATTTCTCATGCGTCACCTTCGCCTGCTCTTCTGCCTCGCGCTCCTTCCCGCCGCACTCGCCGGTCAGCAGCGCACCGAACTGCCACAGCCCGGACGATTCGACCTCGGGAAGATGTGGACCTTTGAATACCCACCCGAGGCCTACTTCACCAGCACCTACGGCTTCGCTGCGGATTCGACCTGGTTTTCCAGGGCCCGAATGGCCGCGTTGCGAATCCCGGGCTGCTCCGCCGCGTTCGTCTCGGCCACCGGATTGATCGCGACCAACCATCATTGTGTGCGCGGTACCGTGAATGCGATGAGCAAAGCCGGCGAGACCCTCCTCGACTCAGGCTTTGTCGCGAAGACACTCGCGGATGAACGCCCGATGCCAAACATGTATGCGGATCAATTGCTCGCGGCCATCGACATTACCGATGAACTGGAGCGGGCAGGAACGGATCGCCGAGCCGCCATTACGGCGGTGAGCACCAGACTCGCGGCACAGTTCGCCAAGGACGGGGATTCCGTCTGGGTGCAGGCCGTCCCGCTGTACAATGGTGCCCGGACGTCAGCCTACGTTTTCCGGCGCTACACCGATATCCGGCTAGTGGTCGCCGCCGAATTGGGCGTCGCGAACTTGGGCGGCGACTGGGACAACTTCACCTATCCACGCTACGCGCTCGACTTCGCGTTGATGCGGGCCTACGGCGCCGACGGCCGCCCGATGGCCAGCCCCCATTTCTTCACGTGGGGTGGCACCACCGGGGTGCAGACGGGTGACGCGGTCTTCATTATCGGGAATCCCGGGGCGACGCGCCGGCTCACGACCGTGAGTCAGTTGGTGTTCCAGCGGGACGTCGCGCTCCCGACCCAGAACCAGTGGCATGTCGCCCGCCTCGAGGCCCTGAATGCGTACCGCAACGGGAGCCGCAACGAGGCAGAGCGGAGTGCGCTCCTGGTGCAGATCCTCTCGCTGTCCAATCGGTGGAAGCCGTTGAGCCGCCGGATCGAGGGCCTGCAGGACATGGATGTGATGGGACGGCGGATGGCGATCGAAGCAGCCCTGGCGGACTCGATTGCCGCGCACCCGGCGCTCCGCACCGAATACAGCACCCTCTTTGCCAGGATGGCCGAGCTCCAGCAGCGTCGGACCACGTGGACCGCCGAGTTCCGGGCCTTCTCGCAGTGGCACAACACGACAGCTGGAAGCACGACCCTGCAGCGGGCCTACTGGACATGGCGGGTTGAGCACGCGTCCGTCGACTCAGCGGCGCGCTTTCGGCAACGGCTCGCGGCGGTCAGAACCATTCCGGTCGAACTCGAGCGGCGCCTGCTCGCCTTGGCCCTGGACGATATCACCCAGGCCTTCGGAACAGACCATCCCTATAGTTTGGCCGCCAGCCGAGTCCTCACCCCATCCGCCTCCGCGGAGGAGTTGTTGGGTGCGGCAGGCCCACTGATGAACGCCATCATGCCGGCGCTCCTGCGGTATGAGGCCGATCAGGATCGGCTCGATGCCGAGGAAGCGCTGATCGGGTCACAGATTGGACGGGCACGCTTCGCGGTCTATGGTCCGAGTATTCCACCTGACGGCTCGTCCTCGCCCCGCATCGCGGATGGCGTGGTCGGCGGGTACGAGTACAACGGCACGCTCGCACCGCCGTACACCACGTTCTACGGCGTCTATGATCGCAATCGGAGCCATGGCGAGGGAAGCGACTGGAGTCTCCCCTATCGCTGGCGGACACCGCCAGCGGGGCTTGATCTGGGCACGCCGCTGAACCTGGTCTCCACCGTCGACAGCTACGGTGGTAACTCAGGGTCCCCGGTGATCACCAAGGACTTCCGGCTCATCGGGCTCAATTTTGACCGGAACATCGACGCGATGATTCGCGACTACGTCTACCTGCCAGCACGCGGACGCAATGTCATGGTCGATACACGTGCGATTCAGGCCGCGCTCAGTGCGGTGTACCAGGTGGATCGCGTCGTGCGGGAGTTGGTGAACGGCAAGATGTAGTCAGTTACCGGTCACCCGCCCGGGCTCACGTGTCCCCGTTCCGATCCGCCCGGTGAGCGCGTCCCCCATCTCCGCGCGGGCGCGCTCGGCGAGTCCGGTGAGGCGTTTCACCACGTCCGGGAATTGTGCGGCGACATCGGTCGTCTCCCCTCGGTCGCGGACGAGGTTGTACAGCTCGAGCCCCGCCCGCGCGGAATGGTATTTCACCGGGATCCCACCGGTGGCACGCGGCTGATCCCCGAGGGTGCGATATGTGTGCGGGAAGACCAATTTCCACTCACCGCTCCGCATCGCCTGGAGCTCGTTCGTGTTGTAGTAGAAGTAAAGGGCGTCGTGCGGACTCTTGGCGAGGGCGTCTCCCGCCAGGAGGGGCCAGATGTCGAGCCCATCGATCGGACGCGTTGGTGGCGTGGCTCCACTCAGCTTGGCAATCGTGGGCAAGAGATCGATGGTCATCGCAGGCTCGGCGATGGTTTGGCCGGCCGCGATTTTCCCCGGCCACCGCGCGATGAACGGCACACGCACCCCGCCTTCCCAGGCCGTGCCCTTCCCTTCGCGCAGTCCCCCAGTGGCCCCGGCATGATCGCCATAGGAGAGCCAGGGGCCATTGTCTGACGTGAAAATCACCAGCGTGTTCTCGTCCAGCCCAAGCCGTGCGATCGCCCCAAGCACTTCCCCCACGCTCCAGTCGACTTCTTGCACCACATCGCCGTAGAGCCCGCTCGCGGAGCTCCCCTTGAAACGCTCGCCGACGAAGAGCGGCACGTGGACCATGGTGTGCGGCAGATAGAGGAGGAAGGGCCGTGCAGCATTCCGTTCGATGAAGTCGACGGCCCGTGCGGTGTAGGCAGCCGTCAGCAACGATTGGTCGGGCATCAACCCGATCACCGAGTCCCCCTCCATGAGCGGTAGCGGAGGGTACGTTCCCGGTGCTGCCTCCGGGTGGTTCGGCCACATATCGTTCGAGTAAGGCAGTCCGTAGAATTCATCGAAGCCATGGTGGGTGGGCAGAAATTGGGGGCGATCGCCGATGTGCCACTTCCCGAAGATCGCTGTAGCATATCCCTTGGTCCGCAGCATTTCGGGGAGGGTCAGCTCATCGGGGTTCAGGCCAATGCGTGAACCCGGGCCGAGGGCTCCGTGGATGCCGAGGCGGTTGGGATAGGTGCCGGTGAGGAGGGCGGTGCGTGACGCGGAGCAGACCGCTTGGGCGACGTAGAAGTCGGTGAGCCGGGTCCCTTCCTTCGCCATGCGATCCAGGTTCGGGGTCGCCACATTGATGGCGCCGAAGGGTCCGATGTCGGCATACCCCATGTCGTCAATGAAGATGATGACCACGTTGGGAGGTCGTTGGGCCGACATCGGGCCGGCACCGAGGAGAGCGAGGGTCACAATGAGTATCACACGGCGTAGCATGGCGGTTCCACTGATGAAGGGGGACTCTCCAAAGTGAGAGCCGTGTGGCGCCGTGCGCAAGGAGGAGACGATGCACCTGATTGCCATCAAGACGTTGCATACCCTGGTCTGGGCCTTCTTCGTCGCGGCAATTGTCGCGATCCCCATGAGTGCGGCCGACGGTCGATTTGATCGGGTCGTCATCTTCATCGGAATCGTGCTGGTCGAGGTGGCCGTGTTGGCTGCCAATCGGATGGCCTGTCCCTTGACGGCGGTCGCTGGGCGCTACACAACAGACCGACGGGCCAACTTCGACATCTACCTTCCCGAATGGCTTGCGAGGTACAACAAGGAGATCTTTGGAAGCCTCTTCGTCGCAGGGTGCGTGTATGCCATCATGAAATGGCAGCTGCAATAGCCGCCCTTCCCCGACGCCTGCTCGGTTAGATTTCTGGCTCCACCACTTGCCCGCCTACCTTTTGGGAGTCTCCATCATGGTGTCGACCCTGCTCCGGCGTTTGGCGCACCGCACGGCCCGCCTCGGCATATTGGCCACTCTCGTGTTCGCCGGGCTTCCGGTCGCTGTGGTTGCCCAGGCGGGACGGGCGTCAGTCAACACCGTACCCGACACGGGCCAAGCCGGTCCCGGGGTGGCCGATAGCGCCGCTCAGGCCGGGGCGACGGACACCATGCCCAAGGGCGCCGGCGTGGCCGTCGGATCGGACACGCTGTTCCGACTCTACGGAGCGCTCGGACCGTTCTCGGCTGAGGCGCGCGCGACCGCGGTCATGGGTCGCCTGCGGCAGGTCGACGCTGCGATTGCAAGCGGCGATTCGATCGTGGTGGTGGATCGGGAGTCCTATAGTGAGCTCGCCGTCGGCGAAATGGTGCTGATGACCGTGCTGGATGCTGACGCGGAGGCGGTAGGCGCTGTGCGGACCGAGCTCGCGCGTCGGTACGCCGGACAGTTGGTTGCTGCAATCAAGGCCGCGGCCAAGGCGACGTCCATTCAAGCGATCGCCATCGGGATCGGCTACGCGTTGCTCGCCACCCTGGTCCTGGTGCTGTTGCTACGACTGATCGCGTGGGGCTTCCCGAAGCTCTACGCCCGGATCGACCTGCTCCGACAGATGAAGTTGCCCGAACTCAAGCTCCAAAATCTCGAACTCCTCTCGGCCAGCCGGATCTCGACGATGATCGAGGCCGCTGCAAAAGTTGCCCGTGCACTGCTGGTCTTGTTGCTCTTCTATCTCTACGTCCCACTTGTCCTCAGCTTCTTCCCGTGGACGGAGGCGTTGGCGCCACGGATCATCGGATTGGTGCTCGACCCGTTCGCGAGTGCCTGGTGGGGCTTTCTGAAATACCTGCCGAACCTGCTGTACCTCGGTGCGGGCATCGTCATTCTCCGGTACATCCTGCGATTGCTCTACGCCATCACGACCGCGATCGGCTCCGGGACAATCGCGTTCGAGGGTTTTCCTCGCTCCTGGGCCGAGCCGACGTACAAACTTGTCCGGGTGCTGGTGCTCGCGTTCGGTGTGACCGTGCTCTACCCTTACCTCCCCGGGTCGGGTTCGGATGCATTCAAGGGGATGTCCCTCTTCCTCGGCGTCCTCTTCTCGCTCGGATCCTCAGCTTCCATTGGTAACGTGCTCGCCGGGATCGTCCTCACCTACACGCGGTCATTCGAAATTGGCGACCGGGTAAAAATCGGTGAAACCGTGGGTGACGTGGTGGAAAAGACGCTGCTCGTGACGCGACTCCGAACCATCAAGAACGTCTCAGTCACCGTCCCGAATGGGACTGTGTTGAACACGCAGGTGATCAACTACACCACGCTGGCAAAGGAACGGGGACTGATCCTGAACACCTCGGTCACGATTGGATACGATGTCCCCTGGAAGCAGGTCCACCAGCTGTTGCTGGATGCTGCGAAGCGCACGGAGCACATCCTGGAAGAGCCGGCCCCATTCGTCTTTCAGACGAGTTTGGGTGATTTCTATGTCAGCTACGAACTCAACGCGTACACCAATCGCGCCGACGCCATGGCGGTGATCTACTCCGGGTTGCACAGCAACATTCAGGACACGTTCAACGAAGGCGGCGTCGAGATCATGTCGCCACATTACGCCACGTTGCGCGACGGCAACCTGACCACGATCCCAGCGCAGTACCTCCCGAGCGAGTACCGCGCCCCGGCCTTCCAGGTGGAGCATCGGACGGCGGACGGCGCGGGGTGATCGAGCGGCCATGAAGATCGCCCTGATCGGGTCCCACGGCGTGGGCAAGACGACGCTCTGCTACGAGGTGGCGGCACGCCTCAAGCGTCAGGATCGTGCCGTCGAGCTGGTGACCGAGGTGGCGCGGCGTTGCCCGCTGCCGATCAATCGCGACACGACCTTTCAGGCACAAGCGTGGATCCTTCACACGCAGGTTGCCGCAGAGCTCGCTGCGACCGCGGAAGGCGAGATCGTGATCTGTGACCGATCCGTGCTCGACAACTACGCCTATTTGGTCCACCAAGCCGGCCGGCAACCGGCGTACGACGCACTGGTCCAGGATTGGATTGGCAGTTATGACGCCTTATTCAAGATGCCGATCATTGATCCACCGAGTTTTGATGGGCGCCGGGATGTCAGTCAGGAGTTCCAGCACGGGATCGATCGGACCATCGATACACTCGTGGCAGTGTTTGGCAGCCGATGCCAGGCCCTGGAGCCAGCGCGACGGCCGCATTGGGTCGACGATGTCCTGACGGGAGTCGGACTGCCGTTGCACCCACCGCAGATCGATCTCTTCCGGCTCGGGGGCGAGGACGTTGAGGCGTGATAGTCGCGGTGTTGGCACTTGTGACGGCCCGTCCCCGTAGGTGGTTGCGTAGGTCAATCCACGACTCTTCCCCTCGGAGCGTCTCATGCGGTTCCGTCACCCTGCCTGGGAGCCCATCGCATGGCTCCTTGCTGCCGTCAATGTCGCCAGCGTCTGGTTTGCCGCGATCCCTGGTGAGCCAATGCACGCCACCGGACATGCAGTCCTTGCGGTCGGCTTCGCGCTGGGCGCACGAGCACTCACAGCCCGCCGCAGGGCGGAGTTATTGATCGCTGAGCAGGAGGCTCTCCTCGACCACGCCGAGGAGTCCGAGCAACTCTTCGACGGCATGCAGGCGCGGGTCCTCGAACTTGAGGAGCAACTCGAATTTGCGGAACGGCTCTTGGCCCAACATCGCGCCGTGGACGGGACAGAGTAGTTTCGTGGGTCACGGGGATCACTCAGCGGCGGGGCTGCATGGATCGCATTGCGCATTGGGAACGAGTCTATCAGACCAAACGCCCTGAGGAAGTCAGTTGGTTCCAGGTGGATGCCGCGCTCTCGCGCGAGTTGATTCTCCGCGTGGCGCCGGACCCCGCGACGCGCATACTCGACGTCGGTGCGGGAGCCTCTCGACTCGTGGATGGGCTGCTGACCAACGGGTACACTCATGTCACCCTGCTCGACATCGCTCCCGCCGCGCTCGCCACCACCGGCGTGCGACTTGGCGCAACATCGGCCGTCAGGACGATCCCGGGGGACGTGCTGTCGTTGGAGTTCCCCGCCGCCGCATATGACCTCTGGCATGACCGCGCCGTCTTCCACTTCCTCACGGACCCCGCCGACCGGGGTCGCTATCTCGCGCAGCTCCGTCGTGCCCTCCGACCCGGTGGCCTCGTGATCATCGCCACCTTCGCTGAGGACGGGCCGACTCGATGTAGTGGACTCGAGGTCACGCGCTACTCGGCGGAGTCCCTCCATGCCACGCTTGGCGCTGGGTTCTCCCTGATCGATGGTCAGCGGGAACTCCATACCACACCGTCGGGGGCTCAACAGGCCTTCACGTATGCGGTCTTCCGTCTCGATCCGGATGTTACATGACGACGCATTTTACGCTCACGCCGGACGTCCTCGCGACGGCCACCCCGCCAAGCATCTTCAACGATGTCTTTGGGCCGATCATGATCGGACCCTCGAGCTCCCATGGCGGCGCGTCGTACCGGATCGGACGGCTCTGCCTCGATCTGCTCGGTGGTGAGATCACGTCGCTCCATGCCCGGTACAACCGCGGGACGGCGCTCGCGAATACCCATCGTGGGCAGGGGACCAATCGCGGGCTGTACGGGGCCCTGCTCGGCTGGGACATCGTCGATCCGCGGATGCAGGCGTTCGATGACGAGATCGAGCAAGCACTCCACGACGCCGGGATTGCGGTGACGGTCGAGTACCCTGACTTCGGGGTCACCCACGCCAGCTACTACCACCTGACGGTCAGCAACGCAGCGGACTCACATATCGTGGAGGCGGTGTCGACGGGCGGCGGCATGTTCAAGATTCTTCGGATCGACGGTGCCCCGGTCAGCATGGAGGGCGATGCGTACGAATTGCTCCTATTCTGCACCGGTTCTGGCGACCCTGTGGCGACGATGGTTGCAGCGGTGCTCCCTTCGGCACAGGTGACCATCTGTCGGTCAGACCGGGTGACCTTCGTGCGTGCCCGTTCGCTCACACCCACGGATCCCGCACTCCTCGCGCAGTGGTCGGCACTCCATGAGGTCTCGGGAATCCGTGAGCTCTCGCCGGTCCTTCCAACGCTCTCCCGCCATCAGGTGGTGGTCCCGTTCCTGAGCGCGAGCGAGATGCTCACGTACAATCGCGATCACCACCTGGCCCTGTGGCAACTCGCACTGCGCTATGAGAGCATCCGTGGGGAAACCTCCGAGGCAGCAGTCTGGGCCAAGATGGAGCGGATTGTCGGCCTCATGCGCCAGTCCGTGGCATTCGGATTGGCGGGGACCGACTACGCCGATCGTATCCTGGAATCCCACGCCCCACGCGTGGCGAAGGCCGTCGCGGATCGGATCGTCCCGGACGATGCGGTGACGAGGATGATCCTTTACACCACGGCAGTGATGGACACCAAGAGCGCGATGGGTGTCTTCGTGGCTGCACCAACCGCAGGATCCTGTGGTACAACCCCAGGGGCGATCCTCGGCTTCGCCGACGCCAACGGACACGGTGAGGACGAGGTCGTCCAAGCGATGCTCGCCGCCGGACTCATCGGCGTCTTCATCGCGGCACATGCGACATTCTCGGCAGAACTTGCCGGGTGCATGGCTGAAACCGGGGCAAGTGGCGCGATGGCGGCGGCGGGATTGGTCCATCTGCAGGGTGGCGACCTCGACCAGTCGCTGACGGCAGCGGGGTCGACCATCGAGACGGGACTCGGCTTGATCTGCGACATGATCGCCGATCGCGTCGAGGCGCCCTGTCTCGCCAAAAATATTGCCGCCGGCATGCGGGCGTATGGGGCCTCGCTCACCGCGCGCATGGGCTTCTCCAAGGTGATCCCATTCGATGAGGCGGTCGACGCTATGCGGCGCATCGGCGAGGAGATGCCGGACAGCATGTGCTGCACCGGCGGTGCCGGCCTCTGTCAAACCTGTACCGGACAGCGACTCCATCAGCAACTGCTGACGATCGCGGTGGTCGACCGGCCGCCAGGGAGCCTCCTGATCGCGAATCACGAAATCGGGAGCTAGGGCTGCGGTCGGGTTTCCCACGGAATACTGCTATTCTCTCTGTCCTGTCCCAATTGCCTGGAGCATCCGTGCGAACGTCCGTCCTGATGATCCTCGCCTTGTGGTGTGCCGCCTGTTCCCCGGTCCAGCCACGCACAGGCGAATATCTCTTCGTGTGGGCCGGTGACTCCGCACGTGCCGAGAGTGACTTTCTGGCCGTGCTCGATGCCAATCCTGAATCGGCAGCGTACGGTGCGGTGGTCGCCTCCCTGCCGACTGGTAGCATCGGGGCGCACCCGCACCACA
>JAHECN010000067.1:4497-12892 GCA_024641735.1 Gemmatimonadota bacterium | reverse complement strand
TGCCGCTTCCGGCCGGTGGCATGGAGGTCTACGAAGCCGACAAGGGTGGTCGTCTGCAGTTGATCGGTATGGGTGGCATCGGGCACACGGCACCGGGCGAGGAATTGTTGGTCACGACCGGGAATGCCTTCGACGTGACGGCACGGCGCACGCAGACCGCGTACAGTATCCAGCCGACTGCGGCGCCAAAGACCAACCGCACGACCGCCTACGCATCGTTCCGGGTCGATCTCCAGAATGCCAAGGACTCGGCCGTCGTGGTGGAAGTCCGCGAGGATCGCGGCGGCGAATGGTCGGTCGTGGAGAGCTCGGTACCGGCGCAGCGTCGTTCGGCGACGCGCAGCGTCTTTCCGGTCACCGTGCCAGCCAAGGGGAAGGCCACATTGACCTATCGCGTGCGTGTGGTGTGGTGAGTACCGTCACACTGCTTCAGTGCTCCGACCTCCACTTCGGTCGCGACGCGGACCTGGCGCAGATCGCCGGGCTCGAGGCGCTCGCGGCCGAGTTGGCGCCGTCGGCGGTGGTCATCGCGGGCGATCTCACGCAACGGGCGCGACATGGCGAATTCCAGCGCGCGTTGGAGTTCGTCACGGCGATGCGGCGCATCGCCCCAACACTCGTGGTCCCCGGCAACCATGACGTCGAGTGGTGGACCACACCGTTTGACGTGATCGGTGCGGCACCCAAGTACGTGAAGTACAGCAGGTATTTCGGCGAAGAGCTGACGCCCACGTTGGTGGTCGAGGGGGCGATCCTGTGCGGTGTGCTGACCAGCTACGGCGTCGTCGCCGGATCGATGACCTACAACCTCAATGACATGGCCGTGAAGGGGCATCTCCCGGCGAAGGAGACGGAACGCGCCGGTGTTCGGTTTACTGGTGAGAGCCCTGACATGCTTCGGGTGCTGGTGATGCACCAGAACCTGCTCCGCGGAAATATTTCCCAGCGGATGGGGTTGGCGCGCTGGCGCGCCGCGTGGCGTCAGGTGATGGCATCTGGCGCGGACTTGGTGCTCTGTGGTCACGATCACGAGGAGGCGGCGGGCATCCTCCCCAACGGCACCGTCGTCGCCACGTCGAGCACGCACACCTCCCGCACCCGTGGCAAGCGGCCCTCGGCGTGCAATCTCATCGTGGCGACGGCGAAGACCATTACGGTGCGTCACTACATCTGGGATGCCGGGGCTGGCCGCTTCCAGCCGGGAGCGGAGCAGAGCTTCCCGCGCACTCGGATCGTGTCCGTCGGGCCACGTGATGGGTGATGCCGCGCGGCAGTCGCGCCAGGCCGAGGATCTCGCACCCCAGCTTTCGCTCGATCTCGACATCGCCCCGGAGGCCGCGCTGCCCGACCGGTTGTTCCGGCTCGGCCTCGCGCCGGGGACAGACGTCACGCTGACCAAGAACCGCACGGTGCTCGTGAGTCACCATCCGCGCTATGGGCTTCGCCTGCACGCCGGCTATGCGTGGGCACCAGACGATGTCCTGGCCGCGATCCTCACCTTCCTGCGGCGCCGAGTGCCGAAACAGGAACGGCTCGCCGCCCGTCGACGCTTCCTCGCCTTTCCGGTCGATCGGCATGTGCCACCTCGCGCCCCGGTGCGGCAGGGGCCGCGGGCGGTGGCTCCCGAGCACGAGATGATCATCGGGCGGCTGGTTCGACTCCACGAGATCCTCAACGCGCGGCATTTCAGCAACACGCTCGGCACGATCCCAATCCGGCTCTCCGACAAGATGTCCACTCGCCTGGGGGAATTTCGGGCGGATCACGACGGAAAGCCGGTCGAGATCACCCTTTCCCGTCGTCACGTCCGCCGCGATGGCTGGCCAGCGGCTACCGAGACCCTGCTCCATGAGATGGTCCACCAGTGGCAGTGCGAAACCGGCCTGCCACTGGATCACGGGGCCACGTTTCGGCGCAAGGCCCGCGAGGTGGGAATCCGGCCCAATGCCACGGCCCCGGCGGGTTCCGCCTATTATCTGAGCCTCCCGGGCACGATCGACTGATCTCGGCGCCCGAAGCCCCCGGAATCCTGTTATTTTTGGGGGATCTTCTTCTCAGGGGCGCAGGCAATGGCAGGTGGGTCCGCAGCATATACCGGGGTCGACTTCTACGACATGGATTCGCTTCTTTCCGAAGAGGAGCGCGCGGTTCGTGATACCGTCCGTTCCTGGGTGGATGACCACCTCATGCCCGTCATCGGCGACTGCTACATCGAGGGGCGTTTCCCCAAGGAGTTGATCCCCGGGATGGCAGAGCTCGGCCTCTTCGGCGCGAACCTCCCGGAAGAGTACGGCTGCGCCGGCCTCAATAACGTTGCCTACGGCCTCATCATGCAGGAACTCGAGCGCGGCGACAGCGGTATCCGCTCCTTCGCGTCGGTGCAGGGTGCCCTGGTGATGTACCCGGTCTACGCGTTCGGCAGCGAGGAGCAGAAGAAATACTGGCTCCCCAAAATGGCCGCCGGTGAGGAGATCGGCTGCTTCGGTTTGACCGAACCCGACTTCGGTTCGAATCCGGGCGGCTTGATCACGACCGCACGGGAAACGGCCGATGGCTGGGTCCTCAACGGGACCAAGATGTGGATCACCAACGGGTCGCAGGCCACCGTGTCGATCATTTGGGCCAAGACCGGTGACATCGATGACGCGAAGAGCATTCGCGGCTTCATCGTGCCGACCAATCTTCCCGGCTTCACCGCGAAGGACCAGAAGGGGAAGCTGTCGCTCCGCGCGTCGGACACCAGCGAACTCCACCTGCAGGACGTGCACGTCCCGAAGGATGCGATCCTGCCGCTCTCCGGTGGTCTCAAGTCACCGCTGATGTGCTTGACGCAGGCTCGGTACGGCATCGCGTGGGGCGGCGTCGGCGCCGCGATGGCGTGCTTCGACGAAGCACGCAGCTACGCCGCCAATCGGATCATGTTCGACAAGCCGATCGCCGCGACACAGATCCAGCAGGAGCGGCTCGCCGAGATGCTCACCGAGATCACGAAGGGACAATTGCTCGTGTTGCAGCTCGGTCGCTTGAAAGACAAGGGCACCATGACTCCCTCGCAGGTCTCGCTCGCCAAGCGCAACAATATCAACATGGCCTGCGAATGCGCCCGTGAAGCCCGCCGACTCCTGGGCGGGAACGGGATCCTGATCGAGTACCACTCGATGCGCCACATGGCGAATCTCGAGAGTGTGTACACGTACGAGGGAACGCACGACATGCATTCGTTGATTTTGGGGCAGGAGATTACGGGGATTGCCGCGTACTAGAAGCGAGTCGGGAGTCGTTGGTCGCGAGAGTGTCTGCCCCTCTCACGACTCACGACTCATGACTCATGACCTATTTCAGGAAACGTATCGACATGAAGATTGCCATCTGCCTCCGCCGCGTCCCCGACACGACCGCCAAGATCGTGATCGGACCGAGCGGCGTCGCCATTGATGAAGCCGGAGTGAAGTTTGTTCCGAATCCGTACGACGAATACGCGCTCGAGGCAGGCCTCGCGCTCGTGGGCGCCGCGGGCGCAGGCGAGACCGTGGTGGTCGGTTTCGCCGGCGACAGCGTGCAGGAGACGCTGCGCACCGCGCTCGCGATGGGCGTGGACCGCGCCGTGCACCTGCAGGGGACGCCTACGGCCGATGGTCTGGCCAATGCGCGTGTGCTGGCGGATCACCTCCGTGATGGTGGCTATGATCTGATTCTCTTCGGGAAGCTTGCCGTGGACGACTACGGCCAGCAGACCGGCGTGATGGTTGCCGAGTTGCTTGGACTCCCCTGCGCCACGGCGATCTCGTCGCTCTCGGTTGACGGTGGCGTGGCCACGGTGACGCGCGAGGTCGAAGGAGGCGTGGAGAATGCCACCTGTGCCCTGCCCGCGGTGCTCACGTGCGACAAGGGATTGAACACGCCGCGCCTTCCTTCCCTGAAGGGGATCATGGCCGCGAAGAAGAAGCCGCTCGACATTGTGCCGGTCACGGTCGGAGAGTCTCGCGTGACGGTGGTCTCACTCGCGATGCCTCCCGAACGCGCGGCCGGACGCATGCTCGGGGAGGGCGCGGCGGCGGTGCCGGCCCTGATCACGGCCCTCACGACTGAAGCGAAGGTGCTCTAATGGCGAACATCCTCTGTGTACTCGAACAGCGTGGCGGCACCCTCCGGAAGGGCAGCGCCGAACTCCTCACCGCGGCCCGTCAGCTGGCGGATCAGGGTGGCGGCACGGTTGACGCGCTCGTGTGCGCGGCCGGCGATGTGGCCGGACTCGATACGCTCGGCGCGGCAGGTGCGGACCGCGTGTTGACGGCCACCCACGCCGGATTCGCGCACTACGCCCCGGAAGGGATCGTCGCGACGGTACACTCGATCGCGGCCGGATACGGGGCGGTGCTCGTATCCGCCACGGCCACCGGCAAGGACCTCGCGCCGCGTCTCGCGGCCGCACTCGGCGCACCCTGTGGCATGGATGTGACGGCGGTGAGCGCTTCCGGCGATGCGATCCGTGTCGTCCGCCCCGTGTACGCGGGCAAGGCGATTCAGACGCTCGATCTGAGCGGCGTGGCAGTGGTCGCGGTCCGGCCGAGCGCCTATACGGCGGTTGCGGCAGGGAAGGCGGGCGCGATGGAAGCGGTCACGGTGCCGGCATTCACCCAGCGTCTCAACGTCTCCGGGATCAGCACGCCGGAGAAGGCGACGCTCGATGTGGCGGAAGCGCGCGTGGTCGTCGCCGGTGGGCGCGGCCTCGGCGACCCGCAGCACTTCGGATTGCTCGAAGAATTGGCGGCGGCCTTCGGCGGCGAAGCGGCGGTGGGTGCGTCGCGCGCGGTCGTGGACGCCGGATGGATCGAACATGGGGCGCAGGTTGGTCAGACCGGCAAGACGGTCGCGCCGGACCTCTACTTCGCGATCGGTGTCTCCGGTGCGATTCAGCACCTCGCTGGCATGCGCACGGCACGGACCATCGTCGCGATCAACCGCGACAAGGATGCGCCGATCTTCAAGGTCGCTGACTTCGGCATTGTGGGCGATCTCTTTGAAGTGGTGCCAGCTCTGACCGCGGCGGTGAAGGCAGCCAAGGGCCAGTAGCCGTGCACCGCCCGCTGGTCGTCGGCACCGGCATTGCCGGACTCTGGTCGGCGTGGCGATTGGCGGCGGAAGGGCACGATGTGCGCTTGGTCACCAAGGGCACGTTGGAAGATTCCAATACTGCGTGGGCCCAAGGGGGGATTGCCGTCGCGATGGACGTCGGCGATTCCCCCGCGTTGCATGCGGCGGATACGATCGCTGCGTCCGATGGCTTGGCTGACCCGATCGCCGTCGATGTGCTTGTCACCGAAGGCCCCGACCGTATTCGCGAGCTGCTGGGGCTGGGCGCTCAATTTGACCGCGGACCCGATGGTGCGCTGGTGTTCGGTCTTGAAGCCGCGCATTCCCGTGCCCGCATTATCCACTCCGAGGGAGATCGGACCGGTGCCGCGCTGGTCGCGACGCTGAGCAAGGTGGTCCGTGCGCATCCCAAGATCGAGCTCATCGAGGAGGCCCGCGTCCGGCGCCTCGTGGTGCAGGATGGTCGCGTGGTGGGTGCGATTGTGCTGAATGTCGAAGGCGAACCGACGGCGATTGCGACACCTGCGGTGGTCCTCGCCACCGGGGGTGTCGGCCAGCTCTTCGAGATCACCACCAATCCATCGGTCGCCACAGCGGACGGATGGGCGATCGCGCAGGCGGCTGGAGCCGAATTGCACCATGTCGAATTTCTGCAATTCCATCCGACGGCGCTGCACATTCCCGGCATCAATCCAGCGCCATTGCTCACCGAAGCGTTGCGCGGTGCGGGAGCCTGGTTGGTCGGAGCCAATGGCGATCGTTTCACCTTTGAAGCCGATCCGCGCGGCGAGCTCGCGCCACGAGACATCGTCGCACGGGCCGTGGCGGGACGCGCGCTGCGCGGCGACGCCTTCCTCGACGCGCGCCATGTGGCGGACGTCGCGGGGCGATTCCCTGGCGTCGAGGTGTTGGTCGCGCGGCACGGACTCAGTCTCGCGACGGATCTGCTCCCCGTCGCCCCGGCCATGCACTATGCCATGGGTGGTATCCGCACCGATCTGGATGGGGCCGCGACGCTGCCCGGACTCTGGGCCGTCGGCGAGTGTGCGCAGACCGGTGTGCATGGTGCCAATCGATTGGCATCCAACTCCTTGCTGGAAGGATTGGTCTTCGCGGACCGCGCAGGTCGCTCCGTGTCGCGCATGCTCACGGAGCAACCACGCCGGGTGTCATCTTTTGCTCCCGCTCCCAATGATGGCGACCACGGGCCCGACGCGCTCGGCGCGGACATCGTGCGGGCCATGCGGCGCTTGATGACTCGCGATGTCGGCGTGCTGCGCACCGAGCATGGCCTCGCCGAGGCGGAGGTCGCGCTGGCGGACCTGCGTGCGGCGGTGCCCGAGGGTGCGTGGCATGTCGCGGATCAACTCCGCATCGCGGCCCTGATCGCGCGTGAGGCACGTCGTCGGCGCGAGAGCCGTGGTGGCCATCGTCGCACCGATTTCCCGAACCCTCGGACACCCGTATGACCAAGACACTTCCTGTCATCGATGTGCTCACTGATTCCCCCGAGGAGATCGCGGCACTCCAGACTGAGATCCGTGCGCTGGCGTCCGCGAAGAACGCCATCATTCTGGCGCACAATTACCAGCGCCCCGAAGTGCAGGATGTGGCGCACTTCGTCGGCGACTCGCTCGGCTTGTCGCGCAAGGCGGCCGACGTGGCCGAAGCGATCATCGTCTTTTGCGGCGTGCATTTCATGGCCGAGACCGCGAAGGTGCTTGCCCCGGACAAGGCGGTGCTGTTGCCCGATCTTGCGGCCGGCTGTTCCCTCGCCGATACCATCACGCCGGAAGAGGTGCGTGGCTGGCGCCGCGAGTTTCCAGACTACGTGGCCGTCGGATACGTGAACACGACCGCGGCGGTCAAGGCGGAACTCGACTACTGCTGCACCAGCGGGAATGTGCTCGATGTGATCGACGCCATCCCCTCCGATCGCGGCATTCTCTTCCTCCCCGACATGTTCCTCGGTGCGCACGTGCGGCGCATGCGGCCGGATCGCCGCGTGGAAGTGTGGATGGGGGAATGTCACGTGCACGCCGGGATCGATATTGCGGCGCTCGAGTCTGCCCGGGCCGAGTATCCCGGTGCGGAGGTCCTGGTGCATCCCGAATGTGGCTGCGCGTCCCGACTGCTGTATCGCATGGCCGATGGCGACTTGCCACCGGAGGGGATCCATATCGCGTCAACGGAAGGGATGATCCACCTCACCCGTGAGCTTCCGGCCGACACGTTCATCGTGGCCACCGAAACGGGCATCCTCCACCGGATGCGCCAGATGGCTCCGGAGAAGCGCTTCGTGCCCGCGGACCGCGCGGCAGAGTGTTCCTACATGAAGACCATCACCCTGCAGGATGTGCGGGACGCGCTGCTGCACCATCAGCATGTCATCGACGTGCCAGCGGAGATCCGCTCGCGGGCGAAGTTGGCGATCGACCGGATGGTGGCGCTCGGTGCCTGACAGCATCGATCTCGCCGCGCTCCGCGCAGACGCCGATCGTGTCGCAGCGTTGGCGCTGGCTGAGGATGGCGCGCGCGATCTGAGCTCGGAGGTGAGCGTCGCGGTTGGTCAGCGCGGCGTCGGGCAGATCGAGGCGCGCGAGGCGATGGTGGTGGCGGGGTTGCCCTACGCCGACGCCGTGGTGGCCGCGTGCGGGATGGAGCCGATCACCTGGCGCGTGGCGGAAGGGGAGCACATCGCCTCGGCCGGTATCGTGGGGACACTGCCCGGCTCGCTCCGCGCTATCCTGCGGGCCGAACGGCCGCTGCTCAATCTGTTGCAGCGCGCCTGCGGGATCGCCACCATGACACGCCGCTACGTCGATGCGGTGGCGGGGACGCCGTGTCGCGTGCTGCACACGCGGAAGACCACGCCCGGACTTCGGCGCTTCGAGGTCGCCGCAGTGCTCGCGGGTGGTGGGGCGGCGCATCGACTCGACCTTGCCACCACCGTGATGATCAAGGACAATCACTGGCAGGCACTCGCGGCCTCTGGGCGCACGCTGGCGGATGCCCTCGCGGAGGCAATTCTCCTCGGTTCGAGGGGGCTGCACGTCGAGGTCGAGGCGCTCGGCCAGCTTGAGGAGGCGGTCGCCGCCGGCGCGACGCGGCTCCTGATCGACAACCAGTCGCCGAGCACGGTGCGGGCATGGGCCGCGATCGCACGGGCTCTCCGGCCGGCCATTCAGGTCGAAGCCACCGGAGGCATCACCCTCGCCACCATTCGCAGCTACGCGGAGGCTGGGGCAGATTTTGTCAGCACCGGGGCCCTGACTCATTCGGTGGCAGCCTCGGACCTGGG
>JAHECN010000067.1:0-4397 GCA_024641735.1 Gemmatimonadota bacterium | reverse complement strand
CCCTATATTTCCCCACCACCCTTTCCGGAGTCGTATCCGTGGGCGTTGTTCTCCCCGTTCGCCATCAGCCGTCGCTTCCTGCCTCGCTCATTCTCGCCGAGAGCCCAAACCCCGAGGCGATCGAACTTGATGTGCTCGTGGTGGGCGCTGGCCCTGCTGGGCTCGCGTGCGCCATCCGGTTGGCGCAGGAGTCTCCGGAACTGGCGATTGGGGTCTTGGAAAAGGCGGGCGCTCTGGGGGAGCATTCGCTCTCGGGTGCGGTGGTGAATCCTTCGGCATTCCGGGCGCTCTTTCCCGATCTGTCGGATGCGGATTTCCCATTCCGTCAGCCGGTCACGGGCGAGGCGGTCTATTACCTGACCGAGGGTGGATCGACCCGGATTCCGACACCGCCGACGATGAAGAATCACGGCAACTTTGTGATGTCCCTCTCGGAGGCGGTGCGCTGGCTCGGCGAGAAGGCCGAAGCCTTGGGCATCAACATCTTCCCGGGCTTTCCGGTGGAGTCGCTGCTGGTCGACGGCGATCGGGTGATTGGCGTGCGCACCATCGCGGGTGGCCTCGATCGCGAGGGCGCTCCGACTGACGTCTATACCGAGCCGACCGATCTCACTGCGCGCGTCGTGGTCCTGGCGGAGGGAACGCGGGGCCCGTTGGCGCAAGCCTGGCGTGACTGGCAGCGCGTCACTTCCCCAAATCCGCAGATCTTCGCGCTCGGCGTGAAGGAAGTGTGGGACGTCGCGAAGCCGCTCGACCGAGTCATTCACACGATGGGGTGGCCGCTTCCCGCGGATGCGTTCGGCGGCTCCTGGTGCTATCCGATGGGACCCAATCAGGTCTCCATCGGACTCGTGGTGGGCTTGGACTACCACGATGCCGGTCTCGACGTGCATGAGTCGCTGCAGCGGATGAAGCTCCATCCACTCTTCAAGGAGATCCTCGCCGGCGGCACCATGGTCGAGTGGGGCGCCAAGACCATCCCGGAAGGTGGGTTCCACTCGCTGCCGGAGCGCCTCTGCGGCGATGGCCTCGTGATGGTGGGAGACACCGCCGGGTTCGTCGATGTCCCGTCGCTCAAGGGAATCCACTACGCGATGGAGTCCGGCATGCTGGCCGCCTCGACGATCGTGTCGGCGCTGGGCACGGAGGGTGTTGTGGGCACCTCGCAACTGATGCCCTACGACGCGGCGGTGCGGGCGTCCACGATCGTGAAGGACATGCACAAGACGCGGAACATGCGCCTCGCCTTCAAGGATGGCTTCCTGCCTGGCGCCCTGAAGGCCGGGTTGATGACGCTGACAGGTGGGGCGTTCCCGGGCGGGCGAATCGCGATGCCGGCGGACGCCGAGGCCCCGAGGGAGAGTGGTCCGAAGCGCCCCTTCGTCCCCGACAACGTGCTGACCTTTTCCAAGGTGGATGCCGTCTTCAAGTCGGGGAATGCCACCCGCGATTCCATTCCCTCACATTTGGTGATTGGTCGGGACATCTCCGGTGAAGTCGCCGATTTCTATGCGGCACTCTGTCCGGCGGCGGTCTATGAACGGGATGGCGACACGCTGCGTGTCAACGCGCCGAACTGTGTCGACTGCAAGGCGACAGATGTCCTCGGTCCGCGCTGGACGCCACGGGAAGGGGGCAGTGGCCCCAAGTATCGGCTGATGTGACGACCCAGTCGGAGGGGCGCACGCGCATCGTCAGATTGGCCACGTGGCTCACCGCGCCGCCGGACGAGGCCTTTGCGGACGCGGCGCGCGACGGAGAACTGCTCGTGGCGCGGGTGCGGACGTGGCTCACCCTCCTGCTGCTGCTGCTCCCCCTCAGCTCGATTGCCATGCGGCCGGATTCGGCGCAGCACTACATCGGCTTGGTCGTCACGTTGATGGCGGTCGCGATGGCCGTCTCAATGGAACGGTCGCTGCAACGGCGGCCGTTCCATCGTGGGATCCCGTTCTTCTCCTCGATCATCGACGTGTCACTCGTCTCCCTCGCGCTCTTCGCGTTCTGGCTCGTCGACCAGCCGATCGTGACCACGAATTCTCGCGTGGTCTGGGAGGTCTATCTCATCGTGATTGCGGCCTCGGCGCTTCGGTACGATCCGCGTGTCACCGCGGTCACCGGGATCATGGCCGGCTTCCAGCATGTTGTCCTGACGCTCTTCACCTGGGCGACGCATCGGGGTGATGGTCTGCTGGTGGCCAGCGAAGAGTATGGTGTCTTTTCGTGGAACACGCAGCTTTCCCGCACCATGCTGCTCGGCGCGATGACCGTCGTGGCACTGGCCATCGTCGGTCGGACGCAGCGACTCCGGCGGATGAGCACCAACGACCAGTTGACCGGACTCTTCAATCGGCTCTACGCGGAGGAGTTCCTCTCGAACGAGGTCCTTCGGACGGCCCGCGCCAACGGCTCACTGGTGGTGGCGATGCTCGACGTGGACCACTTCAAGAAGTTCAACGATCGGCACGGCCATCCGGCGGGCGACGCGGCACTGCGCTCGCTCTCTCGCGTCATCCGCGACCGCGTGCGGCGCAGTGACATGGTGGCCCGGTATGGCGGCGAAGAATTCCTCCTGGTGCTTCCGAATGCCGACGTGCAGAGCGCGCTGGACGCGCTGGACCAGGTCCGGATTGCGGTCGGGCTGACGGATATCCCACTGCCAAAGGGAGGCGTCGATCGCACCCAGGTGTCGATCGGTGTGGCCGCGTGGGGGGTCGATGCACGGACCAAGGAAGGGCTGCTGGAAATTGCCGATGCGCGGCTCTATGAAGCGAAGGAGGCGGGCCGCAACCGGGTGGTCGGGCCTGGTACCGAAGGGGCGAACCTACCCTTCCAGCGCGCCTGACGCACGGATCAATTCCGCGTTCTGAATGGCCGCTCCCGCGGCGCCGCGCACTAGGTTGTGTCCCAGCGCCACGAAGCGCAAATCATGCAGCGGGCAGGCCCGGACCCGTCCCACCGTCACGGTCATGCCCTGCCCCCGATCAACGTCGAGCCGGGTCTGCGGACGATCCGCGCGTTCGTCCACCTCGACTGGCGTCCTCGGCGAACTCGGCAACCCCTGCACCAGCTCGGATCCCCGAAACGCGCGCAGGGTTGCCATCGCGGCCTCGGGGCTCGGCGCCTCGGCGAATGCCAGCGAACCACTGACCATGTGACCATCCACGACCGGCACGCGATGCACCATCGCGCTTGCCAGGATCTCCGCTGGCACGATGCGCGCGTCGGAATATGTCCCCAATATCTTGGTCAACTCGCGCTCAATCTTCTCCTCTTCGCCCCCGATATACGGGATCACGTTGCCCAGGAGATCGAGGGACGGCACGCCGGGGTAGCCCGCGCCCGACGCCGCTTGCAGGGTCGCGATCGCTGCTCGCTGCAGGCCGAAGGCACGATGCAACGGTGCCAGCGCCGTCACCAGCACCGCGGTCGAGCAATTCGGATTGGCCACGATCCCGCCCCGCCACATGCGCCCAGCACGCTGCCGATCGAGGAGTGCGAGATGATCGGGATTGATTTCCGGCACAATCAGCGGCACGTCGTCCGCCATCCGGTACGCCGACGCGTTGCTCACCACCATCACGCCCGCTTCGGCCCAGGCCGGCTCGACGTCGTGGGCGATCGATGCATCGAGTGCAGAGAAGGCGATCTGCACCTCGGGATTCGGGGCGATCGTCGTCAGGCGAATCTGGGCAATGGCATCGGGAAGTGACGTCGGTTCGCGCCAGCGGACTTCGTCGCCATAGCACCTGCCGTCGCGCGTGGCCGAGGCGACGAGTTGCACGATCTCGAACCAGGGATGGTCGGCGAGCAGGGCGACAAACTTCTGGCCGACGGCGCCGGTGGCACCGAGGATGGCGACGGGGGTGCGAGTCATGCGGGAAGAGTACAGGAGAGAGGAGAGAAGAGAAAGGAGAGAGGAGGACCCCAAGTTGTGGCGCGCTTTCTCCTCTCTCTTTTCACCTTTCTCGTCTCTCAGCTCCCTCGCGCCGTTCGCCGGATGGACATCCACACCGATCCCCCCAGCACGCCCACGATGACGCCGAGCGAGAGCAGAATCGGCAGGTGGAGGAACCCGGAGATCGTCATCTTGATCCCGACGAAGACCAGGATCAGTGCCACACCGCTCTTCAGGTAATGGAAGCGGTCGAGCATATCGGCCAGCAGGAAGAAGAGTGCCCGCAGTCCGAGGATGGCAAAGACGTTGGACGAGTAGACGATGAACGGATCCTTGGTGACCGCGAAGACGGCCGGGATCGAGTCGATGGCAAAGACCAGATCGGTCCACTCCACCACGATCAGCACCAGCAACAAGGGCGTGGCGTACCACCCCTTGTGCGTGTGGGTGAAGAACTTGTCCCGGTCGTAGGCGGCCGAGAAGGGAAGCAGTCGACGCGCCA
>JAHECN010000066.1 GCA_024641735.1 Gemmatimonadota bacterium | reverse complement strand
TCCCCTACACGGGGTCAGGGCCGCTGGGCTCCGGTCTGGCGATGGACAAGGACATTGCCAAGCGGCTCTTTCAGGAGGCCGGCGTCCCGACCGCCGATTGGCGGATGCATCCGACGGACGGCGCGGAAGCGCTGCGTGTACTTGGACTGCCGTTGGTCGTCAAACCCAGCAAGCAGGGGTCGACTGTGGGGCTGACCGTCGTCACCGAGCCTGCGATGTTGGACGCGGCGATCACCGAAGCGCTGCAGCACGACGATGAAGTGATGTTGGAGACCTTTGTTCCGGGGCGCGAGTTGACCGTAGGAATTCTTGGGGACCAAGCATTGGCGGTCGGAGAGATCATCCCCAAGCACGAGCTGTTCGACTACGAGTGCAAGTACACGCCGGGGATGTCACAGGAGATCTTTCCGGCAGACATTCCGGAGTCGGTCGCGTGGGACGTTCAACGGCTTGGCCTCATGGCCCACCAGGCGCTGAAGCTTCGGGGATATTCGCGGGTGGACTTCCGGCTCACCGCGGAAGGGGCGCTCTACTGTTTGGAAGTGAATACCTTGCCGGGCATGACGGCGACCTCCCTCATGCCCCAGTCCGCTGGTGCCGTGGGAATTCCGTTTCCGGAACTCTGCGACCGGATTTGCCGTCAGGTGATGCCTCTGCAGGTCGACTGATCGTATTGGGGAAGGAGTGGTGGGATGCTGGGAGCCTTGATGGATCGTGTCACCCCGTGGGTTGGTCGCCTCATCGCGATCAACGCGGTTGTGCTGTTGCTCCAGCAGACCCTCTTCCCTTCCCCGGTGTTGCAGGATCTGGTCACCTTTGACCCGGCGCTCGCCCTGTCGCGGCCGTGGACTTTCCTCACCTACATCTTCGTGCATGGCGGCCTGCTCCACCTCCTCGGCAACTCGATCGCCCTCTTCGTCTTCGGGCCATCGGTTGAGGAGCGCCTCGGTAGTCGGACGTTCATCCTCTACTATCTCGGCTGCGGTGTCGGCGCAGCGCTCGTGTCGCTGCTCTTCTGGTTCGTCGCGCCAGGCTTCATCTATCCTTTCATCGGCGCGTCCGGCGCCGTGCTCGGCGTCGCCTTCGCGTTCGCCAAGTTCAATCCGGATGCCGAGCTCTTCATCTTCCCGCTGCCGATGCCGATCAAGGCGCGTACGTTGATCATGATCATCGCCGCGTTTGATGTGGTCGGTGCCCTGCTCGCCAATGACGGTGTCGCGCACGTGGCGCACCTCGGCGGACTCCTCTGCGCCTGGTTCTACTTCACCGTGGTGGGCAGCGGGTCACCGTACGAGCCGCCGCACATCGCGCCGAGGCGTCCGCGCGTGCCGGTCTCCGCACCAGCGGCGCGGAGTGATGGCATGGAGCGTCGCGCGGAGCGGCAGCCGGAGCGGACAGCGGTCCCAGAGCGGGACCTGGTGGCAGAGGAACAGGCAGAGATGGATCGGCTGCTCGACAAGATCAGCGCCAAGGGAATCGGGGCACTGACCCAACACGAGCGCCAGTTCCTTGAGGCGGTTGCTGAGCGGCGCCGGCAGGGGAACTAGGCGGGACGCAACAGCGCTGAAATCCGCCCCAGTAATTCCTCGCGCGAGAACGGCTTCTCCAGGAACGAGACGCCGACATCTGCCACGCCATGCTCGCGCACGACACTCTCTTCGTACCCGGACATAAAAAGCACTGGAGTGGCGGGATACTCCCTGCGCACGACGGCCGCGATGACTCCGCCGTCCCCACCAGGCAACATCACATCCGTCAACAGCAGGTCGAGTGGGCCGCTGTGGTCCGCGAGAACGGACCGCACCTGTGCGACGCCGTCGGCCGCGAGCACCCGGAAGCCACTGAGCTCGAGCATCCGTCGCACCACGCCACGCAGGGCGGCGTCATCGTCCACCAGCAGGATGGTCCCCTGCGGGGGAGGATCTGGCGCGCCGCCCTCCCCCACCGAGACGACTCTCGCCGAGGCGAAAGTCTCTGTCGTCGGTGGAACCACTTCGCCGTCTGGTTCAGCCAGCGGAAGCGTCGACTGCGGCAGCAGGATGCGTATCGTGGTACCCGTTCCCTTCTTGGTCACGACGCCGACGGCTCCTCCCCATCCTTGCACGACCTGCTGAATCGCGGGCAACGGCATCCCGTGACCGGTACGCTCCCCTTTCGTTGTGAACGCGGCCTCAAAGAGGTGGCTTTGCACCTCCTCGGTCATACCGGCGCCGCTGTCGACGACACGGAGCTCCGCATATTCGCCTGCAGCAAGTCCCAACCCTTCGGCCGAACCATCGCCAGGGATCGCACAACGATCGGTCTCGATCGCGAGCGTGCCATGATCGGAGACGGCCTCCTTCGCGTTGAAGACGAGGCCGAGGAGGACTTGCTCGAAGTCGGTTGGGTTGACGAGGATGGGCAGCGGAAAGGTGGCGAGCTTCTCGGAGGGCGACATGACACCCACGCTGAGCAACCGTATCAGCGGGCGGAGCCGGCGGATCAACTCCGAGAGGTCGGCCACCTCGAGGTGGTTCGTCGAATGCGGCAAATCCGTCATCTGCGCACCTCCCCTCTGATGGGAATTGTCTCCCAAGTCTAGCACCGGGCGCTTCCTCCTGATACGGCTGGCTATCCTCTCGTTGGTTGGCCCCATACCTTGCACTCCATGTCGCTGATAGACCTCGTCACGCCGTGGGCCACTGCGGTTGCCACCGATGACGCCGACGCCGTCGCCCAGTTTCGCACGCGTCACGAGACGCTCCTCTCGCGCGTCGCGTGGCACCGCGCGCCGCACGCAGAGGAGCTCCCGTTGGCCGAACGCGGTGCCGTGCTCGACGACGCGGTGTCGCGGGTCAGCGATCCGATGTTGTTGCAGCGTCTGCGTGACGTCCGGCACTACGCCGCCGAGCTGGGTGCCGACACACCGTCCACGACCGTGTTACTCGCGGGTCGCGGCGAGGGCGAGCCGTTGCTTTCCCTTCCCGGCAATCCGCCGATCGTGGCGCTCTTTCTTGACGGGCTGCCCGACAGTCTGCCCCTGCAGTTGGCGGCGGTCCGCGGTCAAGCGCACCTCACGCGCTGGCTGGCCCCGGAGAGCGAGAGTGCGGTGCGTGGCTTGGCCGCAACGGCTCCATGGGACCTGTGGGCGCTTGCCCGAACGGCGCCGCTGCGTGAATGGATCTATTCGGTTGGTGTCGCGGCACACGTGGCGCACGCCGTGATGCCAGAGAGCGCGCCACATGAGGTGATCGGTGTGCGGCGCGGGGAGTTGGGAAAACTCCGCGAGCGCGAACGGTTACTGCGCGAATTGTTGGAGAAGGATCTTGACGCGTGCGGGCTGGGTCTTCTCGTCCGCTGGCTCGTCCGCGACACCCCGGTGTCCGTGCGCACCGTAGGCGGCAGCGTCATTCCGCCCGGTGCTGGGGCGTATCTCGGGTGGCGACTGACCGCGGAGCGCGTCGCGCGCGTCGGGCTGCGGGAGGCGCTCCGGGCGACCGCGTGAGGGTTGCTACGGAGCTAGCTCGACCGGCGGCGGCGTCAGCGTCTTGTGACTCGCGTCGCAGACCGGCCACTTGGCGCTCAAGCCGCAGGAACACAACGAGAGGCGCTGCTGGTTGACGCGCGGCGGCAGCTCGATCGGATCGCCGTTGCCGTCGACCACCTCGAAATCGCCGTTGAGGACATAGGGCGCGCAGGGTGTGGCGCTGCGGATGGTGACACGGAGTGGCGCTGGGGTCTCTGACATGCGCGGAAGATAGCGAGGGCCGGCCCACGTCTCACTTCCCGATACAGAACCCCGAGAAGACCCGATCAAAGACTTCCTCGCGGTCCACCACCCCGATCAGCGCATCCAGGGCGGACACCGCCTCCTGCAGTTGATGGGCCGCCAAGACGACCTCCCCGGCACGCAACTCCTCGCCTGCCAGGCGAATCGCCCCGAGCGCGGCCGCGACCGCCACCCGGTGCCGCTCACGCGTCAGCAGCGCCATGTCCCCCCCAGCGCGGACGACTCCCCCAAAGAGCCGCCCGGCGAGGAGGGCCCGCAGGGCCGGAATCCCCTCACCGGTATACGCCGACACAAATAGGTAGTCGTTGCTACTCCGATTCCGCGCACCCACAAGGTCCGACTTGGTGCCAAGGACCACAAATCGCGGACTTTGTGTAAGCGAGGATTCATTTATTTGTGTGGCTTTTGGTAACTCACTGCAGTACAACACGATATCAGCCGCCTCGAGGTAGCGGTGAGACACCTCCACCCCCATCGCCTCTACCCCATCAGACGTCTCGCGGAGCCCCGCCGTGTCCACCAGGCGGACCGGCCACCCGTCAACCGTGGCGTCGGCCTCGATCGCGTCGCGGGTGGTGCCCGGAAGCTCCGCCACCAGGGCACGCTCACGCCCCAGCAAGGCATTGAAGAGCGAGGACTTCCCCGCATTCGGTGCCCCGGCCAGCACCACCAGCGCCCCGCGGCGGACCCGCTCCCCGTCCCCGGCCGTGGCCAACAACCCTTCGAGTTGGCGCACGATCTCATCAACCGCCGCGATCGGGCGCTCCGGGGCGACCGGGCCGTCGTCTTCTTCAGGGAAGTCGATCCCGTAGGCGAGCAGCGCCTGGGCCGCCAACACCGCCTCACGCAGCGCCGCAATCCGGCGCGAAAGCCCACCATCGAGCTGGTGCAGCGCCACCTGCGCCTGGGCCGGCGCCGTCGCCGAGATCAGGTCGCCAACCGCCTCGGCCTGGAACAGATCGAGCTTCCCGTGCAGCACCGCCCGACGCGTGAACTCCCCTGGCTCCGCCAGGCGCGCCCCCGCCGCCAGGGCCGCCGCAATGACCTGCGTGGAGACCAGCGGGCCGCCGTGCACGGAAAACTCGACGGTGTCTTCGCCAGTGAAGGAGTGAGGGGAAGGGAAGCAGGTGACGAGCGCGTGGTCCACCGGAATGCCGTCGGCCCCGACCAGCGCGCAGGGCTGCGCCACCCGAGGCCGTGCCACGTCGAGCGTCGAAGCGAGACGCTGGGCGACAGGGAAGGCGTCTGCCCCAGCCAGCCGCACGATCGCGATCGCGCCGAGGCCGGGGGCCGTGGCGAGGGCGACGATGGTGGACGAGTCGTGAGTCATGAGTCGTGGATTATGAGTCGTGGGTCGCGAGTCGCGAGTCGTGAGAGGGTGACCGGCCCCCCCCCTGCGCTCACTCGGGGTACAAAGCGGCGGCGCACACTCTCGCGACTCATGACTAACGACTCATGTCTTTCGTTTCGTCTTCACCTCAACCGCCGGCGCCTCTTTCGGAATCAACTTCCGGCGCTCCTGCATGATCAACCACTGCTGCGGCAGCGAGACGATGTTCTGCACGGCGTAGTAGAGGTTCAATCCGGCCGCGAAGCGGAAGAAGAGGACCAGCATCATCACCGGCATGATGTACATCATCATCTTGGACTGCGGATTGGGCGGCATCCCCATCATGCCGATCTTCGACACCGCAAACATCGACACTGCCATCAACACCGGAATGATGTAGAGGGGATCGTGGCGCGAGAGGTCGGTCATCCAGAGGAACGGCACGCCGCGCAACTCGATCGTGTTCGCGAGCACGAAGAAGACCGCCACCAGCAACGGGTACGGCAACAGCATCGGCCAACATCCGCCGAACGGATTGACCTTGTTGTCCTTGTAGAGCTTGAACATCTCTTGCTGCAGCCGCTGCGGATCTTCCTTGTACTTGGTCTGCAGCGCGGTCAACTGCGGCTGGATCGCCTGCATCGCGGTCATCGACCGCATCGCCTTTTGGTTGAGCGGCCAGAGCAGCACACGCACCGACACACCGAAGAGCACGATCACCCAGCCGAAACTGAGGCCGGTGGTCTCGTGCATCCAGACGAAGACGGCACGGATACCAACGGCGAAGGGGCGAATCACCGTGCGGAACCCAGGCCACCCGTACGGGTTCACGTCATCGAAGTCGTGTCCCATCGCGGAGAGGCGGTCCACTTCCATCGGTCCGAGGAAGAGCGTGCCCTCGAAGGCCCCGCTGGGTGGCAGCACCATCGAGGCCACCACCGCGGCGCGCACCGGAGACTTCCCCGCGTCGAGGGCGACGGTCGCCTGCAGGCCGCCAATGCGTCCGCGCGCACCCGCTGTTGCCGTGGAGTCGTAGGCAAAGAGGCCCGCCACGAAGTACTTCGACTTTACCGCGACCCACTCGAAGGGGCCGGGGAGAATCGTCGACCCCGGATCCAGCGAACCGAAGCGCGTCAGCTTGGTGCCGTCGAGCTTGGTGACCACGCCGCTCTCGCGATGATTGACCAGCGAGTCGGACTCGGTGTCACGAAATCCTTCGCCCAACCCGACCAGCAACGTTCCACCGGCGCCAGCCAGCCCGCGGACCGTGCCCTCGAGGTGGATGCGATAGTCGTCCGGCGAGAAGGTGTAGTGCAGCTCGACCTGATAGGGACCCGCCTGGCCCGTCAACGTGAGGTCAGCCGGCGCATCCGCCGCGGCGACCTCAGGGACGTCCGCCACAAAGGCGACCCGATCCAACCGCACCGTGTCGCCACCGATCAAGATCCGATTGGCCAGGAGCGGCGCCTCGGGTCGGACCAGCTGCACCGTGTCGCGCACACCACCGGCCAGCGTGTCGCTCGGGTGGGTCGAGGTGTACGGGAGAATCCGCGCCGTGACGATCCGACCGCCCCGCGTCGAGATGCCGTACTCGTAGAGCGCAGAGCGCACCAGGACAACCTGTTCGGGGAGCTCAGGTACCACCGGCACGCTGTCCACCACCGCCACGGACGGCGGCGCGGATTGCGTCGTCGCACCGAGCTCGGCGGGCGGCGTGGTCGTCGTGGGGGAGTCGGTGACCGCGGCGGGCACGGGCCGCCCCAGCGAGTCGACGCCAACGGGTGGGGTGGCGCCCTTCCAGAACATGGGTGCCACGGAGATCAGCAGAATCAAGGCGATCGCGATCAGCGGCCGACGATCGTTCACGAGCAACTCACAGGTCAGGGAACCGGGTCAAATCCACCCGGGTGCCATGGGTGGCACCGGGCCACCCGCTTGACTGCCATCCACCCACCGCGCAGCGCCCCGTGGCGACCAATCGCCTCCAAGGCGTACTGCGAACAGCTGGGCGCAAACCGACACGCCGGCGGAAGGGCCGGCGAAATGAAACGCTGGTACCCACGAATCAGGCGTGCCAAGGCACGGGAGAGTATAGACGGATTCGGGAGACCGGGCGTTTCAGGGGAGAACGGCTCCGTCATGACGCGACCTCGTCGCACCAGGCCAGCAACTCGTCCCGGAGGCTCCCATAGGTGGCGGCGTATACCTCCGGACGCGCGCGGATGACCACATCCAACGCGGGGAGACGGAGCTGAAGCTCACGCCGCCAAAGGTCCTTCAGCCACCGCCGGACACGATTGCGGGCCACCGCGGTCTGCCGGAACTTCGGGGTAACGAGTCCGAGACGCGGATGGCCCGATTCGTTGGCCGCCCAATGTATGTCCACCGCGTGGCGGCGGTTCCGATGTCCTGCCCGAAAGACGCGGCGAACATCCTCACTGCGGACCAATCGGCGCGAGCGCGGAAAGCGCTCGTCGCCGGTCAGACGCGTGCGTGCTTCGAGCCGATGGAAACCGTCAGGCGCTTCCGCCCCTTCTTGCGGCGGCGGGCCAGAACGGCACGACCCCAGCGATCTTCCATCCGGGTCCGGAACCCGTGCTTGGCCGTGCGGCGCTTGTTGCGCGGTTTGTACGTTGGCATCATTGTCGGACACTCCCCTCCAAAGTAGCCCGAAAAGCTATCGGCCCGGACCCCCGAATTCAAGGGGTTTGACTTTTCCACATTCGGGACCTAGAATCGGCCTCCCTAAGAACGCCGCCACACCCTGCCTATTACCACTGAGTCAGATGCCGCTGTCCGCCAAAGATCTCTGGAAGCGTGTCCTTGAGGGCGCGAAGCGCGAGATCCCCGAGGCCATGATCCAGACCTGGTTGACCTCGAACGAGCCGATCTCGTTCGAGGGCGGCGTCTTGGTGATGAGCACGCCCGATGACTTCGCCAAGCGGTGGAACGAGGAGAAGTACGCCACGGCCTTGACCGGCGTCGCGACCGAAGCCGCTGGCGAACCGGTCGTGGTGTCGTTCCAGGTGGCCGCCGAGCGGCAGAAGCGTCCGCAGATGGACCTCTTCGTGCCCTCCGCCCCTGCGGAACCGGTGAATCCCGCCGCGACGCCCGTCAATCCGAGTGCGCAGCCGCTCAACGATCGCTACACCTTCGGCCACTTCGTCATCGGCAAGTCCAACGAACTCGCCGCCGCCGCCGCGCACGCCGTCGCTGAAGCCCCGGGGAAGCAGTACAACCCGTTCTTCATCTACGGCCCGACCGGACTCGGCAAGACTCACTTGATGCAGGCGGTCGCGCACGAGGTGTTGAACAAGGCGCCGAACACGCGCGTGCTCTACATCGGCGCCGAGCAGTTCATCAACGAAGTGATCGAAGGGATCCACGGTCGCACGATGCCCGACCTCCGTCGGCGCTATCGCCATGACGTCGATCTCTTCATCGTCGACGACGTGCATTTCCTCGAAGGGAAGGAAGCAACCCAGGAAGAGTTCTTCCACACCTTCAATGCGCTCTACGAAGCCGGCAAGCAGATCGTGCTGACCTCCGATCGCCTGCCGAAGGAAATTCCGGGACTCGAGGCCCGCCTCGTCTCACGCTTCGAGTGGGGCATGGTCGCGGACGTCAAGCAGCCCGACCTCGAACACCGGATCGCCATCCTCCGGAAGAAGCAGGAGCAGGACCACCTCGAGACCACCATTCCCGACGACGTGCTGCGGTTCATCGCCGAGAACGTCCGGTCGAATGTCCGTGAACTCGAAGGGTGCATCATCAAGCTGCTGCTCTACGCGTCACTCCGGCACAAGGAGATCTCGATCGAGCTCGCCCGCGAGGCGCTCTCGGACAAGATGCGCCCAGGCGACGAGGCGGAAGCACGCCAGAAGACGCTGCCGACGATCGAGAAGATCCAGGACATCGTCTCGCGCCGCTGGGGGGTCACCCCGGAGGGGCTCCGCTCCAAGGCGCGGATCAAGACGCTGACCGTGCCGCGGCAGATCGCGATGTTCCTCGCACGTGAACTATTGCAGATGCAGCTGGTGGAAATCGGCCAGGCGTTCGGCGGGCGCGATCACTCCACCGTGATCCATTCGATCGACAAGGTGCAGACGCAACTCCAGCGCGACCGCGACTTCCGCGCTCGCGTCGACTCTGCCCGACAGGAGTTGTTGACAGTCTGACCACAATGTTTGCAGTGGGCATGGGACAACGTTGGGAAGTGTGCGAGTCCGTGGGGAAGTGCTGTGGGAATCCCCGCTCGTCCACGTGGTGTACACACCGCGACTGGTCGCAGGATGCGGTGCAGGAATGAGTTACCGGGTTGATGCACATATACAGCCCTCTACTACTACTACTATCAATTAATATCTTGAAAACAGTAGTGCTTTTAGCAACCCTGGGGATCCACCATGAAGTTCACGATCACGCGGGAACAGCTGGCCGAAGGCGTCAGTGCGGTGAGTGCCGCCGTGCCGAGCAAAACGACGCTGCCTGTCCTCGCCAATATCCTGCTCGAAGCGACCAAGGATGGCCTCCGGCTCTCGGGGACTGACCTCGACATCGCCGTGAGCACCACCGTCCCTGCGTCAGTGGATCAGGAAGGCGCCATCACGCTTCCTGCCCGCAAGCTGCAGGAATTGGTGCGTGAACTTCCCTCCGCCGGGATTCGGTTCACGACGCAGGGGGAACAGCGCGTCACGATCGAGTGTGGCCGGTCGAAGTTCAAGTTGCTCGGGCTCCCGCGCGAAGAGTTCCCTGCCTTCCCGCAGGTGGCCTTCGACGGCGCGATCAAGACCACGGCGCGCGATCTCCAGAAGCTCGTGGCGCATGTCGCCTTCGCCGCCAGCACGGAGGAGAGCCGTCCGATCCTCAACGGCGTTCTCTGGCAGCTGACCGCTGATCGGATGCGCATGGTGGCCACCAACGGGCACCGCTTGGCCAAGATGGAAGTTCCCCTGCAGGGCAGCACCGCCGAACCGGCCGAGTTGATCGTGCCGCCCAAGGCATTGGAACAGTTCCGGAAGCTCTTCAGTGCCGAAGACGAGATCGAGATTGGCCGCTCGGAAAACCACTTGGGATTCCGTTCCGCCACGACCCAGGTCTTCACCCGCCTGATCGAAGGGCCGTACCCGAACTACGAACAGGTCATCCCGCGCGAAAACGACAAGTTCGCCACGGTGGAGAAGGCGACCCTGATCTCGGCCCTGCGCCGGATGAGCATCGTCGCTTCCGATCAGACGCACCGGATCCGGATGTCATTCGGCGACGGCTCCTGCCGCCTCTCGGTCACGACGCCCGACCTCGGCGAAGCGCAGGAAGAGATCACCGTGTCGTACGAGGGCGAGCCGCTCGACATCGGGTTCAACGCCAACTATCTCCTCGAAGTGCTGAAGTACATGCCCACGGAAGAGGTCCGGCTCACCTTCAAGGCTCCCGAGCGCGCCTCGACGGTGGAGCCCGTGGGTTGGGATGACCCGGCCGTCTACCTCACGCTGGTGATGCCGCTGCGCCTGATCGATTGATCGCCGGCGCGGCCAGGGTGCCGAGAAACGGGAATCGAGAACCCCAGCGCGACTTCACTCGTAGTGATTTGAGTGAGTCGGCAACGGTCCCCGATTCCCGTTTTCCTTTCCCGGCGTCCGTCGCTGCTTTCCCGTTCCCTGTTTCCTGTTTCCTGTTTCTCGGAGTTCCCCGCATGACGCGATTGCTGTCCGTTGCCCTTCTTGCTCTGGTGGCGACACCACTTGCCGCACAGAGTCGACCCGCCAAGACCGTCTGGCCCGACGAAGGGCCCGCCAAGTGGGCGCCCCGCCCGACCAAGCCCGTGATCGACGCGAACGATCTCCGCACTCGGCTCTACCAGATTGCCGATGACTCCATGATGGGCCGCGAGGCCGGAACCCTCGGCGCCTTCAAGACGACCGAATACATCGCCCGTGAGTATCAGCGTCTCGGCCTCAAGCCGGGCGGCGACAACGGCACCTGGTTCCAGAACCTGCCGATGGGACCGACCGGCTTCGACGTCGCCGTGAGCGAGCTGACCCTGGCAGGGAAGACGCTCACCCCGGTCACTGACTGGGTTCCCATGGCCCCCTCAGCGATCAACGGCATCGGCAATCGCTTTGCGCACGCCGGCGCGGAAACCGTCTTCGGTGGTCGCTGGGGCGATACCGTGACCCTCGATCCCGCCAAGATTGCCGGAAAGATCGTCGTCTTCCTGCCAGCGACCGTGGAGGCCGCACCAGCCGCAGCGGGTGGTCGGGGTGGTGGACGGGGTGGCTTCGCTACGGTTCGTGATCAGCGGGCACAGCAGGCAGGCGCGGCGGCGGTCCTGGTCGCCGGGCTCGACGCCCTGTCCGCAGCTCAGCGCGAGGCGATCTTCACCCGCCGGATGGCAATGCAGCCGGCGAATGGTTCGGATGTTGCCGGAGTACCAGGAGCTACTATTACCTCCTCGGCTGCCGCGTCGCTTTTCGGGGCACCCCTGGATGGCCTCGCACCCATGACCGCCGGCAAGAGCGCGAGCGGCAAGTGGGTCTCCGAGTGGACCATGTCGCAGTACCCCGCCCGGAATGTCATCGGGATCCTCACCGGTTCCGATCCGGTGCTCAAGGATGAGTTCGTCATCCTCGGCGCCCACAACGATCACGTCGGCATGGTCGGCAACAATCCGTCCGAGCACGACTCCCTCCGCGCCTTCAACAAGATCATGCGCCCGCAGGGGGCCAACGACCGTCCCGGCCCGCCGACCGCGGAACAGTGGGCCCAGATCACCGCGTTGATCACCAAGGCGCGCAGCATCCGGCCGCCACGGCTCGACACCGTCATGAATGGTGCGGACGATGACGGCTCGGGGACCGCGGTGTTGCTCGAAGTGGCGGAGCGCTTCGCGACGCAGAAGGCGCCGGCACGCTCCGTCGTGTTCAACTCGCACACCGGCGAAGAAAAGGGACTGCTCGGATCGAAGTGGTTCGTCGATCACCCGACCCTCGACCTCACCAAGGTCTCTGCCGCACTCAACATGGACATGCTCGGCAAGGGCCGCGTCACCGATGTGCGCTACGGCGGCCCCGCCTCCGTGCAGATGCTCGGCAGCCGTCGTCTCTCCGACGAGTACGGCAGCGTGATCGACTCGCTCAACGCCGTGCGTAGCGAGCCGATGGTGATCGACTATTCGTGGGATCGGACCAACGCACTGAACCGCTTCTGCCGCTCAGACCAGGTCTCCTACTTCAACAAGCAGATTCCGGTCGTGTACTTCTCACTCGGCTACGCCGTGGACTACCACCAGGCGAGTGACGAGCCGGCGTACATCGATTACGATCACAGTGCGCGCGTCGCGCGCTTCGTGCACGAGATCGCCAACACCGTGGCCAATCGCCCGCTCCGCCTGCAGTTGCTGCCGGCCGACAAGCAGGACAAGAGCGCGAGCTGCACCAGATAAAAGAGAGAGGAGGAAAGAGAGAGGAGAGAAGAGGAACACGGCGCTCATGCTGTCTCCTTTCTCTTCTCTCTTTTCTCCTCTCTCTTTTTACATTCGGTTCAGAATCCAATCCCTCTTCCACAGCATCCGTCCCGGTCTCTCCCGGAGGTTGCTGGTGGTGGGAGCAGGCAGTGTCGCGGCGAGTGTCGCGGCTTCCACGCGTGAGAGGCGTGCCGCGGATTTCTTGAAGTAGTACTGACTCGCTGCTTCCACGCCCCAGACCTCGTCGCCCAACTCGGCGGTGTTGAGGTAGAGTTCGAAGATCCGCTCCTTCCCCAACCACAACTCGAGTCGGAACGCAGTGACCATCTCCTTCACCTTGCGCAGCGGAT
>JAHECN010000203.1 GCA_024641735.1 Gemmatimonadota bacterium | reverse complement strand
TGGTGTCCCATTTCAGACTGGGCCCAGATCGCTAACGATGCGTTCCCTCTCCTGCACTCGGTGAGCCCTAGGCGTCGGCGCGTCGGGTGACGCGTCGACGCTGCCCCGGCGTCATCGTGTCTTCCGCCACGAATCGCCGGGTGACCCTTGACGCGAATGAGTAGCCACGCGGATCCGAGGTCAGCCAACGCTTCAGCTCCAGCCGATCAAGCATTTTCATTCGGACATCCAGCTCAGGGATGATCTCCACCATGTCGGAATCCGTGGCCGGCTCACGGTCGATCGAAAGAATCTGGAGCAGCGATTGTTCCGCAGGGTCCAATTGATGCCAATGGTGCCGCAGCGCGATGAGAAGGGGTGTTGGCCACTCTGCTGGCAGCGTGGCGTCGAGCGTCCGGTCTGGCGGCGGCCAACTTGCTGGCGCGTCTGGAAGCGACAATCCGGCACGAATCGCCGACAGCAATTCGACCGCCACGAAGACTGACTCACCCGCTTCCGCGACGAGTCGGCGCCCGAGACGTTCTGCCGCGTCATTGCTCCAGTCGGCGCAGGCCCAACCCACCAGCGCAATGGCGTGGTCCAGTGTCAGTGACGGTACGCTGATCACGATTCCAGGGATTGTCGTACCTGGCAGTCGGAGGAACTCTCCGATGCTCAGATTGTCGCTCGGATCAACGGTCGTCATGGCCAAGGTCACGCGGTGCGACTGGACATCGCGAGCGAGCGTTGCAAGCACGGCGATGCCATCGGGATGAAATCGATGGAGGTCGTCGATGGCAATCACAACCGCGGCTTCTTCACTCGCAGCGATGAGCACAGCAGCGAGCGCTTCATGAAGTGGGAGTGACCGCACGACATCGCTCGCGGGAAATCGCTCCGCCCACCTCGGACGATGCTGCGCCAAGGTCGCAATCGCAGCCGGGTCCGCCCCGCCTAGTCCGGGAAGGCAATCCAACGCCGCATCCGCGATGGCGAAGAGCGCGGTGTCACGCGATCGCCCATCGTCCGGGACCGCACGAAGCAGCGCGACTCGGGCCCCCTCAAGACCGCATCGCAAGGCCGCCTCGTGCAACAGCCGACTCTTCCCCGATCCGGATGGGCCGACCCAACACAGCGTCGCCCCCTCCCCCTTCGCCGTGGCGCGCCGCCACACCTCGAGTCCTTGCTCGAGCGCACCCTCCCGTCGCAGGAGCGGGGGGGATGCGTCCATCGTGACGCGCTTGGCTTCGGCGTCCTTTCCGGCAACGGTTCCCTCCCGCAATTGCGCCAGCAACGACCGCGTCGCTACGGCCGGGCGCGCCTCAAGCTCAAGGGCGAGTCTGGCCGCATGTGTGTCTCCCGCGGCTATGGCCCCCGCACGATCGCCCATCAACGTGCGCACTCGCATGACAGCGCATGTGGCGTCGTCACTCCACGGGTTGAGGGCAACCGCACGCTCCGCGTGGTGCAACGCGACCCTCAGCTCTCCACGATCGGCGTGCATATCCGACGCCCGCGTCAACGCCGCGGTTTGCCGCCCCCGCCAGCGATCCCGTTCGAGTGTCAGCCACTCCTCGAAGTCCCCAGCTCCCGGCACTATGAGGCCTTCGCAATACGTGCCACGCACCAGATCGGCGGCGCGGGGATCGTCCGCTTCGGTGAAGCGCACAAAGGAATCCGTATCCACCGTCACTTCGCCGACCCACTGGATCGCCTCTGGCGTGGAAATGATGGAATTTGCGCCGTACGCTTTCCGGAGAACGCGCAACGCTTCATTCAGAGAGTGCCGCCCAGCACTCTCCGATCCGTCGGGCCAGAGCAGGCCGAGGAGCCGGTCGCGCGACACGGGACGATCGCGCTCCGCCCAGAGCACCAGCGACACGGCGAGATGCTTCTTCCACAGCGCCTCGGCGGGAGGAGTTTCTCCGTTCACCGCAATCGTGACCGGGCCGAGGAGCGCCACCTCGATCACGTCCGACACTCGCGCAGCTGGGGAACGTGCAACAGCGTGGCAACTTCCGGTTCGGCATCCCGCCAGAGGCGCCTCACCTGCTCGACCAACGGACAGGCTGCTTCGGATCGCCCCGATCCGATCAACAGTTCGGCGCGACGCAACCGCGCAATGGGGGAGAGGGCCGCGTCGAGTTCTCCTGTCTGCGGTGCACCAATCGGCCACCCCTGTAGGTCGACGTTTTCCGCCCATTGCCACTGGGTCAGCGCCGCGACAGAATCTCCCATTGCCAATCGGGAGGTCCCGCCGGTGAGGTAGGTGATCGCGCGACGAAGCGGATTGGGTCCCGGGAAGTCGGATGACGCGCCCATCGGAACCTGCGTTTGATCCTGAGCAAAGGCCGTCGTCGCATCACGATGTACGGCGAGCACATCGGCGGCCCGTGTATCACCCGTCATCGCGAGTCGAGTGACCTGCGCCAGCGCGCGCGACTGCTCGGGGGCATCGACCGGCACGCCAACCACCGGGAGGAGAAGCCGCCATTCCCAACGTTGGCGATCGAGCTCCTGATCGTCTGGAAGCATGGCGGCTGCGCTGTCGAGCGCAATCAGCGCCTGACGCGGCTGTCCCATCATCAGCCGTGCAATGGCGATGGCAGACCAATCACTCGCACGGCGACTCGGCGCGTTCTTGGGATCGTCCAACCACTCGGCGAGGCGCAGTTGTGACTCGGGGAGATCGAACGTCACTCCAAGCCGGACCGCGGTTGCCAGGTGGTCACGCGATTCGCCGCCGAGCAGGGTGAGCCCCCATTCCATCATGCGTCCGACGACGGGCCGAAATCGCGACTCGACTACGTAGCGCAGCAAGCGGCTCCAGGGATCTTCGCCACGTGCAGTCGCAGCCTGAGCCGCCAGCGCGTTGCGCGCCCGGTCGCGATCACCGAGCCGGATCGCCCCCCACGCCACATGATCCCACACCACCGGCCGATCGAGCGACGGGAAGGACCGCGCTGCGGCCTCGAGCGCGTCGAGTGCGTCCGTGAGGGGCCGTCCCACCAAGGCGCCCCGATGGAAGAGCTCGTTGGCCCGGACCAATTGGACATCTGCGACCGTCGGCCACTCCACGGCGAGGGAATCCAGCATCACCATTCGTCGGGTCAGATCGGGCTCGAGTTGTGCCGTCACCAATCGCGAAAGCGGCGGGGGAAGTGTTCCGACTCTTGCGAGTGTCCGCAATTCCTCTTCATAGGGGAGCCGGGCCCACTTCCGGGCAAGCAACATCGCCCACCGAGCTTGATGAAACCCGGAATCCATTCGGACGGCCTCACGGAATGCCTGTTTGGCTGCCGTCCAATCTTGCCGCTCGAACGCCTCTTGTCCCTCGTAATACTGACGCAACGCCGCGCCATTCCGTGCTCCACCGCCGTAGCCACGAAACTCCGCGAGGCGGGTAGGGGCAACCGCGGCGATGATCGCGTCGGCCACCGCACTCGCCCACACCGGAA
>JAHECN010000202.1 GCA_024641735.1 Gemmatimonadota bacterium | reverse complement strand
AGACGGCGGCTGATCTTGAAGAGTTGACACGGCTCTGGCGTGACTCCGGCGTCGCGGCCACCTGGATGCCAGAGCTCGCCGCCGCACCGGTGGCGCTACAGGTCCCGATCGACGCGAGGGATCCGGTCCTGCTCACCGCGCACTACTGTGTGCCGTCCGCCGCGGTCTGGCGCCGACTGAAGAGTTCCACGGCGGACATTCGCCGTGCTGAGGCGATCGACCGCGGCCCTGCGGCGCCGCTCGGGGATGGTGCGGTTGCCGTCCGTCGATGGATGGCACAGGTTGGCGCCGCTGCCGAGGACTTGGCGACACTGGCCGATTGGCGTGGCGAGGGTGCAGCGTGGCGTGCCGCGATGGCCGGGATCATGGCACGAGGAGAGGCCACGGATCGCGGCGGCCTGGCTATCACTGGAAATGACCTGATCGCTGCCGGTGTGGTCCCCGCCGGGCCACGACTCGGCGTGACGCTTGAGGCGTTATTGCACGCGGTGTTGGAGGACCCGGCGCGCAACACACGCGACGCACTCCTGGCACTTGCCGCACGATTCGCCACGTCGGAAGGAGCAGGAGAGTCGGTGTGACCGACTCGCTCTTCTCCCTGCCCGAACCGCTCGCGGCGCGGATGCGTCCGCGGACGCTGGAAGAATTCGTTGGGCAGCAGCATCTGCTCGCGCCAGGGAAGCCGCTCGGTGATGCCATCCGGCGCGGGGACTTGGGGAGCATCGTGCTCTGGGGCCCACCGGGAACGGGGAAGACCACGTTGGCACGGATCGTTGCGCGTCACACCGAGCGCGTGTTCGTCCCCTTCTCGGCGGTAAGCGAAGGGGTCCCGCGAATTCGCGAGATCATTCGCGAGGGGGAAGAGCGCCGGAAGCTCGGTCGCGGCACCATTCTGTTCGTCGACGAGATTCACCGGCTCAACCGCGGCCAACAGGACGCATTTCTTCCGGCCGTCGAGCAGGGCATTGTCACATTGATCGGGGCGACGACCGAGAACCCATCCTTCGAGTTGAACGCCGCGCTCCTGAGTCGTGCACGTGTCTGGGTGCTGCAGGCACTGGCGCCGAATGAGATCGCCGCCGTGCTGGATCGGGCGGTCACGAGTGACGACGGTTTGCGGGGCGCGGTGGTATTGCTCGACACGTCACGCGACCTGTTGGCGCGCGTGGCGGACGGCGACGCGCGCCGCGCCCTCACCGTGCTCGAGGCCGCTGCGCAACACGTCGGGGAGAGCGGGACGATCACCCCCGAGGTCGTCGAGGCGACGATGGCCCGCCGCCTCGCGTCGCATGACAAGTCTGGCGAACAGCACTACGACCTGGTCTCGGCGTTGCACAAGGCGGTACGCGGGTCCGACCCGCAGGGATCACTCTACTGGTTGGCACGCATTCTTCAGGGCGGTGAGGACCCGATGTTTGTCGCGCGACGGCTGGTGCGCATGGCAAGCGAAGACATCGGGCTCGCCGATCCGCGCGCCGTGGAGCTCGCCATTGCAGGGCGTGACGCCTTCCACTTCCTGGGGAGTCCGGAAGGTGAGCTCGCCTTGGCAGAAGTCACCGTCTACCTCGCCACCGCGCCGAAGAGCAACCGTGTGTACGCTGCGTGGAAGGCGGCCCAGGCTGCTGCTGCCGACACACCAGCGGCCCCGGTTCCGCTGCACATCCGGAATGCGCCCACCAAGCTCATGCAGGACCTCGGCTACGGCGAAGGGTACCGCTACGCCTTCGACGACCCTGCCGCGTACGTCGCCCAGGAGTATCTCCCTGAAGAGGTCCGTGGCGCCGAGTTCTATCAGCCGGGTCCCTTCGGGCAGGAGCGGCGGATCGCGGAGCGAATGGAGTGGTGGCGGCAGCGTGGCGTCACGGGGCAGGGCACATCCGATGCGTCCTGAAGCTGCCCAGATTGGGTGTGCGGATCCGCTATCTTCCGGGAGCGCCCGGAGCCGTGCGCGACCACTGACCTTTCTCGCCGTGAGGCACGCATTCGCCAGCTGATTGATGTTGTTCCGCCGCGCGAGCGGGTCATTCTCGTCGCCGCTCCCCGCAAGGGGAGTCCCGATGCGCAGAAGATGCAGGAGCATCTCGACGAATTGGGTCGCCTGGTCGATACGGCCGGGGGAGAAATCGTCGGTACGCTGACGCAGCAGATTGCCACCGCGAGTGCTGCGACCTTGATCGGGGAAGGAAAGGTCGAGGAACTCGCCAAGCTCGCCTTCGACACCAAGGCCACGCTCGTGGTCTTCGACGAAGAGCTGTCGCCGGCGCAGGGACAGGGCGTCGAGGAAGCAATCCGCGTCCGCGTCATGGACCGTGCCGAAATCATTCTCGACATCTTCGCGACCCGCGCCCGGAGCCACGAAGCGAAACTGCAAGTGGAGTTGGCGCAGCTGCAGTACCTGCTCCCGCGCCTGACACGCATGTGGACCCACTTGTCGCGGACGCGCGGTGGCATCGGGTTGAGCGGCCCAGGCGAAACGCAGCTGGAAACGGACCGTCGATTGATTCGCGCCAAGATCACCGTGCTGCGGGACAAGTTGCGCGATGTCAGCCGACACCGGGAAACCATTCGGTCAGGCCGCTCGGTCATGCTCGGTGCTGCACTGGTCGGCTACACCAACGCCGGCAAGTCGAGCATCCTCCGTGGTCTCTCTGGTGAGCACGACATCTTCGTCGAGGATCGCCTCTTCGCCACGTTGGACACGCTCACGCGGGAAGTGGATCTCGGTGAAAACCTGCGGGTGCGCCTGAGCGATACGGTGGGGTTCATCCGCAAGCTGCCGCACCATCTGGTCGCCTCGTTCCGCGCCACGCTGGAAGAGGCCGGGGAAGCCGACCTCCTGTTGCACGTCGTCGATGCCTCCCATCCTGAGTGGGAAGATCAGATGGATACCGTGCGCCTCGTGCTCGAGGAGCTCGGATTGGAGGAGAAGCCCGTGCAGGTGGTGTTCAACAAGTTGGACTCCCTGGCTGAGCCGGACGCCTTCGCTGCCTGGGCGCACGAACGCTACCCTGACGCGATTTTCACGACCACCATGCGGACCGACGGTCTGCAATCACTCAAGTCGGCGCTCCGCTGGCGCGCCGAGGCCATTCGCCCCGTGGTACGGGTCCTGCTGAACCCAGCGGATGGGAAGCGGCTCGGGCAGCTGCACCGGATTGGCGATGTCCTCAACCAAGGGCTTGAGGATGGCATGCTGGTCGTGTCGGTCCGGCTTGAGCCTTGGCGGGCGGAGCAGCTTCGACGTGAGGGCGTGACGGTCAACCCGGGCGAGTAATCAGGCGGCCGATTTCCGGTCGTTTCAGGACTACGCAGAGGACGACGGATGAAGCATTTGGTGACGGGCGCGGCGGGGTTCATTGGTTACCACACCAGCGAGAAGTTGCTCGCTCGCGGGGATGAAGTCGTTGGTCTCGACAATCTCAACGACTACTACGATCCGACGCTCAAGCAGGCGCGTCTCGAGCGGCTGCAGCGTCACCCCAAC
>JAHECN010000201.1 GCA_024641735.1 Gemmatimonadota bacterium | reverse complement strand
CAAGGTCGAGAGACGGGTTCGATTCCCGTTGGGGCTACTGCAGTGCGCCTCGATAGCTCAATTGGTAGAGCACGTGACTCTTAATCACTAGGTTGTAGGTTCGATTCCTACTCGGGGCATGGCACACAGCCCGTCACTCTTCGGAGTGGCGGGCTGTGTGGTATTTCGGAGCATGCGATGGCAGTCAGCGCAGAGCCTGAGCCGTCGTGCCATCCCACCCCTACGGCACCACCGTTGTGTGACGGACAATCCAGTCGCCGATCGTCTTCAGCGCTTCCGGGTTGAACGTCTCCTGAATGGTGAGGTACTCATTCATCGAACCGGTCTGGCTCATTTGGAAGAGATGGTTCAGCCCCTTCAGTTCCACGATTGAAACATCCCGGTTGCCAGCCGCCGCCAGAGCCTTCCGGATCTCGGGAACATTCAATTCGGGGAGCACCTGCGTGTCGTTCAGCCCGGCGATCGCGAGCACCGGAACGGTGAGCCGCCGCAGTGCCGGTCGAGGATCGTAGCGGAGGAAATACTGCATCCAGGGGCTGCGCATCTGGTTGGCCGAGTTGCGAATGCCCTGGCGCATGAGGGTGATCACCTCTGCACGATTCGCTTCAGGGAAGCCGAGCGCCACCTCCTGAATGGTCGGCTCCATCTGCTTCACCAAATCAACGTCCGGACCGAAGCGCAAGGCAATCTCCATGACTGCCTCATTGAGTCTGCGTACTCTCGCGAGCTCGGCGTTGTCCGCTCCCGCAATCCGAGCCATTGCCTCGGTCTGGCTCAGGATGATGGCCGGGCCATCGACGCCGGTCGCCCCCATCAAGACAACAAACGCGATGTCGTCGCGGAGTCCCGCCACCATCGGCGCGATCAGCCCACCCTCACTGTGTCCTGCCAGCCCGATTTCCCGTGGGTTGATACGTGGATGGCTGCGAAGAAAGGCAACCGCCGCCGAGGCGTCGCGGGCGAAGTCCTCCGTCGTTGCCAGACCGAACTTGCCGGTTGAGCTTGCTGTCCCGCGGTCGTCATAGCGCAACACCGCAATGCCGCGGCGCGTCAGGTAGTCTGCGAGCACGAGGAAGGGCTTGTGCTCCATGATCGTCTCGTCGCGATCCTGTGGTCCCGAGCCGCTGATCAACACCACCACGGGGTGCCGCCCCGGCGTCCGCGGGATGGTGAGTGTCCCGGCCAGGGTGACGCTATCCGCCGCGTTCTCAAACCGAACTTCCTCCGCATCGTACGGGAATGGTCCCACGGGCCGCTGTGGGCGGTTGGCCCAGACGTTGGAGTTGTCGTAGACCGTGGAATGCCTCGCCAGCGTCAGGGGAATGGCGCGTCCGCCCTGACTCCAGACGCCCTCGGCGCTGTCGCGTGTGGCGTTCAGGACACCCCGATAGGTGAGCTTGATGGCCGGGACATCGAAGGCAAGCGAGTCGCCCAACAGCGACCACGTTGCCGGAAAGCCCCCTTTGCCCTCGGTCACGCTATCGAAAAACCCAACCGTGTCGCCGGACTGCTGGACGACGATCCGAAACTGCATGATGGGGTTCATCAGCCCGACCGAAAGTTTCCCGATCCACGCCTCCTTGAGCTGACCCTCGGCGGCCGCCGCATCGACCCCTGACGCGGAGACGGTGAGCGTCAAGGGGAGCGCGGTTCCGCCCTGCACAAATGTGCCGATCGCCTCCGTGCGATCCGTGCTGTATGGCCCGCTGAAACGCGCGGAAAGCGTCGGGATCACAAAGCGGAGGGTGTCTCCCGCAACCCGGATGTTGGCCAACGCCACCGTCGTGTTGTTTTGGTCGACACTCCGGAGTTCCCCGCTCAGCGCGCCGGAATCGTTCACAATGGTCACCACCAAACGGAGCTTCACTCCGGCGGCGTCGAGCGTCCCCCGCCACGTCGTCGTGTCAGGTTGCGATGCGGTGAGTAGCCTCGACCCTCCAGTCGCATGGGCCGGTGTGGGTGCGAGCACAAACGCCATCGCACCGAGAAACATTCGAACTGAGAAGAGTGTCATGAGGCACCATCCGATGGAGTCGCCGTGTTGCCGACACGCGCAACCGCGCCCTCGCCAATACGAGTGTGAAGAGGTCGGTCGGCCAACGCCGCGGACGCGCGCAGCATGGCGTGGTGGAGATCGATCCCGATCTCGGTGAAGAGGTCGCTATAGGCACGATCGAGTTTGGGGAGGAAGGCTTGCAGCTTCCGTCCCTCTGCTCGACCCAGCTTCGTCAGGCTGATCACCCGCACTCGGCGATCCGCCTTCCCCAATGCAGCGTTTGCCAAGCCGGCCGTGACCAGCCATTTGACCCGTTGGGAGGCGAGCTGATGGGAGAGCTGGAGCCGCTGGGCAAGGTCGGAGATGGATTGCGGTCCGCCATGGTACAGGCTCTGGACGATGCTCGTGGCGTATCCTGGCAGCCGCATGCCGTCTGCCGTCAGGCACTCGTCCATCTGTTCATAGAGCGTCGAGGCCAGCTGGCCGACCCGCATCGCAAAGGCAGCGGAGGTGTCAAACAATGGGATTTCCTGCATGGTGATGCTCCGTGCGGTGGCGGGGAGGGTCCGAAGGAAGATATCATTGTACGCATAATTGCGCAATTACTTGTATAATATGGCAAAGGGGGAAGGCGTCCGCAATCACTACCTTCCCTCGATGACCCCCCACCCCCCAACTACCGGGCCGCGCCAAACTGGGCCGCAGCCCTTCTCCCCCTCGCCGGGTGCACGTCTAGTGAGCAGCAGCACATAGTCCCGAACTCGCGCCCCTCATCCTCGGCCCCACACTGATGCCATGGGACCGGGAGTATCGGGTCCCGCGAGGCTCTGCGGTTGGCGGTGCTAGGCCAGCCGCATCGCCACCCAGTATGCTGCTCCAGCCACCGTGGCCGAGAGCGTCACGCCCCACGTCATGTCGACGACGGCCGCCTTGACCGGGAAGTCCCGGAGCAACGCGAGCGAGGTCAGGTCGAAGGCCGCGTACGCTGCCAATCCGAAGAGCGCACCGTAGCCGATCGCTCGGCCGAGTGACGCCTTCTCCACGCTGGGGGCCACGACAATCAGGACCAGGACCGCGACGTAGATCACGTAGAACAACACCGCCGGAATCCATTGCACATCGGGGCGCATCAGGTGGCCAATCTGGCCCTGATAAAACCCCTTCGCGACGACGCCGAGCCAGAGCAGGTCCATTCCAAAGCAGACCAGAATGGCGGCGCCATACGTCTTCAGTAATGCCGTCGTATTCATGTCAACACGCTCCTGAGATGGTTACGCACGCGAACAGGGTGGCTGGTGCACGTGAAGAAGCGATCATGCCGCCACCGCCAGTGGAGGCACCGGAGGCGCGACCACCGCTCGGCTCGTGCTCCCGGTCGGAACGAACGTCATCTGCAGATTCCCAATGGCACGCTCCAGGAAGCCGCCCTCGCAGTAACAGAAGTAGAACGCCCAGAGCCGCTGGAAGCGATCGTCATAGCCCAGGGTCCGCAGCCGTTCCTGCTCCGCCAACATGTTCAGGTGCC